>NZ_JAEMRD010000184.1 GCF_016463485.1 Brevundimonas sp.
TAGCGGCAAGGGGTTAACACCCCCGCTGGTTCGGGAGACCGAGCCGTACAGCTCCTGCGAAAACCACGCACGCGGAGCGTTCGTCTTTCGCCGAAACGGTAATCACTACCCCTATTCCGGGCGAAGGCCCGGACGCTCCGCCGGCCCTTCCCATCGCTTCAGCGAGAGATCGCGTGAGGACGAAGAGGCGTGTGTGAAGAGTGACTTGTAGTTGGTGGCTGGTGGCTGGTGGCTGCTGCATTTGGCGGCACGCCCGATTGGCGGCCCTCGCGCTGGCGTCAAGGATGCGACAACCACCAGCCACCATCACAAACCAACCATTCACCACTCCCCATTGACGCCGCGTTCGCGATCCCGCCCCATGCACGCCTTCATCCGAGGTGCCTCATGTCCAAATTCGTCGCCGGTCTCGCCGTCCTCCTGCTGACCTCGGTCGCCCTGCCCGCCTCGGCCCAGACGACCCCCGCAAGCGCTGCGACGCCGGCCCCGAACCCCGCCCTGTCTGCCCTGCTCACCGACTACGAAGCCTTCCTCAAGGCCAATGACCCGATCTCGGCCGGGTTCGAGGGCGATCAGGCGGCCAAGTCGAAACTGCCTGACCTGTCGCGCGCCGCCGAACTGGCTCGCAAGGCCCCGCTCGAGGCCTTTCTCGCCCGCGCCGAGGCCATACCAACGGCGGGCCTGTCGTCCGAGGACCGGCTGAACCGTGACTTCCTGGCCTGGGTCCTCAAACGGTCGATCGAGGCGATCCAGTTCGACGATCGACGCCTGGCCTTCGATTCCGAAGGCGGGGTCGGCCAGACGGCGGCCTATGTCGCCTCGGGCACCCGGATCACGACGCGGGCCGACGCCGATGCCTGGATCGCCCGGCTGGAGGGCTTCGCCAAGCTCTATGATGACGGCCTGGCCAACGCCCGTCGCGGACTGGAAACCGGGTTCACCCAGCCGAAATCGGTCGTCGAAAGTGTGCTCGTCACCTTGGGCAACGAGGTCGCCTATACGGCCGAGACCGAGCCGCTGATGAAGCCGTTCGCGACCCTGCCCGCGACCATCCCCGCCGAGGACCAGGCGTCCTACCGCGCCCGCGCCGCCGCCATCGTCGCCGACCGGATCGTGCCCCGCCGCCGTGCCTGGCTGGACTTCGTACGCGACGACTATCTGCCCGCCGCCACCGATGTCGTCGGCATCGGCTCGCGCCCGGGCGGGAAAGCCTACTACGCCTTCCAGGCCCGCTCCTATACGACCACCGACCTGACCCCCGACCAGATCCACCAGATCGGCCTGGACGAGGTCGCCCGCATCCGGGCCCGCATGGACGCCGAGATGCGCGCCTCGGGCTGGACCGGAGATTTCGCGGGCTTCCTGGCGCACCTGCGCACCGACCCGCGCTTTTATGCCACCTCGCGCGAGGACATGATCGAGAAGGCGTCGGAGATGGCCAAGCGGGCGGACGGTGGCCTGCCGGCCCTGTTCCGCACCCTGCCGCGCCTGACCTACAACGTCCGGCCCGTGCCGCTGGACATCGAGGCGACCTATACCACCGGCCGCTACAACGGCGGATCATTGGCCGAGGGCGTGCCCGGCGGATACATCGTCAACACCGGCAAGCTGGACCAGCGGCCTCTGTATGAACTGCCCGCCCTGACCCTGCACGAGGCGGTGCCCGGCCATCACCTCCAGATCGCCCTGCAACAGGAGGCCGCCGCCGGTCCCTATTTCCGCCGCAACGTCGACGTCACCGCCTTCACCGAGGGCTGGGGTCTGTATTCCGAATTCCTCGGCGAGGAGATGGGCTTTTATCGCACGCCGGAGGAGCGCTTCGGCCGCCTGTCCTACGAGATGTGGCGCGCCTGTCGTCTGGTCGCCGACACCGGCATGCACTGGATGGGCTGGACGGTGGAACGGGCCCGCGCCTGCTTCACCGACAACTCGGCGCTCGCCCCTCACAACATCGAGACCGAGCTGCAACGCTACATCGGCTGGCCGGGCCAGGCCCTGGCCTACAAGATCGGCGAGATCCGGCTGCGTGCCATCCGGACGCGAGCGCAGGAGGCACTGGGCGACCGGTTCAATGTCCGCGACTTCCACGACGCCCTGCTCGTCGACGGCCCCCTGCCGCTCGACCTGCTCGACGCCCGCATAGACGCCTGGATCGACAGTCAAAAGGAGAAATGATTGCGGCGTAGGCCTCCCGCCCCTTTCGTCATTGCCCGGCTTGACCGGGCAACCCAGCGGCGCCGAAGGCGACCTGTTCACGCTGGGTGTCGAAAATTGGTGTCTGCGACAGGTTCGCGCTGTCGCGCGCCGCTGGGTCCCCCGGTCTCGCTACGCTCGCCGGAGGATGACGAGAGGATCAAGCGGGATCGGGCAGATCGACTCCGGCCAGTTTCCAGAAGAAGACCGAATGCCGCTCGAGCAGCAGGTCGAGCTTCTGATCCGGCCGGTCCGGATCGCTGAGCGTGACCGCAAAGGTGTCGAGGTCGCGATAGCTGTAGCTCTTGCGGATGTCGTCCCCGGCCGTGTCCGCCTTGGGTGCCGGTTCGCCGACCGCATCGGCGGCGCGCGGTTCGCGGGCCTCGACCACCATGGCGGCGACGGCCTTGGGCGTCACCAGGGTATCGACCGCGCTGGAGATCAGGCTGGGGGCCAGCAGCATCCCCAGACCGCCCAGCGCAGAGCCCCGGTCGCCCAGGTCGCGGCGCATCTCGGCGACCAGACGGGCGTTCATCTCGTCCTTCATCGACTGGCGCAGGGCCGGGAAATCGACCTTGCGCTCCAGCGCCGCCTCGTCGCCCGCCTTGGCCGCCTCGACCAGCCCCCGCACCGCCAGCAGCGGCGAGACGAAATAGGCGATCAGGAAGGCACCGACGACGGCGACGACGAGGACGATGAGGGACTTGCGGTTCATGAATACTCCTGCGGCACCAACGCGGCCAAGCTTGGGCGGTTGCGATCAGGGCTGCGCCGACGTGGCTTCCGGCAACCCGACATGCACCAGCTTCCACTCATAGGGCCCGCGTCGCTCGAAGGTGAAGACCGTCCGGGCCCCGCCGTCATTCGTCACCGCCAGCCGGGTCCGGTTGACGGACCAGTAGATCGGCGTGGGCCATTTCGCCTCCGCCGAGGCCGGCGCTTCCATTGCGTCGCGGCCTTCGCCCCGCGTCAGCGACGACAGGGCCGAGGGCGACAGATAGGCCTCGACGTCCGGCGCATCCGGGGCCTGAGGCGTCACCGCCAGATCGAACTGGCGGCGAACGGCCCCGATCGGATCCTGGATGAAGGAAGGCGGCGGGGTCAGCGGCTCGGGCCGTCCCGACAGCTGCGGCCTCAGCGACGCCCGGACGGCGTCATAGTCGATCAGCCTGGCCAGGCCCGCGACATCCCCCGCCTCCGCCGCCGCCCGGATGCCGAAAAAGGCCACCACCGGCGCGGCGAAAAAGGCGACGACCGCCGCCACGGCAGCGACCGCGATCAGATTGACGATCAGCCGCTTGAAAGACGGTTCATTCCGACGGGCCGCCTTGCGCGCCGCATCCCTCGCCCAGACCGGGCCTTCATCGGTCGGCGGAGAAGAAGGGGTCAAGGCAGGGGCTCCAGGATCGGGGCCGGAACGCTAGACGGAAATCCTGCCTCGACAAGGCCTCTTCCCCGGAATTGCGACTCGCTCAGCCGCATCGGCCGTCAATCGTTCGGACGGTCGGCGTCCTGGGCCCCACGCAGGGCGTCCTCACGAGTATGGGCTTCCCCGGCCGCGACGGACTTGCCGTCCTCGGCGATCAGCATCCAGGTCCAGCGATCGCCGTCCTGGCGCAGATGGACAGCGGACGAACCCTCGCTCGGGCGGCTGTGCGGCATCGCGGTCGGCCCTGCGGGCTTTCCGTCGAGGGCCTCGATCATGGCGGCATCGAAGATCAACGCAACAACTCCTGTCGAAACAGAGGCAGGTCGTTCAGCGTGGACTGAACGACCTGCTAGGCCCTGGCGCAATTCCCCACACCGGGGCTGTCTCGAACCGACGCTGTCACGCCGATCTGACGTCTTGATAGCGGCTCTCCCGGTCATGACCATGCCTGTGCGTCTCAAGCCGCCCGCCCCGCCAGGTCGCGCCGTGATTGCCTTGGCCCGAGAAACCACGATAGGTTCGAGCGTGAATTGGGAGCGCCGCCGGGCGTCGAGACCTCTTGACCAGTGAAGCCATGGCCTGGGACACCGGGTCGCGTAACGGCGAAGAGACCTACGAACTCTATCGACAGAGCATGGCCGACCTGTATGCGGTCGAGGGCGTCGCACCCGAGGCTCGGCCCAGCTTCTACAACACCACGGTCATGGCCCTGACGGCTGAAGGCGTCGTCGGTCGCGGACGATCCAGCGGCCAGATCATGCGACGCACCCGGCCCTATGTCGGTCGCTCGGCCATCGACGGGATCAACCTGCTGGTCAATCTGGCCCCGCTTGTCGGAGACTGCGCCGGGCGCGACGTCCGCTCACGGCCCGGCGACGTCCAGATCCGTGACCTGTCGCGTGAAACCGTGTCCCGGGTCGCCAGCGTCGACGTCTACAGCCTGCTGATCCCGCGGCGGTACGTCCCCGACATTCTGCTGCAACCCTCGGCCCACGGAACGGTGCTGAGGCGCGACAGCGCTGCCGGACGGTTGATCGGGGGCCATATCCGCATCCTCGGCAACCAGATCGAGCGGCTGGACGATGCCCACAGGCGTGCCGGGCTGACGGCGGCCCTGGCCATGACCGCCCGCGCCCTCGGGGACACGCGCTCTCTCGATCCGGAAACGCGCGCCTCCCTACGCCTGGGACTACGCTGGCGGGCCGAGCGATGGATCCACGACAGGCTGCTCGACCCCGACCTGGATGCAGACACCGTGGCCCGGGCATGCGGCGGGTCTCGGGCCACCCTCTATCGGGCGTTCGACGCCGACGGCGGGGTCCATCGTTTCATCCAGAAACAGCGCCTCGAACGCGCCCATATGACCCTGCGCGAAGGCCGGCGCCGGTCGGTCGCCGATGTGGCCGAGGACCACGGCTTCCCCTCACAGTCGCACTTCAGCCGCGTGTTCCGCGATACCTTCGGCTATTCCCCGTCCGACGTCCGTCCCGGCCTGTCTCCGGACTTCCCCTTCCCCGTCCGCAACGGGCGGATGAGGCACGACGTCGCCGTCGGATGGCTCAAGACCCTGGCCGCCACCGGCTGACATCGACCACGAAAACGCCCGCCGGAGCGATCTCCGGCGGGCGTTTATGTCGCGGATCTTGAAGCCGGATTTAGCCGACGTTCGGCAGCTCGGCGCGCAGGTTCTCGGCGACCTTGTCGAGGAAGCCCTCGGTGGTCAGCCAGCCCTGGGTGTCGCCGACCAGCAGCGCCAGGTCCTTGGTCATAAAGCCGGCCTCGACGGTGTCGACGACGACCTTTTCCAGGGTCTCGGCAAAGGTGGCCAGCTCTGCGTTGCCGTCCAGCTTGGCGCGGTGCTTGAAGCCGGCCGTCCAGGCGAAGATCGAGGCGATCGAGTTGGTCGAGGTGGCCTCGCCCTTCTGATGCTGGCGATAGTGGCGGGTCACGGTGCCGTGGGCGGCCTCGGTCTCCATCACCTTGCCGTCCGGCGTCATCAG
>NZ_JAEMRD010000046.1:0-291 GCF_016463485.1 Brevundimonas sp.
GGCGATGGGGGTCGCAGCGGGGGTCACAAGGACGACGGCCAGAGCCGCTGCGGCGGCCGTGGCGAACACCGCCGTGCCGGCGCGCCAGATCGCGATATTGCCCCAGAAGCCGTCATTGTCGTTCGCGGGCCGCTTGGTCAGGCCCAGCTGGGCCGCGATCCGCATCCAGACCACGCGCGGAGGCACGACAGGGGCCACCGCCTCGATCATCGGGGCCAGGCGGGCGTCCCAGTCGGCGACCTGATCGGCGAAACCGGGGTCGGCCTTGATGCGACGCTCGGCAGCGGCGCG
>NZ_JAEMRD010000046.1:301-22341 GCF_016463485.1 Brevundimonas sp.
CGGCCGTCAGCACGCCCAGTGAATATTCGGCTGCGCGTTCGTCAGGGAAAGGGAAGTCGGTTGTGTCGGTCATCCGCCCAGGCAAGCCTTCAGCTTCATCAGGGAGCGTCGAATCCAGCTCTTCATCGTGCCGGTCGGGACGCCGAACACCTTGGCCACGTCCTCATAGGTGCGGCCCTCGAAAAAGGCGGTGCGGATGGCCCTGGCCTGCGAATCCTCCAGCTGGTCCATGCAGACGTCCAGCCGGGAGGTCTGTTCGGAGCGCAGCACGGCCCCCAGACCGTCCTCGGCGTCGTCCGGAACCTCGTTGGCATCGTCGATCGGGCGGGTGGTGCGGCGGCCGACCTGGCGCTGGCGGTCGATGGCGCGATTGCGGGCCATGGTCGCCAGCCAGGTGATCGGGCTCGCACGGTTCTCGTCGAACGTGCCCGCCTTGGACCAGACGCTGATATAGACTTCCTGCAGCACGTCCTCGGCCTCGCTTCGATCGTTCAAGATACGAAGGACCACCCCGAATAGTTTCGACGACGTCGCATCGTACACATCCTGAAGCGCGGATCGGTCGCCGCCGGCCACGCGGCGCAGGTTTAGCGTCAAGGTCTGACGACTGATGTCGGCGTCCATGCGTCGGCGTCTGTATATCCGTTGATCGTCAACGCCTTCGGTCGCACGGCGGCGCAGCGACCGCAAGCAGACTTAGCGATCAGCGCACCAGCAGGCGCGATCCGAAATAGCCTGCGAGCGCGGCCGTGCAGCTGATGAAAGTGCCCCAGGCCATGTCGGCGAGGGTGATGTGCAGGGCCCAGCGCGTCAGCGTCGCCTGGTTGGTGAGGTCATAGGTCGCATAGGCCACGAAGCCGAACACCGCCCCGTTGATCGCCGCCCGGCTCCAGCTCTGTTCGTTCAGGGCCGGGACGACGGCCAGGAAGGTGATCCCGAACAGGAAGATGAAATAGAAGGCGCCGGCCGCGACAAAGTCGACCTTGGTTCGCATCCAGTCGCCGAGCACGGGGCGGTACAGCCTGTCGCCCATCATGGTCAGCCAGACGACGTCGAGCACCAGCATGGCGATGGCGGACGATCCATAGGCGGCGATGTATTTCAGCATGGGATCCTCAGGCCTTCTTCAGGCGATAGTGGCTGACGCCCCAGACCGTTCCGTCCGAGTCGCCGAACAGGCCGGCGGTGGCCATGTAGAAGCGCCGCCAGCGCCGGGTCCAGAGGGCGGCCTGATCGCCATAGACCTCGGTCATGATGGCACGGACCTCGTCGGCATTGGCGTCCATGTTCTCCAGCCAGTGGTCGGCGGTGCGCTGGTAGTGGGTGCCGGACCAGCGCCACTGGTCGTCGATGGTCAGGATATCGGCATACTGGCGCATCAGGCCGTGGCTGGGCATGACGCCGCCGGTGAAGAAATGCTGGGCGATGAAGTCTGAATCGTCCGAGACCTCGAACCGGTACGGCTGGTCGACGTGGCTGAAGACGTGGATGAACATCCGGCCGTCGGCCTTCAGCCAGCCCGCCGCCTTGGTGAGCAGGGCACGCCAGTTGGCCATGTGCTCGAACATCTCGACCGAGACGATCCGGTCGAAGGTGCGGTCGATGTTGAAGACGTTCATGTCGGCGGTGATGATGGTCAGGTTGGTCAGGCCGCGCCTGGCCGCCTCTCCGTCGATGAAGGCCTTCTGGCTGTGGGAGTTGGACACGGCCGTAATCGTCGAGTTGGGGTAATGCTCGGCCATCCAGAGCGACAGCGAGCCCCAGCCGCATCCGAGTTCGAGCACCGCCTGGCCGTCCTGAAGGTCGGCGTGTTCGCAGGTGATCCGCAGGGCGCTGGCCTCGGCCTGGTCCAGGGTCGCGGTCCGGGTCTCGTAGAAGCAGCTGGAATATTTGCGGTGCCTGCCCAGGCAAAGCTCGAAGAAGCGTGCGGGTAGCTCGTAGTGCTGTTCGTTGGCGGCGTCGGTGTGCTCGGCGACCGGGCGGGCGGCCATTTCGCGAGCGAACTCGGCCTCGACGTCGGCGGGCGGGGTCTTCAGGGCCTTGCGCGCGTTCGCTACCAGCAGGGCGATGGCGGGGCGGGTCACGAAGTCCGGAAACGGCGCGTCCTGGAGTTTGTTGACGCTGTTGGCGAGCAGGCTCATCGGGCGGTCCTCAGGAGGCTTTGGAAGGGCGGGGGAAGAAGGCCCCGACGCGGTTCTGGTAGTCGGCGTAGGCCTGGCCGCGCGATTTCAGCATGGCGGCCTCCAGCGGGGGCACGCCGGTCAGGCGGGTCAGGATCAGATACATGACGATCGGTGCGATCAGGGCGGCCCAGCCCCAGGGCCAGCCTCCGGCCCCCGACTGACCAAAGAGGTCGATGGCCATGACCGGATAGGCGACCCAGCCGAACCATTCGAAGACATAGTTGGGGTGACGCGACAGACCCCAGAGGCCCTTGTCCATGATCTGGCCCTTGTTGCCCTTGTCGGCCTTGAAGGCCTTCATCTGCTGGTCGGCGATCCCCTCGCCGGCGATGGCGACGGCCAGGATCACGGCGCCGACATAGTCCGTCAGCATCAGGCCTTCACCGGGCCGCAGCGCCGCGGCGGCGATGGAGGCACACAGCAGGGTCGTGGCCGGGGCCTGGACGATGGCGAGCTGGAACAGCCGCTTGGCGAAGGTGGGGCCCCACTCTTCCTTGAGCAGTTTGTAGCGGGTGTCTTCCTCCTTAGTGCGGGCCACGCGGATGGCGATGTAGGCCCCCAGCCGGATCGACCAGACGGCGACGAGTACGGCGACAAGGATCTGGCGCGCGCTCGGGCCATCGGCGTCCCAGGCCCAAGGGGACAGGGCGACGATCACGCCGGTCAGGCCGGTGCCGAAGGTCCAGAAGACGTCGGTCCAGCCGGCGTTGCCGGTTTTCAGCACGGTGGCCCAGGCCGTCGTCATGACGACCAGCATGAACACGAGAGCAAAGGCGAGGGCGAGAAGCACGGCGGCGTCCTATCGGCTGATCAGCTGGCGGGTCGGCAGGCCGAGGCGGCCCATCCGCGCGATCAGCTCGGTCTTCTGGGCGGCGCTCATGGTCGGGCTGCGCGACAGCAGGGCCGGGAACTGGCCGTCGGCGGTGGTGGCGATCATCCACGAATAGTCGGGGGCGATGTCGATGACCCAGTAGCGCTGGCGGATCAGGCCGCCGAAGAAGCTGGCCTCCCATTTGGCATTGGTGGCGGTGTCGAGGACGCGAGCGTTTGTGTTGACGGTGGTCGCCCGGCCGGTGCGGCTGCCGCGATGGCAGGTCTGGCTGATGGCGAAGCTTGTGGCGTTGCGGCGCGACCAGACCTGGCTGGCGGCCCAGCAGTCGCGCTGGTGATCGTTCGGGGTGCGGGCGATCTCGTACCAGCGGCCCATGAAGCGATCGACGTTGATGGTCGCGCGCGGCTCGGGGGCCTGGGCCAGGGCGGCGCCGGCGGATCCGGCCAGCAGGGCGAGGGCGACGGCGATGGAATGAAGCTTACGCATGGTGACCTCGGGGTTCGGAGACGGCGCCGACGGTGACGGGATAGGCGGGTGTGACGCCGCCGCGCAGGCGCAGGCCCTTGAGCAGCAGTCGCACCGCCTCCCAGTGGATGCCGGCGATGACCTTCAACGTGAGCAATGGATGGGTGATCCAGGCGGCCAGCAGGGTTCGATCGGTGATCTCGGAGCGGTGCGCGTTTAAGGCGGTGTAGAGGATGGGGCCGTCCGCATCCTCGACCGTGATGGCGACGGAGGCGGCCTCTCCGGGCGCGCCCTTCGGCGGGGTCACGGCGAAGCGGTAGGCCAGGTCCATGTCCATGAAGGGCGAGACGTGGAAGGCCTTGTCCACGGACTGTCGGACGGGGCCGGAAGTCTGCTCGACCGGCATGAGATAGGAATGGCGACCGCCGAAGGTGTTGGACACCTCGTACAGAATGGCGCTCAGCCGCCCGTCCGCCGCGTGGCAGAAGAAGACGCTGAGCGGATTGAAGCCGTAGCCCAGGATGCGGGGCATGGTCAGAAGCTGGACCGGGCCGCCGCCGGCGATCCCGGCCTCGGCCAGGCGGGTCGCGATCTGGGTCTTCAGCGGCGTGTCGGAGCGGTCACCAAAGTCCGAGGCGCGCATGGTCATCAGGCCGAACCGGCCGGAAGCCAGCCAGCGCAGACGCTTCACCAGCCCGTCCCATTCATCGAGGTCGAGCAGCAGCATGAAGACGCGGTATTTCAGGGCGTGGACGCGCGGGCGGGTCCGGCGGTGGAACACCGTGCCGGCATAGAGGCCAGAGCGGAGGCCCGTCTGGATCATTCGGCCGCGAACGCCATGTCTTGACCGGCGGTGATCGCCGGCGTGGTCAGCGGGATGCGGCCGCTCTCGTTCTCGACAGTCCAGGGCCTGCGCACGCCGCCGATAGCCTCGGCGACGGCGAGGCCGGCCTGCAAACCGTCCTCGTGGAAGCCCGAGCCGAACCAGGCACCGGCGAACCAGGTGTCGTTGACGCCCTGCAAGGACCACAGGTCGCTTTGCGCGGCCAGAGCGGCGGCGTTAAAGATCGGGTGGTCGAACTCGCGATCGACCAGCACTGTCGCCGGGTCCGGCTCGCGCTCGGGGTTCAAGGTCACGAACAGATTGTCGCCGGGCAGGCCCTGCAACAGGTTCATCCAGTAGGTGACGCTGGGCTGACCCGCGTCGCCCGCCGCCGGTTGCTCGCCGACGTAGTTCCAGGCGGCCCAGGCATTCCGACGGCGGGGCATCAGAGCGGTGTCGCGATGCAGGACGACGCGGTTCCTGCTGTATTCGATCGCGCCCAGCAGCCGCTGTTCCTCTGGGCTCGAGTGTTCCAGCATGGCGAGGGCCTGGTCGGAATGGCAGGCCAGAACGACACCGTCATAGGAGCGGCGCTCGCCGTTGGCGAAGATCGTCGCCCGGCCCGGCGTCCGCTCGATCAGATCGACCGAATGGTTCAGCAGCACCTCACCCCGGAAGGCGCGGGTCAGGGCATCGACATAGGACCGACTGCCGCCGTCGACTGTCTTCCAGTTGGGCTTCAGATCGACCTCGAGCAGGCGATGGTTGCGATAGAAGCGCACGAAGGCAGCGGCCGGATAGTCAGCCATCTGGCGCGATGACGACGACCAGATCGCCGCCGCCTGGGGCAACAGATGCAGATCGCGGAAACTCTGACCGTAACCTTTACGATCCAGGTAGTCGCCCAGGGTTATTAGCGACCGGTCGAGCTCGGGCAGGTCGGCCTCGGCCTCGCGGTGGAAGCGTTTCAGATCGGCCAGCATCCGCCAGAATTCGGGGTTGGCCAGGTTGCGCTTCTGGGCGAACAGACCCTTCAGGCCGTGACTGGAATACTCGAACCCGCCCGCGTCCATCGACACAGCAAAGGACATATGGGCCGGTTTGGCGGCGACGCCCAGATGGTCCAGCAGGGCCGTGAAGTTCGGATAGTTGGGCTCGTTGTAGACGATGAAGCCGATGTCCACCGCCGTCATGCAGGACCCGCGCTGGTCGAAGTCGGGTGCCTCCACCGTACAGGCATGGCCGCCGACCCGGTCGCCGGCCTCGTACAGGGTGACGTCATGGTGTTGTGACAGCAGCCAGGCTGACGAGAGACCAGACACGCCTGACCCGACGACCGCCAGCCTGCGGCGGACGGACGAGGGCTCTTGATGCGGCGGGATGCGGTCGTACATGAAGCCCTGCGGTATCGGTGTTTCTGACAGTCGGGCTCAGCTACGTGTGGCGTCGCGATCCGGATGCTGGGATAGCTAAGCTTGAGCGGGAGCGAAAGTTCCAGACAAGCCGCGCATCCGTTCGGAACACGGTGCGTAGCTGTTCGTGGGGTTGCGGTTTGCGTCCTGGTGCGTGGAGTGAAGACAGATGACGGCTCCCCTGGTGGACGACGCTCAAGGCCGGTTCGGGTTCGACCTGCCTCGCCCCAACCGCATCCTGCTGTGGGCCTTTCGCGCCGCCGACAAGGACTGGCAGGGGCGCGGCCTGACCATGGTCATGCCCGATCGCCAGGAGCATCATTTCGGACCGCCGTCGCCGGACCGGGCCGTGCTCGAAATCCGTGACTGGGGCTTCATCCGCCGGATCGTGGCGGGCGGAGCGATCGGCCTGGCCGAAAGCTATATGGCCGACGAATGGCGCACGCCCGACCTGGCGCGGACCCTGATCGTGCTGGCGGACAATTTCGACCGGCTGGGCAAGCTGACCAGCGGGAACGCCCTGGTCCGCGCCTTCAACTGGGTGACCCACAACCTGGGGCGGATGAATACGAGGGCGGGATCGAAGAAGAACATCGTCGCCCACTATGACCTCGGCAACGACTTCTATTCGCGCTGGCTCGATCCCTCGATGACCTATTCGTCGGCGCTGTGGACGCAGGGCAGCCTGTCGCTGGAGCAGGCGCAGCATGAGAAATACGCGGCCCTCGCCCGGTCCATCGACCTGCAGCCCCACCACCGGGTGCTGGAGATCGGCTGTGGCTGGGGCGGATTCGCCGAATATGCAGCCAGGGAGATCGGCTGCTCCATCGTCGGCCTGACATTGTCTCCGGCGCAACAGGCCTTTGCGATAGAGCGGATGGCCAAAGCGGGCTTGTCCGACCGTGTCGAGATCCGGCTTCAGGACTATCGCGACACGCCCGAGACCTTCGACCGCATAGTCTCCATCGAGATGTTCGAGGCGGTCGGCGAGCAGTGGTGGCCGACCTATTTCAAGGTGGTGCGCGACCGGCTGGTCCCCGGCGGCCGGGCGGGATTGCAGATCATCACCATCCGCGACGACCTGTTCGAGGCCTATCGGCGCGAGGTCGACTTCATCCAGAAATACGTCTTCCCCGGCGGGATGCTGCCGTCGGAGCCGCGCCTGAACCAGGAGACGGCGGCGCAGGGGCTGGTCACCACCGAGACGCGGCGGTTCGGCGCCGACTATGCCCGCACCCTGGCCCTGTGGCTGAAGCGGTTCGACGAGACCTACAGCGGCATGGACGCGACGTTCGACCGGCTGTGGCGGTTCTATCTGGCCTATTGCGAGGCGGGGTTCTCGACCGGTCGGACGGACGTGGTGCAGGTGTCCCTGGTGCGCCCGAACTGACGCTTTTGAGCCGAGTCTGAACCAACCGCCGCGCTTCGCATTGCGAGTCTGCAATTCGAGGAGCAGCGATCATGGCCGCACGACCCACCTGGCAGGGACATCTGAAGCTGTCGCTCGTCACCTGTCCGGTGGCGCTCTACACGGCGACGTCGTCGTCGAGCGAGATCCATTTCAACCTGATCAACCCCGAGACCAACAACCGAATCCGCATGGTGCCGACCGACCCCGACACGGGCCCGGTCGAACGGTCCAGCCTGGTGCGGGGCTACGAGGTGTCCAAGGACGAATATGTCCTGTTCGACGACAAGGATTTCGATCAGGTCCGGCTGGAAAGCACCCGCACCATTTCCATCGACAAGTTCGTCGATGAGACGGAGATCGACCGGCTTTACTGGGACGATCCCTTCTATGTCGTGCCGGAAAAGGGCGCCGGCGTTGAAGCGTTTGCCGTCATCCGCGACGCCATGAAGAAACAGGGCAAGGTGGCGCTGGGCCAGCTGGTGCTGCGCGGCAAGGAGCGCCAGCTGGCGCTGGAGGTGCGGGGCAAGGGGCTGGTCGCCTATACGCTGCGGGCCCACGAGGAGGTCCGCGACGCCGGCGACTATTTCGACGACATCCCGACGGTCAAGGCCGACGCCGACATGGTCGAGATCGCCGCCCGCATCATCGCCCAGAAGGAGGCCGAATTCGATCCGACCGAGTTCAAGGACCGGTACGACGACGCGCTCCGCGACCTCATCAAGTCCAAGACCAAGGGCGGCAAGGGTGTTGTGGAGGTGGAGGAACCGGACGACACCAATGTCATCGACCTGATGGAGGCCCTGCGGAACAGTCTGAAAGGGTCGGCGACGGGAGCGAAGAAAGCGCCCGCCAGGAAGGCGGCGACCAGGAAACCGGCCGCGAAGACGAAGGCCGCCTGAGCGCGGAGGGGATGAACGGAGTCAGGCCAGCGAAATCAGGCGTGGCGTGGCGGTCATGGACTGGGCGTCAGCGTCGAACTGGGCTGCCATGGCGATGATGCGGTCGCGGTCCACGCCACTGGTCATCCACTCCGCACGACGACGAAACGAGCGCGCGCGGTTTCTGAGGTTTTCGATCTGGATCACGATAGGTCCCTCCCCGGGACCCTCATACAACCCGCCCGGGAGATCATCGTTCCGTACCAATGTCCGAAACCGGTCATTTCAAGGAGTTGTGGCTGACCCCATGGCCTTGATCGCCGGTGTCAGACTCGTGGCCCCGGCGCGGAAATCCTTCCACGGATCGGCCTTCCTGAGCAGGGCTTCATAGGTCCAGAGATTGAAGGCCGTGGGGTCCAGACCGGCCCTGACCTGGGTCCATGACAAGGGGAAGGCGATCCCTGCGGCTGGGCGGGCGCGGGGCGACCAAGGCGCGACGGCGGTGGCCATCCGGCCATTGCGCAGATAGTCGAGAAAGATTTTTCCGCCCCGGGCCTTCTTGGCCAGGGTGGTGGTGAAGCGGTCGGGGGCGTCGGCGCGGACTGCCTCCGAGACGGCCTTGGCGAAGGCCTTGTTCTGATCCCAGGTGATCCGGCTGCGGGCGTCGGTCCTGATCGGCACGACGACGTGCAGCCCCTTGCCGCCGGTCGTCTTGACGAAGGGGTTCAGGCCCAGGGTTTCCAGTTTCGCCTTCACCACCCGGGCGGCCGAGATCACGTCGTTGAAATCCAGCCCCTCGTCGGGGTCGAGGTCGAAGGTGATCTGGTCCGGGATTTCGGGCTCGCCCGGCGCGCAGCCCCAGGGATGGAGTTCCAGCCCGCCCGACTGGCCGATCGCGACCAGGCCGCCAGCATCCACGACCGAGACATAGGGTTTGCGCTCATTCACGTCGATCAGCTTCAGCCGGGGGTTCGAACCGGGCATGGCGTGGCGCTGGAAGAAGGTCTCGCCGCCGATGCCTTCGGGGGCGCGGATGATCGAGGTCGGGCGATCACCGACATGGGGCAGGATGCGGTCCGCGACCGCCTCGTAGTAGCGGGCGAGGTCGGCCTTGGTGATGTCAGGACGGCCTTCGGTGCCGGGCCACAGCACCTTGTCCGGGTTCGACAGGGTGACGCCGGCGACCACGACCTTGCCGGGCTTTCCGCCGAGTTTCAGCTGGGGCGGGGGCGAGGCCTTGACGGTGCTCTTCGTGCCGGTCGCGTCCTTCGGATCGACCGGGGCCTGCGGCATGGCGTCGACCTCGGCGGCGGTCTTGTCCTCGCGCAGGCCCTTGAAGGCGGCCTGACGCAGGGAACCGCTGTCGGTGTAACCGCCGTGCTCGATCTCGGCGACCAGCACGGGCTTGAGCCAATGTATCGTGCCGCCGGCGGAGGACTTGCGCGGGGCCCCCTTGCCGACGAAAGGGCTGTGGTCGGCGGCCTGGGCCTTGAGGGCGGGGAGCAGGCGTTTGACCACCGCCTCGGAATAGCCCGTGCCGACGCGGCCGAGGTGGCGCAGCCCCTTGCCGGCGGTCTTGTCCACGTCCTGGACGCCGACAATCAGGGAGCGGAAGCGGTCGCCCTCGGATGTCCAGCCGCCGATGACCACCTCGTCCCTGCCCCGGCATTTCGACTTGACCCAGGTCGAGGATCGCCCCGCGGTGTAGGGGGCCGTGAGGTCCTTGGAGATGACGCCTTCCAGGTCCATCCGGCAGGCGCTGTCGAGCACGGCCTGGCCGGTCGTGGCGAAATGATCGACGTAGCGGATGCGTTTGGCCGCCGTCTTCGGGATGCGGTCGATATAGGCCTGGAGCCGCGCCTTTCGGTGCGACAGGGGCAGTTTGCGCAAGTCCTCCGGCCCGTCGAACAGCAGGTCGAAGGCGAAAAAGATCAGCCCCCCGGTGTCGCCGTCCGAGATCGCCGCCTGAAGCGCCGAAAAGTCCGGCATGTGGTCTTCGGCGAGGGCACACAGCTCGCCGTCAACGACGCCGTCGGGCCATTTCGCGGCGTCCGTCGCATGGGCCGCGAACCGATCCGACCAGTCCAGTCCCTTGCGGGTGCGCAGGGTCGCCTTCCCGCCGCCAACGCTGACCTGGATGCGATAGCCGTCGAACTTGATCTCGTGGGCCCAGCCGGCGCCGCGCGGGGGATAGTCGCCGACCTTGCAGAGCTGGATCGGGACGAAGGCCGGGGGTTTCTTGAGCGGCGCGGCTGCGGCTTTCGGTCTGGGCGGTGCCTTTCGGCCGGTGGGCTTGGACGACGTCCACTGTTTCCGGCCCTCGGCGATCTGGGCCATGGTCCGGCCCGAGGTGACCGAGGCGTCGATCTCCATATTGGCGTCGCCCTCGCCGTCGACGGTGAAATCGTCGATCTCCTTGATGAGCAGCCAGTTGTTGCGCTTGGACGGTTTTCCCCGATCGCCCTTGAGCCGGATCAGGGCCCATTTGCCCTTCAGCCGTTCGCCGTGCAGGACCATCTTGACCTGCCCCCTGGCGAAGGCAGCGTCGAGGTCGGGTTCCTGGGGCTCCCAGCTGCCCTCGTCCCACATCTGGACCGTGCCGGCGCCGTAGTTTCCGGCCGGGATCGTGCCCTCGAACCCGCCGTAGTCGAGCGGGTGATCCTCGACCTCGACGGCCAGGCGTTTGACGGTGTGATCGCGCGACGGGGCCTTGGTCACGGCCCATGATTTCAGGACGCCGTCGACCTCGATGCGGAAGTCGTAGTGCAGCCGCGTCGCCGCGTGGCGCTGGATCAGATAGCGGAGCGGCGCGCCTTTTTTCGCCTTCGCCTTCCTGCCCTTGGGCTCGGGCGTATCGGCGAACCGGCGCTTGGCCTGATAGGTGTCGAGTTCGCCCTTGGCGGTCATGCGCCGGGGGCTTTCAGAAATTTCGCCAGGGCCTTCTCGAATCCGGCGGTCTCCGCGCCCGGCAGGACCTCGGCCATCCGTCCGCTCTGGTAGAGGTCAAACACGGCCGGGTGGACATAGGACGAGCGGCAGACGGTCGGGGTGTTGCCGAGCAGGCCGGCCGTGGCCTTGACGCAGACGGTGATCGACCGTTTCACGGCGGTCGGCGAGGTCGGGGGCTCCATGCCGCGCAGGGCCCGCGCCGCAGACACCGTGCCGGCCCAGGTGCGGAAATCCTTGGCCGAGAACTGTTCGCCCATGGCGTCGCGGATATAGGCGTTCACGTCGTCGGATGTGACGGGGCACAGATCGCCGTCCTCATTGCGATACTTGAACAGGCTCTGGCCCGGCAGGTCGCGCAGGGATCGGACGACGGTGGCGAGGCGACGGTCGCGGACGCTGACCCTGTGCTCGACGCCGCTCTTGCCCTTGAAGGCGAAGGTCAGGCCGGTGCCGTCCACGGCCAGATGGCGCTTGTGCAATGTGGTCAGGCCATAGCTGCGGTTCTGCTTGGCATAGACGGCGTTGCCGACCCGGATCAGGGTGATCTCCAGCAGTTGCACGGCCGTGGCCAGGACCTTGGCCCGGCACGCCCCTTTCAGGGCCATGTCCGCCTCGACCTGTTTGCGCAGGCGCGGCAGGGCGGCGGCGAAGGCGGGCAGTTTGTCGAACTTGTTGGAGGCGGCGTGGGTGCTCCAGCCGTCGTGGTAGCGGTATTGTTTGCGGGCCTTCACATCACGGCCGGTGGCCTGGATATGGCCGGATGCGCGCGGACAGATCCAGACGTCGGTCCAGGCGGGCGGAATGGCCAGCATGCGGATGCGGTCCAGAACCTTCTCGTCGGTGACCGGCTGACCGTGGGCATCCAGATAGTCGAAGCCCTTGCGCGACACCTTGCGGGTCAGGCCCGGCCGGTCGTCGGAACACCAGGTCAGGCCCTTGGGAGCCGACTCGGTGGGAAATTTCGCCAGTCCGTCCGCCATCGCCGTCCCATTCGCCCGATCAGAGGCTGGCGAACGCATCATCGACGACGCCGTTCCTGAAGCGGCTGATCGGCCGGCGGGCCCCAGGGTTGCGGCACCTGCACCGTGGACAGGCCGCCGTGCCTCGCCCATAGGGACGCCGTGAGCGCGCCCCCCTCTTCGTCACGCCGATACGATCTCGACTGGCTGCGCGTCGGGGCCTTCGCCCTGCTGATCTTCTACCATGTCGGCCTGGCCTATGGCGTCTACGACTGGCACATCCATTCGACCCATACGCTGTGGTGGATGCGTGAGGGGGTGCTGGTCACCAACCCGTGGCGGCTGACCCTGCTGTTCCTGGTCTCGGGCGCGGCGATCCGGTTCATGACCCTGAGGAAGACGCCGATGCAGGTGGCGCGGCTGCGCGTGGCCCGGCTGGCACCGCCCCTGATCTTCGGCGTGCTGGTGCTGGTGACGATCCAGTCGTGGATCGAGGCGCTGGACAAGGGCGGGTTCGACGGCGGCTATCTGGCCTGGCTGGGACATGAGTTCGGCCCGTCCGGCCTGGCCGACGGGGTGCCGCTGAATCATCTGTGGTTCGTCCTCTATATCGCGGTCTACAGCGCCGTGATCGTGGCCCTGATGACCCGCCCGACCTGGATCGAGGCGGTCGAGAACCGGATGGGATCGATATTCGCCGGCCGGCGCATCCTGATCATCCCCGCCCTGTGGCTGATCGGGGCGAGGGTGCTGCTGTTTCCGTCGTTCGGCCTGACGAATGTCCTGTGGTGGGACTGGTACAACCATGCCCAGTCCCTGGCCGCCTTCCTGTTCGGCTTCTTCGCCGTGCGCCAGGTCTCGATCTGGCGCGATCTGGAGCGGTTCCGCTGGGTGGCGTTGAGCGTAGCGGCCGTCGCCCTGCCGCTGATGATGCTTCAGGTCGCGCATCCCGGGGGCGGAGCCTTCGGGGGCGTGCCGCGCAATATCGTGGTGGCCGTCGACCAGTGGGCCGTGATCGTCGCCCTGCTGGGGTTTGCCAGCCTGCATCTGCGCGACAAGGGCGGCCCGGTGCTGACCTATCTGAACGACGCGGTCTTCACCCTGTATCTGGCGCACCAGACGGTGCTGGTCTGCGCGGTCTGGCTAATCCGGCCCGCCGTCCTGCCCGTGTGGATCGAGGCGCCCTTGCTGGCCGCAGTGACCTGGGGGGCCAGTTTGCTGATCTATGAGATCGTGCGGCGCATTCCGCTGCTGCGCCCGATCTGGGGGTTGCGGCCCCTGCCCGGCCGGCCGACCCTGGCCTGGCTGACGCCTGGGCACTGGTCGCATGTGAGATTCCGGCGGCGGCGTATCCTGCTGGCCATCGGGGTCATGGCGCCGGTGCTGGCCTTCGCGGCCGTCGGGGTAGCCATCCTCGCCTATCCCGGCTTCGACAATGCCCGACAGTATCTGAGCGAGCTCGGCAATGACTCGGCCGCCAACCCCATGATCTTCAACGGCGGTGTGTTCGTCGCGGGCGTGATGGCCGGTTTCGCCGGGGTCGGCTTCGGACTGGCCGTCAGCGCCATCACCCGGGCCCACATCACCGGCTGGCTGATCGGCATCGTCTTCGTTCTCGCCGGTGCTGGCCTCGCCCTGTCGACCCTGTATCCCTATCCGGACCCGCGCCATCAGGTGATCAACATGGCCCTGGGCATTCAGGTCGCGCCCCTGCTGCTGCTGTGGGGGCTGGCCGGGACGAAGGAGATGCCGCGGCTGAAGGCGTTCCTGACACTGACCTTCGTCGTGATGACGATCCTGACCGTCATCACCCATCACCTCGTCCTGCCGGGCACGGTCAATCCAGCCAACGTCGGCTGGTGGGAACGGGCCTTCGCCGTGGTGCTGGTCACCTGGGTCGGGGTCACAGCACTGATCCTGGGGCGTCACCTGCACCGACGCGCGGCCGACACGGAAATGTGAAAATCACGGGACAATCACGACTCCGTGATTGATTTTCACGAGAATGCGTTCATGCTGCGGTGCAGTAGCCTGGCGCACCTTCCTTCCCATCGCGCACCGGTCTCCGGGATATCAAGAGACGCCATGAACAGTCTGGCCCTGCGCAGCGATGTCCTGGACGGCGCCGTCGATTTCGGCGCGGACGCCTGGGCTCCTGACGATGCCCCGCTGGCCATGCCACGTCAGTCCTTCGAGGAGAGCGCGCCGGCTGCGCCCGTCGCGACTTCGCCCCGGAACGTGGCCTTGCGCCGTCTGGTGCTGGCCGGTGCCACGACCCTGATCACCGTTCTGGCCGCCATCGCGCCTTTCATCCTGTACGGCCGCAAGGGCTGGGACGGGCTGGAAATGCTGGCGTTCGGCCTGTTCCTGATCCTGATCGCCTCGATAGGCTGCTGGTTCGCCAACTCCGCCATCGGCCTGTGGGTGCTGATGACCAACCGCGAGCAGGAGGACCTGTCCTTCTCGCCGCACCCCGAGGCTCCGACCAGCCGCACAGCCCTGCTGATGCCGCTGTACAACGAGGACGCCCACGCGGCGCTCGGTCGGCTGCACGCCATCGACGCGGGTCTGGCGCGCCTGGGGGTTTCGGACGCCTTCGACCTGTTCGTGCTGTCGGACACCAACAAGCTCGACGCCCTGATGTCGGAACAGGCCGTGTTCGCGGGCTTCCGCCTGCGCACCCATTCCCAGGCCTTCTATCGCCACCGCGAGCTCAACGTCGAAGCCAAGTCCGGCAACATCACCGACTGGACCCGCCGGTTCGGCGGCGCCTATGAGTTCATGATCGTGCTGGACGCAGACTCGACCATGGCCGGCGAGACCTTGCTCCGCATGGTCGACGCCATGGAGCGCAATCCGCGCATCGGCCTGATCCAGACCGCCCCGACCATCATCAAGGCCCAGACCCTGTTCGCGCGCGTTTCGCAGTTCAGCGTCAAGCTGTACGGCCGTGTCGCCGCCGCCGGACTGGCCTGGTGGACGGGTGCCGAGGGCTCCTACTGGGGTCACAACGCCATCCTGCGCACCCGCGCCTTCGCCGAGGCCGCCGGCCTGCCGGTCCTGCCGGGTGTGAAGCCGTTCGGTGGCCATATCATGAGCCACGACGTGGTCGAGGCCGCCCTGCTGCGCCGCGCCGGCTGGGGCGTCCATGTCACCGCCGCCCTGGACGGGTCGTGCGAAGAGACCCCGCCGACCATCACCGACTTCGTGCGTCGCGAGCACCGCTGGTGCCAGGGCAACCTGCAGCACCTGGCCCTGCTGGGCGCGCCGGGCCTGACTGGCGCCAGCCGGACCCAGCTGTTCATGGGCGTTCTGGCCTATCTGGCCTCGCCGCTGTGGTTCGCGTCGCTGGTGACCGGTCTGGTGATCCAGCTCTATTATCCGATCGACTGGGCCTCGTTCTTCTACTTCCTGAAGCCCCAGTTCACCCCCTTCATGCTGGCCTCGGTGCTGGCCGGCGTGCTGCTGATCGGGCCCAAGATCATGGGTGCGGTGCTGGTGCTGTCGCGTCCGCGCGAGCGCCGGGCCTTCGGCGGCGGTCGCCAGATCGTCAAGGGGATGATGGCCGAGATCTTCCTGTCGGCCACACTCGCTCCGATCTTCATGGTCGCCAACACGGTCGCCGTGACCAAGATCCTGATCGGTCAGGACGCCGGCTGGCACTGCCAGCAACGCGACGCCGACGGCGTGTCGTGGAAGGACGCCTTCCGCTCGATGCGCTGGCAGATGGGCACGGGCCTGGCGTTCTGTGCCGCGCTGGCATTCCGACCGGACCTGGCCACCTTCTTCATCCCGATCGTCGGTCCGCTGCTGCTGGCCGCCCCGATCGTGGTCTGGACCTCGCGCCGCGCCTCCGGCAAGGCGTTTGCCCGCAATGGCTTCCTGGTCACGCCCAAGGGCGACGAACAGAGCGCCACGCCTTCGGTCCTGCACGGCCCGGTTCGGCCGAGCCCGCTGACCGACGGTGTCCGCGTCGCGGCCCTGCGCGCCGCGATGCAGAACGCGTGATATCCCGTCACCCTCGGGCTTGACCCGAGGGCCGGACCATCGGCAGGCAGTGCAGAAGGACGGCGCACGACCATCGTGCACCCACCGTTCGTTCTCCTCGCACAACGTCCGATCCTCGGGTCAAGCCCGAGGATGACGGCGTCCGGTTACAACTGCCCCATCTGGTTGTCGTGATGCACAGCCTGCGCCTTAAGCCACGCGACAAACGCGGTGGCGCTGGGAGACGGCGGGCGGTCGCGTGGCAGGACGACGTGATAGGCGAATCCCACCGCCTCGCTGCCGTCCGGGAAGGGCGCGACCAGACGGCCTGAGGCCAGGTCCGCCTGGGCCAGGGTGCGTTTGGCCAGGGCCACGCCGCGTCCCGCCGCCGCCGCCTCGATCAGCATCGACGACTGGTTGAAGCGCGAGCCCTTCCTCGGGTCCGAATGCTTGACCCGCCGCGCCTTGAGCCACATTGCCCAGTCCGGCCGCGAGGGATCGCCGTCGTTGGACATGTCGTGCAGCAGCACGTGCCCGGCGAGGTCGGCGGGGGTCCGGATGGGCTTGTCACCGGACATCAGGGCGGGCGCGATCACCGGCAACACCGTCTCGGTCATCAGCCGTTCGACGACATGCCCCGGATAGTCCCCGGGGCCGTAGCGCACGGCCAGGTCCGCCCCGCCCTCGCCCAGCACGGCGGGTTCGAGGTCCGCCGAGATCCACACCTCGATCTCCGGGTGGGCCGTATGGAAGTCGTCCATGCGCGGCATCAGCCATTTGGCGGCGAACGACGGCGTCACGCTGATCGAGACCTGTTTCTTCTTCGGCGGTTCGCGCAGCAGGGACGAGGCGTCCATCAGCCGCTCGAATCCCTCGCGCAGCAGGGGCACGGCACCGCGACCCAGGTCGGTGAGTTGCAGCCCCTTGGCCTCGCGCTTGAACAGGGGGCCACCGACGATGTCCTCGAGCAAGCGAATCTGCTGGCTGACGGCGCCCGGCGTCACCGACAGCTCGTCGGCGGCCCGGCTGAAGTTCAGGTTTCGCGCCGCGCTTTCAAAGGCGCGCAGGGCGTTCAGGGGAAGGAGCGGTCTGGCCATGGCCGTTAGAAATCCTATCAGGCCGACAAAGACAATCTGATTTGTGCGGCGCACCCCACGGGCGGAGTGTGATCGCACGACCCACGGCAGGCTAGCCCCTCCGATCGAGGCCGGCGGAGCAGTCATGAGAGTCTTTCTAGCATCCATTCCCATGGACGGCGCCCGCGTCGTCATCGTCGGTGACGGCGAGCCCGCGCTGGCCAAGCTGAGGCTGTTCCAGAAGACTCCGGCCGAGTTGGTGTGGTTCGCACCGGACGGAGCCCCGACCGGCCCCGGTGCCGCGCAGGGCGGGACGGTGGCGATCGAACGCCTGCCCACAGCTGAAGACATGGCCGGGGCCCGGCTGGTCTTCATCGCCATCGAGGACACCGATCTGGCGACGGACCTGGCCGCCCTGGCCCGTGCGGCAGGGGCCCAGGTCAATGTGGTCGACAAGCCCGCGCTCAGCGATTTCCACACCCCGGCCCTGATCGACCGTGACGAGGTCGTGATCGGCATCGCCACCGGCGGCTCGGCCCCCATCCTGGCCCGCGACATCCGAAGCCGGATCGAGGCCGTTTTGCCCGCCGGCCTGACCGAGGTGGCGAAGCTGGCGCGGGACCTGCGCGACACCGTCATCGCCTCGGTGCCCGACTTCATGGCGCGCAGGCGTTTCTGGGAGAAGGCCTTCCGGGGGCCCGCCGCTGACCTGGCCGCCGCCGGTCGTACCGCCGAGGCACGGCGCGAGATGATGCGGCTGCTGAACGCCGCCAGTGAGATCACCACAGGGCCAGACCAAGGTGTCGTCCATATCGTCGGGGCCGGTCCCGGCAATCCCGAACTGCTGACCCTGAAGGCGCTGCGGGTGCTTCAGGACGCCGACGTCATCATCCACGACAAACTGGTCCCCGACGCCATCCTGGACCGCGCCCGCCGCGACGCCCACCGCCTGTACGTCGGCAAGAGCCGCAGCCATCATTCGGTGCCACAGGACCAGATCGAGGCCCTGATGGTCGAGGAGGCGAGGAAGGGCCAGCGCGTCGTCCGGCTGAAGGGCGGCGATCCCTTCGTGTTCGGACGCGGCGGCGAGGAACTGGAGGCCATGCGCAAGGCCGGCGTCCCCGTCTTCGTCGTGCCCGGGATCACGGCCGCGATCGGCTGCGCGGCCTCGGCCGGCATTCCCCTGACCCACCGCGACATGGCCCAGTCGGTGACCTTCGTCACGGCCCAGGAAAAGCCCGGCGGTATCGCGCCGGACTGGTCACGACTGGCAGGGCCGAACCAGACCCTGGCCGTCTATATGGGCGTCGGCCGCGCGGCCGAGACCGCCGCCAGCCTGATCGCGGCGGGTCGTGATCCGGCCACCCCCGTGGCGGTGGTCGAGAACGGCAGCCGCCCCGACGAACGGGTCATCACCGGATCGCTGGCCGATCTGGGTGGGCTGGTGGCGCGCGCCAATCTGACCGGCCCGGCCCTGCTCTATGTCGGCGAGTGCGCGGCGTTCAGCGCGGCGCAACTCGATGTGCGCGCGGAGCTGGTCGCATGAAGATCGTCACCGCCAACCGGCTGTCGGACGGCCGCGTCATCTATCTGGGCGCCGACGCCGCCGTGGTCGAGGATCTGGCCTCGGCCGCCCTGTTCGACGGAGAAGCGGCCGATACGGCCCTGAGCGCCGCCGCGTCGCAACCCGCCACCTGGGTCAATCCCTATCTGGTCGAGGTCACGGGCCACACGCCGTCCGGGCGTGACCGGCTGAAGGAAACCATCCGCTCGGCCGGACCGACCGTCGGCAACAGCCTGAACCACCGCGAGCCCGCCTGATGTACCGTTACGACGAGTTCGACCATGCCCTGGTCAAGGAGCGGGTCGCCGAGTTCGCCGATCAGGTCGCGCGGCGCGCTTCGGGTGCCCTGACCGAGGACGAGTTCAAGCCGCTGCGGCTGATGAACGGGGTCTATCTGCAACTGCACGCCTATATGCTGCGCGTCGCGGTGCCTTACGGGGTCCTGAACGGTACCCAGATGCGGCGGCTGGCTCACATCGCCCGGACCTATGACAAGGGCTATGGCCACTTCACCACGCGGACCAACATCCAGTTCAACTGGCCGGCCCTGACCGACCTGCCGGCGATCCTGAGCGATCTGGCCGAAGTCGAGATGCACGCCATCCAGACCAGCGGCAACTGCATCAGGAACGTCACCACCGACGTCTTCGCCGGAGCAACGGCCGACGAGCTGGAGGACCCGCGCCCCTGGTGCGAGATCCTGAGGCAGTGGTCGACGATCCACCCCGAGTTCTCCTTCCTGCCGCGCAAGTTCAAGATCGCGGTGATCGCGTCGGAGACCGACCGCGCGGCCATCCGCACCCACGACGTCGGGCTGCAGATCGTGAAGGGCGAGGACGGCGGCACGGCGTTTCGCGTCTTCGTCGGCGGGGGTCAGGGGCGGCTTCCGCACATCGCCCAGGAGATCGCGACGGTCCCGGCCGCCGACCTGCTGGCCTATCTGACCGCCATCGTCCGGGCCTGGAACCTGGAGGGGCGGCGCGACAACATCCACAAGGCGCGGATCAAGATCCTGGTCGCCTCGCTGGGCATCGACGCCTTCCGCGAGAAGGTGGATGCGCATTTCGCCACCCTGCGCCGCGACGCCCTGGCGATCCCACAGGACGAGGCGGATCGCATCAAGGCCTATTTCGCCCCGCCGGAATTCGCCGACCTGCCCAAGGTCAGCGCGCCGTTCGACCGCGCCGTCCTGGCCGATCCCGACTTCGCCCGGTTCAGCCGCAACAATGTCCGACCGCACAAACAGGCAGGATACGCCAGCGTCATCATCTCGCTGAAGCCGCTCGACGGAGTGCCCGGCGACATCACCGACGCGCAGATGGATATCGTCGCCGATCTGGCCGAGCGGTACGCGTTCGACGAGGTCCGGGCGGCCTATGAGCAGAACCTGGTCCTGCCCCACGTCCGGCTGGACGACACGCCTGCCCTGTGGCGCGAGTTGCTGGCGGCGGGGCTGGCCACGCCCAATGCCGACCTGGTGACCGACATCATCGCCTGCCCGGGGCTGGACTACTGCTCGCTCGCCAACGCCCGCTCGATTCCGGTCGCACAGGCCCTGTCGAAGCAACTGGCCGACCTCGACTATCAGGAGCGGGTCGGGCCGGTACGGATCAACATGAGTGGCTGCATCAACGCCTGCGGCCACCACCACGTCGGCCATATCGGCGTGCTGGGCGTCGACCGGAAGGGCGAGGAATACTACCAGATCACGGTCGGGGGTTCCCCCGACGAACAGGCGGCGCTGGGCGAGATCGTGGGCCGGTCCCTGCCCGCCGACGAGGTGCCCGGGGCCATCACCCGGGCTCTGGATCGCTATCTGGAGATCCGCACCGAGGGCGAGCGGTTCATCGATACCGTGCGCCGGACCGGGGCCGAGCCGTTCCGCCAAGCCATCTATGCGCCCTTCTCGAACCCGGAGGTCGCCGATGTCGCCGCCTGAACTGGAATATCTGGACGGCATCCAGAACGGACCACGCCTGTCGGTCACGACGCCGCTGGATCAGGTCGAGGCGGCGGCACAGCTGACCGATGTGCTGGTGCTGGAGTTCGAGGCGTTTCGCGACGGGCGGGGCTTTTCGCTGGGTGCGATCCTGCGCGAGCGCGGCTTCACCGGTCGGCTGATCGCCGCCGGCAAGATCCTGCCGGATCAGGCGCGTCATCTGCGCCGTTCGGGCTTCGATGCGGTCGAGTTGAACCCCGGGGCGGACAGGACGACGTGGGAGCGGATGGATCATGCCTTCGACGCCGCCTATCAGGCGGCGATCGATCCGGTTCCGACCATCTGGCAGCGACGGGCCGCCGCGAGGACCGCCCTGCCCCCAAAGCCTGACGGCGATCTGCATGCTCTGGCCGCGCGCCTGAATGAACAGGTCGCCGGACAGGGTGCCGAGGCGATCCTGAAGGCAGCCCTCGACCCGGCCCTGGGCCTGAAGACCGCCGCTATCTCCTCGTTCGGGGCCGAGGCCGCCGCTCTGTTGCACCTGATCTCGGAAGAGAAGCCCGACCTGCCCGTCGTGTTTCTGGAGACCGGCCAGCATTTCTTCCAGACCCTGCAATACCGGTCGCAGCTGACCGCCAGCCTCGGCCTGACCGATGTGCGGCTGGTCACGCCGGATGCGCAGGAAAAGGCCGACCTCGATGCCCGCGACGACCTGTGGAAGACCGACGCCGACGCCTGCTGCGACCTGCGCAAGACCCGGCCGCTGGCCCGCGCCACGGTCGGCTTCACCGCCCTGATCACCGGTCGCAAGCGCCATCAGGCCTCGACCCGTGCGACGCTGAAACCCTTCGAGGTTCTGGACGGGGTGTTGCGCGTCAATCCGCTGGCCGACTGGTCTGCCGAGGACGTCGAGGAGCATCTGGTCGCCCACGCCCTGCCCCGGCATCCGCTGGTCGAGCAGGGATACCTGTCCATCGGTTGCCACACCTGCACCCGCCCGGTGCAGGAAGGCGAGGATGCGCGCGCCGGTCGCTGGTCGGGGCTGGACAAGACGGAATGTGGTATCCACGTCGAACGCCGCGAGCGGATCGCGGCCTGATCCATCGCCGCCGTCACCCTCGGGCTTGACCCGAGGGCCAGACGGTCATCATTCAAGACGAGGAAGAGACGCACAGCGGCCGTGCGTCACTCTCCTGTTCTCCTCGCCCAACGTCCGATCCTCGGGTCAAACCCGAGGATGACGGCGATGGCGGTACTGAAAGACTTTCCATCGTGTCCACCCAGACGACCACCGCCTCCATCACCGACCTGATCGGTAACACCCCGCTGATCCGGCTGAACCGCCTGTCGGACCTGACCGGCTGCGAGATCCTGGGCAAGGCCGAGTTCATGAACCCCGGCGGCTCGATCAAGGACCGCGCGGCCCTGTCGATCGTCCAGTCGGCGCGGGCCTCAGGCGCGCTGAAGCCCGGCGGGACCATCGTCGAGGGCACGGCGGGCAATACCGGCATCGGCCTGGCCCTGGTCGGCGCGGCGCTCGGCCATCCCGTCGTCATCGTGAT
>NZ_JAEMRD010000047.1 GCF_016463485.1 Brevundimonas sp.
TGGCCCATTTGATGAAGTCGGCCACGATCAGGAAATAGCCGGGGAAGCCCATCTGCTGGATGATGCCGACCTCCCATTCCAGCCGGGTCCAGTAGTCGGCCTCGGGCGCGGACGGGGTGACCTGTCGCAGCCGTTCCTTCAGCCCCTCGCGGGCCTGATGCATCAGTTCGTCGGGCTCGGAACGGCCATCGCCGGTGTCGAAGCGCGGCAGGATGGGGGCGTGGGTCTTGACCAGGAAGGCACAGCGCCGCGCGATGTCGATGGTGTTGTCACAGGCCTCGGGCAGGTCGGCGAACAGGGCGCGCATCGCCTCGGCCGGCTTGAACCAGTGCTGGTCGGTGATCCGGCGGCGATCCTCCTGACCGGTGAAGGCCCCGTCGGCGATGCACAGCAGGGCGTCGTGCGACCGCGCCTGGGACTGTTTTGCGTAGTGGACGTCGTTGGTGGCGACCAGCGGCACGTCATGGTCATAGGCCCAGGCCACCAGACCCTGTTCGGCCTGTCCCTCGCTGGGCAGGCCGTGGCGTTGCAGTTCGACGTAGAAGCGGTCGCCGAAAACCTCGGCCATCGTCGCCAGCGCCGCATGCGCCTCGGCGGGCTTTGACTGGACAAACAGGGGATCGACGGGGCCGTCGGGACCGCCCGACAGCAGGATCAGCCCGTCCGAATGGGCGACGACCTTGGACCAGGGCACGCCCGGCTCGTCGTCGCCCGCGTCGAGATAGGCCGAGGACGACAGGGCCGACAGGTTCAGCCAGCCCGTTTCGTCCTGGGCGATCAGCACGATGGTCGCGACCTTGGCCCACCGCTCGGCGATCTTGCCGCCGATGCCGCTGACCGGCAGGGCGCAGGCAATCAGCGGCTGGACCCCTGCCCCCTTGGCGGCTTCGGAAAACTCCAGTGCCCCGAACAGATTGGCCCGGTCCGCCACCGCCACGGCAGGCATCCCGGCACCGGCTGCCAGACCCGGAACCTTCCCCGCCTTGATCGCGCCTTCCAGCAGCGAATAGGCCGAACGGACCCGGAGGTGGACGAAACCCTTGTCGGCCAGATCAACCACCCTCTGCACCGCTCATCCCCGCGGAAGCGGGGACCCAGTCCTGGGCATCCGACAGACCTCCAAGACGTAGCTCGTCATAGAGATCATGCCATGCCGGATTGGCTTTCTCGATCAGCTCGAGTTTCCAGACCCGGTTCCATTTCTTGATCCTGCGTTCACGCTTGAACGCCGCGTCTCGGCTGTCATGGATTTCGTACCAGACCAGTTGATCGACGCTGTGCTCAGCGGTGAAGCCGACGAATGTTCTGGCCTTGTGCTGAGATACCCGCGCGATCAGGTCTTCCGTTGACCCGGCATAGATCGTCCCGTTCCGTCCGCTCGCCACGATGTAGGTGTAGAAGGCCATCGGATCGGGTTCGCGGCTCTCACTGGGTCCCCGCTTTCGCGGGGATGAGCGGAAAGGGAGTACTAGGGGCGAATCATCCTGCCAGTGCCGCCGCCTGCCAGACCATCCAGACAAAGCCGCCGCACGATGCAAGCGACAGCATATCCCTGACCCACCTCGACATCGTCTTATCCCCAGATTGCGTGTTCCGGGAATGTTCTATGTTGCGGATTTGTTCTCGTCAACAGGCTTCGGGTCGAGTTTTCCACGACACAGCTCACGGTCCCGCGCTAGACTGATGCAGACGCCCCTCCCCGCCATCCCGGCGGGCGGCGCACGGAGTATCGGTCATGGCCAAGGGTCAGGTGCGCAGCAACAAGGAAACGCGGAAGCCCAAGGCCGAGAAGGCCAAGCCCGCCGTGGTCGTGGGCACCTCGCCCTTCACCCAGGTTCCCGGCAAGAAGTAGCCACTTGCTGAGGGAGCGGCCGCTCAGTGCGGCCAGACTTCCTTCAGGACGTCGACCTTGCCGTCCTTCTGGCGGACCTCCAGCGAGGGCACGTCGGGCTTGCCGTCGGCGAACAGCTCATAGATCACCGCGCCGTCGGCGGCCTGGGTGCTTTCGATGACGCGGACGGGGGTCAGGCCGGCGCGGGCGGTCTCGGCGGCGGCGCGGACGGCGGCGGGGGCTGTGGCCCAGGCGATGTCGCGCTGGATCTCGACCACGGTCCAGCCCTGGGGCGTTTCCAGCAGGTCGAACTCGATCTCGGCGCCGTTCAGCGTGCCCTCGACGTCATAGTAGCGACGGCCCTCGCGTTCCTTCAGTTCAGCCTCGTCGACAATGAAGCCCGGCCGCGCGGCCCGGACGACGGCGACCACCCCGGGCGGAATGTCAGCGGCGGCGGTCGGGGTGATGTCTGTCTTGGGCGCGACCGGGGCGGCGGTGGGTTCGGACGCAGGCTGTTGACAGGCGGCCAGGGCGACGACGGCGCAGGCGGATAGGACGAGGCGGATCATGGGCGATCTCCGGTCACGAAAAGACGGCCAGCCTATGCCCGCGCCTACGCTCCCGCAAAGACTGGATCGGGATCGATCCAGACCGCCCATGCATCGATCAGCCGCATCGATCAGTAGGCGTGGCTCTCCGCCGGACGTTCTTCCAGATGGCCGTCCTTCAGGGCGAAGACGCGGTCCATGTGACCGGCCAGCTCCATGTTGTGGGTGGCGATCAGGGCGGCGACGCCGGTGTCCTTGACCAGCTTCTGAAGCGCCTCGAACACCGTCTGGCTGGTGGTCGGATCCAGGTTGCCCGTCGGCTCGTCGGCCAGCAGCAGGCGCGGCTGGTTGGCGAGCGCCCGGGCCAGGGCGACGCGCTGTTGCTCGCCCCCCGACATCTGGGCCGGCTGGTGCAGGACGCGTTCGGCCAGACCCAGCGACCCAAGAGCCGCCTCGGCCATCTGCCGCGCCTCCGCTTGCGGACGGCCCGCAATGCGGATCGGCAGGGCGACGTTGTCGCGCGCGTCGAACTCGGGCAGCAGGTGATGGAACTGGTAGACGAAGCCGATGCGGTTCAGGCGGATGCGGGTCCGCGCCCGCTCGTCCAACGCCCCGACGTCCTCGCCGTCGATCATGACCGTGCCGTCGGTGGGCCGTTCCAGCAGTCCGGCGGCGTGCAGCAAGGACGACTTGCCCGACCCCGACGGCCCGATCAGGCCGACGATCTCGCCCGGCATGACGTCCAGATCGACGCCGCGCAGCACGGTCAGCTCGCCGCGTCCGGTGACATAGGTGCGGGTGATCCCACGCAGGCTCAGGACGGGATTACTCATAACGCAGCGCCTCGACCGGATCGATCCGGGTCGCCAGCCACGACGGGATGATGCTGGCCACGCAGGACATGAAGACGGCCCACAGGGTGATCCAGACGACGTCCATCGGGTCCACCTTGGCCGGGATGGCGTCCAGCATGTAGACGTCGGCGTTGAACAGCTGGGTCTGGAAGACGAACTCCAGGAAATGCTGGATAGCTCCGATGTTCAGGCAGAACAGCAGGCCCAGGATCAGGCCCACGATCGTGCCGGCCACCCCGATCGACGCCCCGGCCATGAAGAAGACCCTCAGGATCGACGACGGGCTGGCTCCGATGGTCCTCAGGATGGCGATGTCGCGGGTCTTGTTCTTCACCAGCATGACGATGCCGGAGATGATGTTCAGCGCCGCGATGGCGACCACCATCCCCAGGATGATCGACATGGCTACCCGCTCGACCTTCAGCGCGCCCCAGAAGGCGGCCAGGCGCTGGGTCCAGTCGGTGACCAGCGATCCGGCACCGGCCGCGTCACGGACGGGGGCGAGATAATCCTGGACCCGGTCGGGCTCGTCGACCTTGAGCTCGATCACGTCCCACAGCCCCTCCTTGCCGAAGAACAACTGCGCCTGTTCGAGGGGCATGAAAATGAAGGCACGGTCGTAATCGGCGGTGCCCGACGAATAGGCCCCGCCGATGAAATAGGTCTTCTCCTGGCCGCCCAGATTGCCGAAGGCGCTGTCGGCGCCGGTCGGGGAATAGATGCTGATCGGATCGCCGACTCTCAGGCCCATCTGGTCCATCAAGGCCTGACCGACCAGCACGTTGTTGCCGCCGTAGAAACCCCGGCCGAAGCTGGCCTTCGCCTCATCGGACAGGCTGGACGAGACATACTGCATGGTCCCCAGATCCTGGGGACGCAGACCGCGCACCACGGCCCCCGTGGTCTGGCCGCCTGCGCGGATCAGGGCCTGGGCCTCGACCAGGGGGCTGACGCTGACGACGCCGGGCACGGCCTTGATCCGGGTCAGGGCCGCGTCGCGATCAGGCGAGGTCAGGACCGCGCCCTGAACGTACATATGGCCGTTGAAGCTGAGCATCCGGCCAAGCAGTTCGGAGCGGAAGCCGGACATGATGCTGAGCACCACGATCAGCGCCATCACGGCCAGCATGATGCCGAAGAAGGAGATGATCGCGATCAGCGCCACCCCGCCCTCCTTGCGCTTGGCGCGGAGGTAGCGAAGGGCGAGACCGACTTCCCACGACGAGAAGGCGCCGGCGGGTTTCGAAGGCTTCGCGGCCAAGGAAGCGTCCGTCAAGCCAGCGTCTCCAGCGCCACATCCAGCGACACTGACACCTTCTCCCCCGTCGCGCGGCGTTTCAGCTCGACCACGCCGTCGGCCAGACCCTTGGGCCCGATGGTCAGTTGCCAGGGAACGCCGATCAGGTCGGCGGTGGCGAACTTGCCGCCCGGGCGTTCGTCGGTGTCGTCGTACAGGACGACCTTGCCGGCCGCCTCCAGCGCCTCGACCGCCGCCTCGCAGGCGACGCAGACCGCCTCGTCCGAGACGCGCAGGTTGATGACCACCACGTCGAACGGGGCCACGGCGTCGGGCCAGATGATGCCCGCATCGTCATGGCTGGCCTCGATGATCGCGCCCAGCAGGCGCGACACCCCGACGCCATAGGAGCCCATATGGACCTCGGTGTCCTTGCCGTCCGGCCCGGCGACCCTGGCCTTCATCGGGGCAGAGTATTTGGTGCCGAAATAGAAGATGTGGCCGACCTCGATGCCGCGCGCCGTCAGGCGGTCGGCCTCGGGCGTCTGGGCCTCGAAGGCGGCGGCGTCGTGCATTTCCTCGGTGGCGGCATACATTGAGGTCCGCTCGTCGAAGACGCCCTGCAGATCGTCCCAGTTCACGTCGTTGCCGGGAGCCGGCATCTCGACCAGGCGGCGGTCACAGAACACCTGGCTCTCGCCAGTCTCGGCCAGGACGATGAACTCATGGGACAGGTCGCCGCCGATCGGCCCGGTGTCGGCGCGCATCGGCACGGCCTTCAAGCCCAGCCGCGCGAAGGTGTTCAGATAGGCCGTGAACATCCGGTTGTAGGCCTTGCGCGCCGAGGCCTCGTCGACGTCGAACGAATAGGCGTCCTTCATCAGGAACTCGCGGCCGCGCATCACGCCGAACCGGGGCCGGCGCTCGTCGCGGAACTTCCACTGGATGTGAAACAGGTTCAGCGGCAGGGCCTTGTAGCTCTTGACGAAGCTGCGGAAGATGTCGGTGATCATCTCCTCATTGGTGGGGCCGTACAGAAGCTCACGCTCGTGCCGGTCGGTAATGCGCAGCATCTCGGGGCCATAGGCATCATAACGCCCCGACTCTCGCCACAGGTCGGCCAGTTGCAGCGTGGGCATCAGCACCTCGACCGCCCCCGCCCGCTCCTGCTCCTCGCGCACGATCTGTTCGATGCGGTTCAGCACGCGCAAGCCCAGCGGCAGCCAGGCATAGATGCCGGCGGCCTCCTGCTTGATCATCCCGGCGCGCAGCATCAGCTGGTGCGAGACGATCTGGGCGTCCGAAGGGGCTTCCTTCAGGATGGGCATGAAATAGCGCGACAGGCGCATGGGGCAGACTCTCGTGGCGAACAGCGTCCCTCGCTTTAGCGGGTCACCAAGGGCGAAAGCTAGGCAGAACGATCCTTCTCTACCCGCAACGGGAGAAGGACACGTCTATGCCGCGTTCGCCGCCTTCATCACCGGCGGAGCCGCCTGATCCAGCCGCTCCATCAGATAGGCCAGATCATCGCGAGGCGCGTTCGGCCGCTGGGTCAGGAACCGTTCCAGCATCCGCTCGCGGAAGGCCTCGCCCGACGTATCCGCCCCCTCGGCCTGAAGCGCACGCCAGGTGTCGACCCCGGCCCGGTAGGCCTGGAACAGACGCGGCGGCAGTCCCGCCCGGTCGTACAGGGCCTTCAGCCCCAGCGGTCCGGCGTCGTGGATCATCAGCCACGCCCGGGAATGCGGCGTGGACGTCAGCTCGGCCAGCCCGTGCTCGAACAGGGTCATCTGTCCCCGCGCCAGCGCCCGCAGCAGCAGCGAGGCCGTGAGGGCCTTCCTGGCGTTCAACTGGGCCACGAACCGGGGCAGGTCCTGGCTGGACGCCGCCTGATCGACCAGATCGACCGTGGCCCGCTCCCGCGCGAAGGTCGCCAGCCGGATCGCCGTCTCGGGTGCCACCGCATGACGGCTGACCAGATGCTCGCGCACGGCGTCGCTGGCCAGGGCGATCAGCTTCTCGGTGATGTCCAGCGGCAGGACCTGGCGATAGGCCAGGGCCGCCACGATCTCGGGCGCGTCGCCGAACCGGTCAATGGTCCGCGCCATCGCCCGCTCGGACAGGTCGGCGTTGTCGTTGGACGCCAGGGTCCGCACGGCCTGCTCGCAGCCGTCGACGCTGAGCGCCTCGGCGACATCGCGTGACACCTTCGGCCGGGCCGCGATCGCGATCTGGCGCACGGCCGATCCCGCCTGGATGATCTCGATCAGGTCCTCGTCGGTGAAGACCGGCGAAAATCCGATGATGGGAAGGGCGACGCTGTCCACGTCCGCCGCCAGCCGGCGTGCCACGTCGTGGGGGATCAGGTCCGACGCCTTCAGCGTCACCGCCATCGAGCGCCGCACCAGCTCGGCCGCATCGTTGGCCAGCACCCTCAGGATCTTCTGCGCCGCCTCGCGGTCCTCGTCGGTCAGTTCGGCCCGGTCGATGGAGCGGCACAGCTTGTGCGCCGCCGCCGCCCGCTCGTCCTCGTCGGTCGCCTTGATCAGGCGACGGATATCCATGTCGGTCAGCCGGGCGCGGAAGGCGGTCATGGACGAACTCGTTTCAGGGAATCGGACGCTGAGGCGTCACCTTCAGCCTGCCATGCTTAATGGCCGGTTTACTATCCGCGACCGGCCGGAGATTCACGCCGTATCCGGCCCCGGCGAGAAGGCCCCGCCAAAGCCCGACGATTTCGCGTCCTCGCCCTGCCCCAGCAGCATGGCCAGCAGGTTCTGATTCTGCTTCAGCCGCTCCAGCCGCGCCGCCAGCATGATGTCGCGTTCCTGGTCGGTAGGCGGCGTCCGGGGTTCGCCTGTGACCGCCGCCGGCGCGCCGTCGCCCGCCGTCTTCTGCAGGTTGGCGTGAACCTCAGCCACCGTCGCCGGCCGCCCGTCGCGAAAGAAGATCGAGCGGTTCGCCTGCGCCGCCTCCGGGAACAGGGCCGCCGCGCTGGATCCCGGACGCGACGTCATCGCCTCCATCAGCCGCCCTGCCCCTGCGGGCCCCAGGAAGTGCGCCGCATACAGGTCGCCCGCCCCCGGCTCGCGACCCGTCCGCCCCCTCAGATAGGCCGCGTTCGACGCCGTCAGCTCAGCCGCCATGGTCGAGGCGGCCTGCGGATCGAACCTCAGGTCCATGACCACGTTGCGCGCCGACCCCTCGACGCGCCAGCGCCCGTCCGAGCCGCGATGGATCAGGTCGGCGTACTGGCCGTATCCGTGCTTGGCGCCTGCCGACTTGACCGTCGCCAGCCAGGTCTGCTCGATGAACTGAAACAGCCCCGCCGCCGACGAGGTCCGGGCCTTGGCCGAAGGGTTCATCGAACTCTCGCGCCGGGCGGTCTTCATCAGGAAGTCGAAGTCCACGCCGGTCGCATGGGACGCGCGTCGGATTGCAGCCTCCACGCCCCCTGCCGATGGAATCGTTCCGACTGTCATGATGGCCGGACGCTGACGGATCGTGGTTAACGGAACCTTAATATCGTGCCCCGGTGGCAGGCCTTTCAACTTACCGACGATAAGCTGAAACACCGCCGAAATCCCGCCACAAGCTGCGCGCGAACTTCGATCGTGGCGGGCCGGGGGCGGCTTCCAACGAGGGAGTGACGGCCATGATGATAAGAGCTGCCGGCGGACCGGGACTGATCAGCCCGCTCGACTACGGCGAACGCAAGGGCTTCCGGTTCAACCGCAACACCTGGATCGCCATCGGGGTGGTCACCCTGGCCCACATCGGCGTCGGCGTGGCCATCTACTACCAGCGGTTCGAGGTTCCCGCCCAGCCTGAGGCCATTCCCGGCAACCCCATCGACGTCAGCATGATCACCGTGCCCAAGGTGATCGTCGATCCGGTCGATGAGCCCAAGCCGGTCCCGCCGAACCTGCCGGTTCATCCCTCGCCAGTGCCGATCCCCAGTACGATCGAGACGATCACAGCCATCCCCGGCCCGCGCACCGATTCGAGCACCTTCACCATCGCTACGCCCGTGCTCGTGCCGACGCTTGATGCCACCCCGGTGCCGGTCGATCCGCCCCGGCCGCCCGCCGTCATCACCCGCCCTCGCTGGGCCAGCCAGCCCAGCGCCGCCCAGATGGAACGCGCCTTTCCCCGCCGGGCGCTGACCGACGGCATCCCCGGCTCGGCCTCCCTGAACTGCCTGGTCTCGGCCGCCGGTACGCTCAGCAACTGTTCGGTGGCGTCCGAAACGCCGCGCGGCCAGGGCTTCGGCCGCGCGGCCTCCAGCCTGACGCCCTTCTTCCGGATGAGCCCCGGAACCGTGGACGGTCAGGCGATCGACGGCGCCCGCGTCGCCTTCACCGTCCGCTTCGCCGTCAGCGACTGAAGCGTCGGGGATCCAGGGCGGCGGCGTGGGGCGATCTCGCGCCCCCGTCCTGGAGCTCGCCTTCGATCGCGTCGGCTACGACCTGAGCCACCAGCGGCCCCAGCAGCCAGCCGTTCCGACGCGGGGCGAGGGCGAGATACAGCCCCGGCTCTCCGCTCGCCCCCGCCATGGGCAGGCCGTCGGGTGTCGCGCCGCGTATCCCCACCCGCCACTCGACAGGTCCGGCGACGGGATGCCCCAGCAGCTGTTCGGCCGCATCGATCAGCTGTCGGCCCGCCGCCGCGTCCGGCTCCAGATCCCGCCGCCCGGGCTCCATCGTCGCCCCGATCAGCGCCCCCTCGCCCGATGGCGCGACATAGATGCCCAGTCCCCTGAGGACGGCATCGGTCCGGTCCGGCACAGAACCGATCTGGCCCCGGATCGGCTGGATCCGGGCGATCAGCAGCGCGACCTCGGGCGGCAGGCCCGTGACCGGCCTGGACGCCCCCGTGGCCAGCACCAGGGTCCGCGCCTCGATCTCGCCCTGCGCCGTCGCGACCTTCCAGCCGGTCGCCGTGCGCGCCACGGACCCGACCCAGGCCGAAGTCACCGGACGCGCCAGGACCGCCCGCATCGCCTCCAGCGCCGGGCCCGGCTCGATCAGCACATCCGACATGACCGAGACCCGACCGTCGTCAGTCACCGAACCGGGCTGGATTTCCAGCTGTTCGATAGCCTTGTTCATGGCGGTCGTCTGACGCCCGGCCCAGAAGGTCCGCGCCGGATGGATCGTGATCCCAGTGCCTTCCGCAAACCCGTCCCAGACCGACCGCGCGTCCCGCATCAGCGCGGCGCGCTCAGGCGTCGCCCTGTCCATGACGGCTTCCAGAGTCGGCGCGATCATGCCCGCCGCAACCGATGAGGCATTGGGCACACCGGTGTCCACCACACGGATGTCATGGCCCCGCCGCGTCAGTTCGACGGCGGTACACAGGCCCAGCACGCCTGCGCCGATGATCAGGATGTCGTTCGGGATGTTGTCGGACTGCGGCACGGGCGGTCCTTCGACCGCCCGCACTCCGATTTCAAGACGTCAAAGCGTCCTCAGGCCGAAACGGCCAGCGCGCCTTCGGCGTTCAGCCGCTCGACCAAGGCCTCGTGCTGCTTCCACAGGGTCTTGGGCAGCCGGTCGCCGAACTTCTCGTAGAAGGCAGGGATCAGCGAGGCCTCCTCGCTCCAGACCTGGGCGTCCACGTCCAGCAACAGGTGGAGGTCCGCGTCCGAAAGGCTCAGGCCCGACAGGTCCAGGGCTTCTGGCGACGGCACACGACCGACCGGCGTATCTTGCGCCGTGGCCTCGCCGTCCAGACGCCCGGCGATCCACTTCAGGACTCGCGCATTGTCGCCGAATCCCGGCCAGACGAATTTGCCGTTCTCGTTCTTGCGGAACCAGTTCACGAAATAGATGCGCGGCAGCTTGGACTTGTCCGTGGCCTTCTCGCCCAGCTTCAGCCAGTGCGCGAAATAGTCGCCCATGTTGTAGCCACAGAAGGGCAGCATCGCGAACGGGTCGCGGCGCAGCTCGCCGATCGCATTCTCGGCCGCCGCCGTGCCTTCCGACGCCACGGTCGACCCCAGGAACACCCCGTGCTCCCAATCGAAGGCCTCGGTCACCAGCGGCACGGCCGAGGCGCGGCGGCCGCCGAACAGGATGGCGTCGATCGGCACGCCCTTCGGGTCCTCCCATTCCGGCGCGATGGTCGGGCACTGCGAAGCGGGCGAGGCGAAGCGGGCGTTCGGATGGGCCGCGGGCTCACCGGATGCGGCGTCATAGGGAACGCCCTTCCAGGTCGTCATCCCCTCGGGCGTCTCGTCCGTCATCCCTTCCCACCAGACATCATTGTCAGCGGTCAGCGCGGTGTTCGTGAAGACGGTGTTGGACGCCAAGGTGGTCATGGCGTTGGTGTTGGACTGATGGCTGGTGCCCGGCGCGACGCCAAAGAAGCCGGCCTCGGGGTTGACGGCGTACAGCCGCCCGTCATCGCCGAACCGCATCCACGCGATGTCATCGCCGACCGTCTCGGCCTTCCAGCCCGGCAGGGTCGGTTGCAGCATGGCCAGATTGGTCTTGCCGCAGGCGCTCGGGAAGGCGGCGCAGACGTATTTCACGCGGCCCTTCGGATCCGTCAGCTTGAGGATCAGCATATGCTCGGCCAGCCAACCCTCGTCGCGGGCCATCACCGAGGCGATCCGGAGCGCGTAACATTTCTTGCCCAGCAGGGCGTTGCCGCCATAGCCCGAGCCGTACGACCAGATTTCCCGCGTCTCGGGGAAGTGGACGATCCATTTATCGGCGTTGCACGGCCAAGGCACATCGGCCTCGCCGGCCTTCAGCGGCGCGCCCAGGGTGTGAACGGCCGGCACGAACACGCCGTCGTCGCCCAGCACGTCAAGCGCCGCCTTGCCCATCCGGGTCATGATGCCCATCGACACGGCCACGTATCCGCTGTCGGTGATCTCGACGCCAAGCGCGCTGATCTTGGAGCCCAGCGGCCCCATCGAGAACGGCACGACGTACAGGGTGCGCCCGATCATGCAGCCATCGAACAGCCCGTCCAGCCGTGCCCGCATCTCGATCGGATCGGCCCAGTTGTTGGTCGGGCCGGCGTCCAGCGCATCCTCGGAACAGATGAAGGTCCGGCTCTCGACCCGCGCGACGTCGCGCGGATCGGACACGGCGTAGTAGCTTCCCGGCTTCTTGACCGGATCCAGCGCCTTCAGCGTGCCCCGGCCGATCAGGTCGGCGACAATCGCGCTCTTCTCGGTCTCGGACCCGTCGCACCAGTGGACCCGGTCGGGCTTGGTCAGGGCGGCGATCTGCTCGACCCAGGCGATCAGCCGTTTATGGCGCGTGGGGGCCGGAAACAGGCCGGGAATCGCGACCGATTCGATCTCGAGTGCTGACAATCTGGTGCTCCTGAACCATCGGCCGGGCGCTCTTTGAGCGGCGCCTCGGAAACCCTGAAACGTAACATGACGTGATATTTCAGTTACAAAGACACGTCGGCGGACCTTGCGTCAACCGCAGCCAACCGGGTGCGATCGATGACACCGGTTTCCGTGGGCAGACAGCGAGTTTGTGTCGCAGTCAGGCCTCACGCCCGCTAACGAAGACGGCATGGACATCCTCGACCCCGCGATGAGCCGATCCGCGATGGCGCTGCATTCCCCCGCTGCCGAGCGGAACGCCGCCGCCATCCTCGCCGTCCTGCGCACGCATCTGCCCGCGCGTGGCCGGGTGCTGGAGATCGCGTCGGGCACCGGCCAGCACGCCCTCGCCTTCGCCACGGCCCTGCCCGATATCGACTGGACCCCCACCGACCCCAGCGAACAGGCCCGCGCCAGCATCGCCGCTCACGCCGCCTCGGGCCCACCGAACCTCAAGGCCCCGATTGCGCTCGACGCCGCCGACCCTGCGACCTGGCCGACCGGCCCCTTCGACGCTGTCGTCTGCATCAACATGATCCACATCAGCCCGTGGGCCGCGACGGAAGGCCTCATGAGCGGTTCCGGAGCGATTCTCGCCAACCCGGGCGGCCTGCTCGTCCTCTACGGCCCCTGGATCGAGCCCGAAGTGCCGCTTGCCCCGTCCAACGCCGCCTTCGACGCGGACTTGAAGGCCCGCGACCCCGCCTGGGGCCTGCGCGACAGGGACACCGTCGTCGGCCTCGCGAAATCGCACGGCCTGCACCTGACCCGGCGCGTCGACATGCCCGCCAACAACATCATGCTGCTGTTTCGCCGCGCCTGAGCTATACCGGCAGCAACGATGACACCGGAGGACATCCCCATGAAAGCCGCTCTGATCGCCGCCCTCGCCCTGGTCACCACCACCACGGCCGCCCAGGCCCAGACACCGCCTGCCTATGGCGAGCCGATCCGTCTCGAACTGGCCCAGGCCCTGATCGACCGGGCCGTCCAAGCCGCCGCCGCCCGCAATTTCCGCATGGCCGTCGCCGTCGTGGAGCCGTCCGGCGAACTGGTCGCCTTCGTGCGCATGGACGACACCCAGTACGGCTCGATCTTCGTCGCCCAGAAGAAGGCCGCGACCTCCGCCCGCTACCGCCTCTCCACCCTGACCATGGAAGAGCGCACCCTGGCCGGCCGGACCGTCAGCCTGGCCAATGAGGACGCCCTGCCGATCGCCGGCGGCCTGCCCATCGTGGTCGACGGCCGGATCGTCGGCGCCATCGGCATCTCGGGGGCCTCGGCCGCCGAGGATAACGAGATCGCCCTGGCCGCCCTCGCGCCCCGCTGAGATCAATCGACCATTGACCCGCCCCGCCGTCTGCGCGAGGGCGGGGCATGGCTTTCACCCGCACCTATGACGGCGACGAACCCGTCCGTCTGAACAAATGGCTGGGCCAGTCCGGCGTCTGTTCGCGCCGCGAGGCAGACGGCCTGATCGCCGAGGGCCTCGTCGCCATCGACGGCGCGGTCGTGACCGACGCGGGTCGCAAGATCGAGCCCGGCCAGACCCTGACCCTGGCCGACCGCGCGACCGAGGCCCTGGCCGCCGGCATGACCATCCTGCTGCACAAGCCGACCGGCTTCGTCTCCGGCCAGCCCGAGCCCGACAAGACCCCCGCCGTCACCCTGATCCACGAGGCCAATCAGATCGGCGGCGGGCCGGTCCCGGCCGAGGACGCCTCCCTGCCGCCCATAGGACGCCTGGACGAGGATTCGCGCGGCCTGCTGATCCTGTCGTCCGACGGCGTCGTGGCCAAGGCCGTGATCGGTCCCGACAGCGAGCTGGACAAGGAATACCTGGTCCGCGTCTCCGGAGACGTCACCGAACAGAAGCTGAAGACCCTGCGCTACGGCCTGCGCCTCGACGGCCGCCAGCTGAAACCTGCCCGCGTCAGCCGCATGGAGCAGCAACGCCTCAAATTCATCCTGCGCGAGGGCCGCAACCGCCAGATCCGGCGCATGTGCGAGATGGTCGATCTGGAGGTCACCGACCTCATCCGCATCCGCATCGGCCCTATCCGCCTCGATGGCCTGGAAGAAGGCCGCTGGCGTCACGCGACCCCCGAGGAACGCGCCGCCTTGGTGGGCTGACAGGTTTCGCCGAAACCTCGCACCGAGGGCCTCCAGCGCCTATCTTCCCGACTCACATGCCCATCCGTCGCCTCCCGCCCGAGACCGTCAACCGCATCGCCGCCGGCGAGGTGGTCGAACGGCCAGCCAGCGCCATCAAGGAACTGGTCGAGAACGCGCTCGACGCCGGCGCCACTCGCATCGAGATCCAGGCCGACGGCGGGGGCCTGTCGCGTATCCTGATCGCCGACGACGGCCACGGCATGGCCCCGGACCAGCTGGCCCTGGCCGTCGAGCGCCATGCCACGTCAAAGCTGAAGCCTGACGACGCGGGGGACGTGGACCTGCTGCGCATCTCAACGCTGGGCTTTCGCGGCGAGGCCCTGCCCTCGATCGGCTCGGTCGCCCGCCTGACCATCACCAGCCGCGCGGCTAACGGTGATGCGCACCAGATCACCGTCGAGGGTGGCGATCAGAGACCCGTCGCTCCCGCCGCCTTCCCTGGCCCCCACGGGGCCCGTGTCGAGGTGCGCGACCTGTTCTACGCCACCCCCGCCCGGCTCAAGTTCATGAAGTCGGAACGCTCCGAGGCCATGGCCATCTCCGACGAGATCAAGCGCCAGGCCATGGCCCACGAAGCCGTCGCCTTCACCCTCGACCTCGACGGCCGGACCACCCTGCGCCTGCCCGCCGAACACCCCGGCGACGAAGGCCGGCTGAAGCGACTCGCCGCCCTGTTGGGCCGCGACTTCGAGGCCAATGCGCTGCTGATCGATCAGGCCCGAGACAACGTCCGCCTGACCGGCTACGCGGGCCTGCCGACCTACAGCCGGGGCAACGCGGCCCACCAGTACCTGTTCGTCAACGGCCGCCCTGTGAAGGACCGCCTGCTGCAAGGGGCCCTGCGCGGCGCCTATGCCGACTTCCTCGCCCGCGACCGGCACCCGGCGGCGGTCCTGTTCCTCGACATCGACCCCCTCTACGTCGACGTGAACGTCCACCCGGCCAAGGCCGAGGTCCGGTTCCGAGACCCGGCCCTGGTGCGCGGCCTGATCGTCGGGGCCCTGCGCCACGCCCTGGCCGCCGCCGGCCACCGCGCCTCCACCACCGTCGCCGCCGATGCGCTCGCGGGCCTGACCCCCCATGCGGGCGTCCCCTCCTGGAACCAGGGCACCTGGCAAGGGGCCGCCTACAGCCCGACGTCGCCGTCGGCCGCCGGCTTCAGTGGCTGGCAGGGCTGGGCCGCCCCGGCATCGGCCACAGCCCAGATCCTTCCCGGCCTCAACGAACGCACCGCCCGCGTCGAGGATTACGACCTCGCCACTCGCCACTCGCCACTCGCCACGACCGCAGACGGCCCCGACCTCATCGACCACCCCCTCGGTGCCGCCCGCGCCCAGGTCCACGGCACCTATATCGTCGCCCAGACGCGCGACGGCATCGTCGTGGTGGATCAGCACGCCGCCCACGAGCGCCTCGTCTACGAGAAGATGAAGGTCCAGATGGCGGCCGGTTCCGTCGCCCGTCAGGCCCTGCTGACCCCCGAGGTGGTCGAGCTCGACCCGTCCGAGGCCGACCGCGTGGCGTCGCGCGCCGACGAACTCGCCCAACTGGGCCTGATCGTCGAGGCCTTCGGGGCCGGGGCCGTCCTGGTCCGCGAGACCCCGGCCCTCCTCGGCGACACGGACGTGCAAGGGTTGATCCGCGACATCGCCGACGACCTGGCCGAACACGGCGCGGCCCTGGCCCTGTCCGAACGCCTCGCCGAGGTCTGCGGCACCATGGCCTGCCACGGCTCCGTCCGCGCCGGCCGCGTCCTCTCCGCCCCCGAAATGAACGCCCTGCTGCGCCAGATGGAAGCCACTCCCCACTCCGGCCAATGCAACCACGGCCGCCCGACCTATGTGGAGCTGAAGCTGGGCGATCTGGAAAAGCTGTTCGGACGCCGCTAGAAGACCCCATCGGGATCACCCCGACAGGAATGCCTATGTCCGGGATTGTGCGTCAGGCCTGAGGCCGACGTCCTCCGTCGAGCCTCTGATGAACCCGTCGGCGTGACTGCGCCGGCGAGAGCCTTCACGCCCTCCACGGACACCATCCATGAACATCTCCCGTGCGGAACAACGCACGCTTCACGCCCTGGCCCAGGGCGGTCGAATCCAGCTGGAACGCGACGATCAGGGCCGCATCCTGTCGGCCGCCTGCTTCACCAGCGACGGCCTTCTGCTCACCGACTGCAACACCCAGACCTGGCGCAAGCTCAAGGCCAAAGGGCTGATCGGCTCGATCGACGGCGGCCCCTATCGGGTCAACCGCGAGGGTCTGGCCCGCATGCGCAGCTAGGTCGACAACCGCGTCTCAGCTCGCGGTTGGTAGCACCCTGAGGAAGAGGACGCGTGCGGCACCATAGTCGCGCGCGTCCAGCCGCTCATAACCCGGTGTCTCGATGTCGGGCTCGCCGGAGCCGCGCTCGAGCATCACGACTGCCGCCGGCTTGAGCCAGCCACCGGCCCGTAGCGCCGACAGAGCCTGTTCGCCCAGGCCCTTGCCATAGGGCGGATCGAGGAAGGCGAGGTCGAACGCCGGTCCCGTCGAGGCCGGACGCTCACCCAGATCGACCGCACTGCGCCGATGCACCCGCACCGAGCCCGTCACTCCGAACGCCTCCGCGTTCTCGCGGATCGCCCCTCGCGCCGCATCGTCCACCTCGACGAACAGACAGAAGCCCGCACCCCGGCTCATGGCCTCGAAGCCCAGCGCCCCCGAGCCGGCGAACAGGTCGATGACCCGGATCCCCGACAGGCCCGGTGCCCAGGCCGCATGCTCGAGCACGTTGAAGACCGCCTGACGGGCCCGGTCCGAGGTCGGCCGCGTCCCCTGGCCCTCAGGCGCGACGATGCTTCGGCCGCGCAGGGTTCCCGCCACGATCCGCATCAGGTTTCGCTCGCGAACCGGGCCTCGACTTCGGCGCCGGTCAGACGGACCCGGTCGCCCGCGAAGGCGTAGTTGTCAGGCTTGGCATCCACATAGATCTCACCCGCGAATGCGAAGACCGAGGGATCATCGAACGCCTGGGCCGAAACCACCGTCATGCCGCCGCTCTTCAGCCTCCAGAACAACGACGCTCCGCAGGTTCTGCAGAATTGTCTCTCGGCCCAGTCGGACGACTCATAGGCCGTCAGCGCCTCGGCACCGGTGACTTCGACGCTGTCGCCACAATCGACGCCCAGATAAACCCCACCGCTCCAGCGCCGGCAGCGCTCGCAATGACAGGCGTGCATGCCGTGGACCGGCACGGCAGTGAAGGTCACGGCCCCGCACAGGCAACGGCCGGACAGCCGCGTCTCGCTGGAATTCGCATCCATGGGATCGCTCCGGTTTTAGGCTTCAGCTCCCGCCGCGCGGGCCGCCGGGTTTGACGCCGGATCGACCCGATGGTCGCGCCGGACCCGACCCCGTCGTCCGGGGCTTGAAGTCTCGCTTGGCCCCGTCCCTGGGTCCGCTCCGGGGTGCCTTGTCGTCCCTTGCCCACGTCGAGGACTTGGGCCCGATGATCTTGTCCTCGCGCGGCTTGAAGGCGCGTTTGGGCCGATCGTCTGCCGGGGCCTCGCCGTCGGGTCGAGCGCGAGGCGTGAAGGTCTTCTTGGGATGCTCGAATTTCGGTCCCGCCTTGGCCCAGCCGGCCTTTTTGGGCGGACGGTTGGCGCGCTCCGTGGCCTGGGCCGTCGCCGTTCCGGCCGCCCGGACCCGACTGGGCTTCCTCGACGGATCCGAGATGGCAGATCCCGACTTGCCGGTGACCAGCGGCATCCCGCCCCGGCGACCCGGCACCGGCGCAGGCGTCTGCACGGCATTGCCCTCGGGCAGGTTCTCGGGCCGGATGTGTTCGCCCAGCAGCTCGCGGATCACCCGGGGGCCGACTTCCTCCACCGCACCGACCGGCAGTGTGCCCAGCTGGAACGGCCCATAGGCCAGGCGGATCAGCCGGTTGACCGTCAGGCCGATCGACTCCAGCACCTTGCGAACCTCCCGGTTCTTGCCCTCGCTGATCTGGACGCTGATCCACAGATTGGCGGACTGAAGCCCGTCCTCGTTGGTCTTGGCCTTGTCGATGGTGGCCAGGACCGGGCCATAGCGTTCGCCGTCGACAGTTACCCCGTCCTTCAGCGTGTCCAGATCGGCCTGGGTGATCCGCCCGCGTGCCCGGGCCCGGTACTGACGCACCAGGGCCGTCGCCGGCAGTTCCAGCGCCCGCGACAGCTCCCCGTCATTGGTCAGCAGCAGCAGGCCCTCGGTATTGATGTCCAGCCGCCCCACCGAGATCACCCGCGGCAACCCGGCCGGCAGGCTGTCGAACACAGTCGGCCGCCCGCCCGGATCGTTGTGCGAGGTCAGCAGGCCCACCGGTTTGTTGTAGCGCCAGACCCGCGTCGCCTGCACCGCCGCGATCGGCTTGCCGTCCACGGTGATGACGTCGTCGCGGGTCACCAGGGTCGCCGGCGTGTCCAGGATGCGGCCGTTGACCGCCACCTTGCCCAGGCCGATCAGCCGCTCGACCTCGCGACGCGACGCGATCCCGGCGCGGGCCATGGCCTTGGCGATCCGCTCGCTGCGCTTGGGCTCCTCCGGCGTCTTGGCGGCGAACTTGCCGCCCGGTTTGTCGGATCGGGGCGAGGCCTTGGCATCGTCGGAATAGCGTTTGCCCTTGATCGGCTTCTCCGGCCGCGCGCCCTTGTCGGCGGCATAGGATCGCCCCGTGCCGGCACCGGGCCGGGCCTGGGCGCCGCGCGTGGTCTTGCCCTCGGAGGCTGTGAAGGCGGCACTGGCTGAGCCTGGGCGCGCGGCCCCGCTTTTCGGGCGATCGCCGGGCTTGTGCGGACGCAGCCCTTGACTGGGGCTGGGCTTCTTGTCGTTGTCGTCGGGATGGCGGGCCATGATGAGCGGTTCATGCGCATGGCGATGGCCTTGGCGCAAGCGGCGGCGGACGCAGGCGAGGTTCCTGTCGGCTGCGTGATCGTCGACGAGACCACCGGCGAGGTGGTGTCAGAGGGCTCAAACGGCCCCGTCGCAGCCCATGATCCCACGGCCCACGCCGAGATCGTCGCCCTGCGCCGGGCCGGCGTAGCGACGGCCAACTATCGCCTTACCGGCCTGACCCTCTATGTGACGCTGGAGCCCTGCGCCATGTGCGCCGGCGCGATCAGCCACGCCCGAATCGGCCGCGTCGTTTGGGCCGCCGACGACGCAAAGGGCGGCGCCGTCGTCCACGGACCGCGCCTGTTCGAGCAACCGACCTGCCACTGGCGACCCCAGGTCGAGGGCGGTCTGCTGGCCGAGGAGTCAGCGACGGCCCTCCGCGACTTCTTCCGCGCCCGTCGTGCCGGAACAGCAAGGCTTGCCGAACGTTGACGGCGCCATGACCCTTCGCCTCCTTCTCGCCGGCGCGCTCGCCGTCCCCTTCCTCGCCGGCTGCGGCCCCGACCAGAACGAGGCCCCGACCGACAGCGCCGCCGTCGAGGCCCGCGCCATCGAGGCCCAGACCACGCGGCGCCGCACGGGCGCGGAGATCCAGGAACGCGCCATGAGCCGCGTCATCCGCACCGTCTATCTGTGCGAAAACGGCGAGCGGCTGTCGGTCGATTTCGACAACCCCCGCTCCATGGCCACGGTCCGCAACGCGCGCGGCGAGGCCATCGACCTGTTCCAGGAACGCACCGCCGACGGCCTCTGGTACAAGGCCAGCGCCTATGAACTGCGCGGCAAGGGCCTGATGGCCACCTGGACCGCCGACGGTGCTCCCGCCACAACCTGCCGCGCGGTGGACTGAAGCCTCAGCCGAACGCCGCCAGACGCCGGTCCAGCAGGTCGCGGACCTCGGGCCAATCCTCGTCCAGCACGGCGAACAGGGCCGTGTCCCGGACCCGTCCGGTCCAGGTGATCTTGTGCTTCCTCAGCACGCCCTCGTCCCGGGCCCCCAGCTTGCGAATCGCGGCCTGGCTGTGAGGATTGATCGCGTCGGTCAGGATCTCGACCCGCACCGCTCCGGCGGCGAAGGCGTGACCGAGCAACAGGCGCTTGCAGGCCGGATTGACCGCCCCGCCCCGTGCTTCCGGCCGATAGAAAGTCGCTCCGATCTCGCAGCGACGGTGCTCGGGCTTGATCTCGTAAAGGCTGGTCGTGCCGACGATCACGTCCTCAGACGACCTATGCACGGCCCAGGCGACCTTGGTTCCCTTGGCCATGTCGCCCAGCGCCGCGTCGAAGAAGGCGTCGAACCGCTCGCCACAGGCGCTGCCCACCATCAGAGCCCATGCCTCGGGATCACAGTTCAGAGCCGCCCGCAGGGGTTCCCGGAGCCGTTCCGACAAGGGCTCCAGCCGGACGTAGTCGTCCTCCAGACCCTGGACTACGATCTTCACGCCGCGCCCTGGTCACGCAGGAAGGCGGTCAGGTCGGCAGAGTCGACAGTCTTCTCGACGAAGGCGTCGCCGATGGCCCGGGCCAGCACCAGGGTCACCCGCCCGCCCTCGGCCTTCTTGTCCCCGGTCATCCGGGCCAGCAGCGCCTCGGCCTCGAACGTGCCCGCCTGATCCAGCCGCGTCGGCAGCCCCGCCGCCGCGACCACAACCTCGACCCGCGCGACATCCGCAGGCTGACACAGCCCCAGCCGCGCCGAATACCGGAACGCCAGCACGCACCCCAGCGCCACCGCCTCGCCATGCGCCAGCGCCGCCTCCTCGAACCCCAGCTCGGCCTCGACCGCGTGTCCGAAGGTGTGACCCAGGTTCAGCAACGCCCGCCGTCCCGACTCGCGCTCGTCCTCGCCGACGATGGCGCTCTTGATCTCCACCGAGCGAACCACGGCACGTTCCAGCGCCGCTGGATCGCCCGTCGCGCCCCCCGCGCCCTCGCCCGCCAGCCAGTCGAAGAACTCGGCGTCGCAGATCAGCCCGTGCTTCAGCACCTCGGCCCACCCCGACCTCAACTGCACGGCCGGCAGGGTGCTCAGCACATCGATGTCGGCCAGCACCAACCTGGGCTGATGGAAGGCCCCGACCAGGTTCTTGCCGCGCGGCGTGTCGATCGCCGTCTTTCCGCCTACGGACGAATCCACCTGGGCCAGCAGGGTCGTCGGCACCTGCACGAAGTCGATGCCGCGCATGTAGAGCGCCGCCGCCAGCCCGGCCAGATCGCCCACGACGCCGCCGCCCAGCGCCACCACCACGTCCTTGCGGTCCAGCCCGATGGCCAGCAGGGCGTCCAGCACCCGCTCCAGCTCGGCGAAGGACTTGGACCCCTCGCCCGGCGGCACCGTCACCATCCGCGTGGCGACCCCGGCCGCCTCCAGCGAGGCCGTCAGCGACGGCCCGTGCAGGGCCGCGACGGTCTCGTCGCTGACGATCACGGTCCGTCCCCGCGCGAACGGCGCGATCCGACCGCCGGCCTGGGCCAGCAGCCCTCGCCCGACCACCACCTCATAGGGCGCGAATCCCGCACCGCCGACCCGGATCGAGGTCATGCCGAGGTCTCCGCCGTCTGCCGGTAACGCTCCAGCGCCCTGATGATCGCCTCCACCGCCTCGAAATGGGCGCCGCCGCCGACGTCGACGGTCACATGGGCCTCGCCATAGACGGGGTAACGGACCTGGGCCATCTCCGACAGGGCCTCATAGGCGTCCTTGCCACGCAGCAACGGGCGGGTGTCGCGCCGCTGCACCCGCGCCGCCACGACCTTCAGATCGGCCCTCAGCCACACCATGGTCGCCCGATCCTTGAGCAGGGCCCGGGTCTCGTCGTTCAGCACCGCCCCGCCGCCCGTCGCCAGCACGATCGGCGGCCCTTCCAGCAGACGCCTCATGACCCGCGCCTCGCCCTCACGGAACGCCGTCTCGCCCATGGTCGCGAAGATCTCGGATACCGACATCCCCGCCGCCTGTTCGATCTCGTCGTCGCCGTCGGCGAAGGGCAGCCCCAGCCGCGCCGCCAGACGTCTGCCCACGGTCGATTTCCCCACGCCCATCAACCCGACCAGGGCTATGGTGCGGCTCTGCAACAACTGGGATTCGGCGGCGAGAGGCATGACGGATCAACCCTCTACACGATGCGCCAGCGCTCGCCAGAGCCTGAAAACCTGCGCCGTGCCATGAGCGGTCCTGTCAGTTCGCCCCAGGTCGAGGCCTTCCTGGAGATGATGGCGGTCGAGCGCGATGCCTCGCCCCACACCCTGTCGGCCTATGCCCGCGACCTCGCCGACGCCGAAGGCACCCTGCCCCCCGGGGGTCTGCTCAAGGCCGACGAGACCGCGATCGAGGCCTGGTTCGCCGCCTTGTCGACACGCGGCCTGTCCGCATCGACAGCGGCGCGCAGGCGCTCGGCCGTGCGCCAGTTCTACCGG
>NZ_JAEMRD010000185.1 GCF_016463485.1 Brevundimonas sp.
TCCGGCGATAGTCGTCGGGGTCGAGCGTGTCGATCGACACATTGATCCGCCTGACCCCGTATCCGGCCAAGGCCTGGGCGTAGCGGGCCAGCTGCGTCCCGTTCGTGGTCAGGGTCAGCTCCTTCAGCCGGCCGCTGTCCAGATGGCGAGACAGGTCGGCGACCAGGTCCATGAACCCCTTGCGGATCAGCGGCTCACCCCCCGTCAGCCTCAGCCGCGTGGTCCCCAGGTCGATGAAGCTCGAACACAGCCGGCCCAGTTCCTCGATGGTCAGCAGTTCGGCGCGTGGCAGAAACGTCTGACGCTCGGCCATACAATAGGTACAGCGCAGGTCGCAGCGGTCCGTCACCGACACCCGCACATAGTCGATCGCCCGACCGAACGGATCGATCAGCGGCGACGCATCGGGGCGGTGCTCAAAGGGTGTGACGATTTGCATGGCGAGTTGGCTCAGTCGGCCGGAGCTGGCGGCGCTAGACCGTAGGTGTCGCATCATCCAACCCGTACTGCTGAAGCGCGCACCGTGTTCAGGCCGCCCGTTCGAGACGCCGGAGGTCCCGCATCGTGTTGATGTTGGCGATCGGTTGCGGCAGGTCGATCGCTATAGCCTCTACCGACTCCGCCCAGGCTCGCATGGCGCGACTTGGTTTTTCGATAATGAACCGGTCCAGCACCGGAGAAAGGGCAGTTGGCCACAGACCGGAGATCGGCAGGTCACGCAGGACGCTGACCGGCCCCGCGCACTGAAGGCGCAGTACCAGATCGGCGGGCAGGATAGGGGTATCGCACCCGACGCTAACCACCGCTCCATAGCCGTGATCAACACCATAACGCAGCGCCGCCGCCAGCCCACCCAACGGGCCGAGATCGGGGTGGGGTCGGTCGGGCAGGCACAACCGCTTGGCACGCGCCCGTCCACAGACGACGACAGTGTCGACCTGATCCGACAAGGCGTCCACCACGTGGTCGAGCAGGGAGCGGCGATCCAGCAGGGCAAGGGCCTTGTCGGAGCCAAACCGGCTGGATCGCCCTCCGGCCAGCACAGCGCCGAGAATACGCCCGGTCATCGCGCAAACCCCAGGGCCTTGGCCCCCGCCTCGGTCCGGATGGCGATCTGGTCGGGTCGACCGACGGCATGGCCGATCAGCAGCAGGGTCGGCGCATCTTCGGCCAGGGCGACGACGCTGAGTGGCAGCAGGTCAAGCCGGGTGAACAGCAGCCGTTCGTCTGGCAGGCTGACGTTGACGGCGATAAGGACCGGCGTCTCGCCCGGCATGCCACGGGACAGCAACTGACGGGTCAGTTCCGGTGCCGCCGATCGACCCATGTAGACGCCCAGGGTGGCGGTGGGGTCGGCCAGGGCATTCCAGTCGATATCCAGCGTTTCGCCCGCACGGACATGGGCGGTGACGAACTGGATTCGCCGCGCCAGGCCTCGCAGGGTCAGGGACACCCCGGCCCGAGCGGCTGCGGCACTGGCCGTTGTGATACCCGGCGCAACCTGGACCCGGACGCCATGGGCGGCCAGATGAGCGATCTCTTCCGTCGAACGCCCGAACATCGAGGGGTCGCCGCCCTTCAGCCGCACGACCCGCCGCCCGGCCAGGGCCGCCGCCAGCAACAGGGCGTTGATCCGGCCCTGATCCTTTGAATGGGCCCCGGCCCGCTTGCCGACGCTGATCCGCTCGACGTCCGCCGGGATCAGGGCCAGCACGCCGGGTCCGACCAGGGCGTCGTAAAAGACGATGTCGGCGGCGCGGATCAGCCGCTCGGCCTGACGCGTCAGCAGATCGGGATCGCCCGGACCGGCTCCGACCAGCCAGACGTCTCCGGGGGCGATCAGGTCGGCGGCATCGGCAGATCGGCGGGGCGCGGAGTCGAAGGGCATGGGCAATCCTCCTCAGGCGGCGATGAGTCTGGCGATGGCGGGGCGGCACGAGCCGCAGTTGGTCCCGGCCGACAGGGCGGCACCGACCTCGGCGACCGTGGTCAGACTCTGGGCGGCGATGGCCGTCAGGATGGTACGGGCACCGACGTCGAAACAGGCGCAGACGATGGCGCCGCGATCCACCGTCGCTCCGGGCGCACGACCTGCCAGCAACCCCACAGGCGCGACGGATTCGGACAGTTGCGCGATCAACCAGTCGCGGCCGGGCAACGAGCCGTCACGGGCTACGAACAGCGCGCCCTGCAACCGTCCCTCGACGAGCACCGCCGTGCGCAGGGACCCGCGCGCCGGATCGACAGCGGTCATCCGCTCGCCGTGCGGCAGCAAAGTCTCGAGCACTGCCGGATCACCGTCGCCGGCCAGTTCGACCAGCCTTCCGCCGGGCACGGCAGCCGTCGCCCACCAGACGCAATCAGGCTCTACGGTCGACGTGCCCCGCAGGATCAAAAAGGCCCGCCATTCGGTCGCCAGCTTCGACACCGTCATCGCCGTCAGCTTGAATCCCGGCTGGCCCGAGAGCGGATCGACTGCGCCGCCGGGCAACAGCCCCGCCCTGCCGCCGGACCCCGTCCGGTCCGTCCAGTGGATCGGCACGAACGCCTCAGCGGGCCGCTGGGCATCGGTGACCGCGACACGGAACACGCTTTTGCCCTGCGCCGTCTCCACCGTCGCCAGATCGCCCTCGACCAAGCCGTACCGCGTCGCGTCGTCGGGATGGATCTCGAGCAGAGGCTCGCGCCGATGCTGGGAGAGACGGGGCGACAGACCGGTGCGGCTCATCGTGTGCCACTGGTCGCGATAGCGGCCGGTGTTCAGGGTCATGGTGTTGGCGGCCAGCGGCGCCTGGGTCACCGCGATCATCCGGGCGCGGCCGTCGGGGGTAGAGAACCGGCCGTCGGCGAACTCACGATCCTGGCCCCAGCGCGTCGGCTCCAGGGAGGCATACCCGTCCTCGCCCAGACCGATCAGGGGCGCGAGGTTCAGGCTACGGGTGCCGTGGTTCTCGAAGGCGGTCAGGCGACAATGCTCGTCGAACACCTCGGCCGGTGTGGTCCAGCCGAAGGCCTCGCCATGCCCCATCCGCGCCGCCACATCGGCCAGCGTCCGCCAGTCGGCGCGGGCCTCGCCGGGGGCAGGAAAGAACGGCCGCTGGCGGCTGATGATCCGTTCGGAGTTGGTGACCGTGCCGTCCTTCTCGCCCCAGGCCAGGGCCGGCAGGCGGACGTGGGCGAACCGGCCCGTGTCGGTGTCGGCCGTGACGTCGGAGACCACCACGAAAGGACAGGCGGCCAGGGCGGCGCGAACCGCGCCCGCGTCCGGCATGCTGACGGCCGGGTTGGTGGCGATGATCCAAATGGCCCTGATGCGTCCGTCACCGACGGCCTTGAACAGATCGACGGCCTTCAGGCCGGCTGTGGTCGCCATGCGCTGCGCGACCCAGAACCGGCCTACGCGATCGACATTGTCCGCCGCAAAATCCATATGGGCGGCCAGGGTGGAGGCCAGGCCGCCGACTTCGCGACCGCCCATGGCATTGGGCTGGCCGGTGATCGAAAACGGCGCCGCACCCGGCTTGCCGATCCGCCCCGTGGCCAGATGAACGTTAATGATGGCGTTCGCCTTATCAGTCCCTTGAGTAGACTGGTTCACACCCTGGCTGAACAGGGTCACGGTACGAGGATGGGTGGCGACCAGATTGTAGAAGGCCTCAAGATCGCTGGCCGCAAGGTCACAGGTCGCTGCGGTCGATGCCGTGTCGAAGTCGGCGGCCAGCGCCGCTCGAAAGCCGTCCGGAACCACGACATGGGCGGCCATATAGTCAGCATCCAGCGCGCCTCGGGCCTGCAATCCTGCCAGCAGGCCGTTGAACAGGGCCACATCGCTGCCTGGCCTCAACGCCAGATGCAGGTCGGCCATATCCGCCGTCTCGGTCCGACGGGGATCGATGACGACCAGTTTCGTGCCCCGCGCTGTCCGCGCCGCCTCGATCCTCTGCCAGATGATCGGATGGCACCAGGCGGTGTTAGACCCGACCAGGACGATCAGGTCGGCCTGATCCAAGTCTTCGTAGCAGGCAGGAACCACGTCCTCGCCGAAGGCCCGGATGTGCGCAGATACCGCACTGGACATGCAGAGGCGCGAGTTGGTGTCGATATTACCCGAGCCGATGAACCCCTTCATCAGCTTGTTGGCGACGTAATAGTCCTCAGTCAGGATCTGGCCCGAGACATAGAAGGCGACGCTGTCCGGCCCGTGTTCGGCGATGGCGGCGGCGAAGCGGTCGGCGACCAGGTCCAGCGCCTCGTTCCAGCCGGCGCGGGCGTCTCCGATCATCGGATGCAGCAGCCGGCCCTCCAGCCCCACCGTCTCGCCCAGATGCGTGCCCTTGGAACACAGGCGTCCGGCATTGGCCGGGTGGGTCGGGTCGCCCGCGATCTGCACCGTCCGCTCACCCGTCACCGTTGCGACAACACCGCAACCGACGCCGCAGTAGGGACAGGTGGTGGCGACCGCGCAGCTCATCTCAGGCCGGAACCGGCATTGGCTGAGCGATCAGGATGCGTCCGTCCGCTACCCTGACCGGGATCGTGGGGGTGCAGCCGCTGTCCGGGCCCTGTGCCTGACCCGTGGCCAGGGCGATGTTCCAGTTGTGCAGAGGACAGGCGACGCTGTGGCCATGGACGATCCCTTGACTCAGCGGACCACCCTTGTGCGGGCACCGGTTGATCAGGGCGAAGACGGCGTCGTCGCCGGCGCGGAACACGGCGATCTCGTCACCACTCTCGACGACGACGGTGCGGGCCCCGCGCGGGGGAATGTCCTCGATCCGCCCCACGTCTATCCAGCGATCGGCGGTCATCACGCGGTCTCCATCAGGCTGAGCGGCTGGTGTTGCTCACTCTCGGCCCCCATGGCCCGCGCCGCCCAGGGGTCGTCCTGACAGAAGGTCTGGGAGTGCAGGAACCGGGCGGCCAGGGCGTCCCGGCCCTCCGCGTCCTCGACGATCCGCGCCTTGATCCGCTCCAGCCCGACCCGCTCGATCCAGGGCGCGGTGCGCTCCAGATAGCGGGCATCTTCGCGGTACAGCTGGATGAAGGCGGCGCAATAGTGCATCGCCTCGGCCTCCGTCTCGACCTTGCACAACAGGTCGGTGACCCGGACATGGATGCCGCCGTTGCCGCCGACGTGGAGCTCGTATCCGCTGTCGACGCAGATGACGCCGAAGTCCTTTATCGTCGCCTCGGCGCAGTTCCTCGGGCAACCCGACACCGCGATCTTGAACTTGTGTGGCATCCACGAGCCCCAGGTCATCCGCTCGGTCTGGATGCCCAGGCCGGTCGAATCCTGGGTCCCGAACCGGCACCAGTCCGACCCGACACAGGTCTTCACCGTCCTCAGCGACTTGCCATAGGCGTGGCCAGACACCATCCCGGCGGCGTTCAGGTCGGCCCAGACGGCGGGCAGGTCCTGTTTCTTGATGCCGAAGATATCCAGCCTCTGGCCGCCCGTGACCTTGACCAGGGGTGCGTCGTACTTCTCGACCACGTCAGCAATGGCGCGCAGCTCGCGCGGATTGGTGACACCGCCCCACATCCGCGGCACGACCGAATAGGTGCCGTCCTTCTGGATATTGGCGTGCATCCGTTCGT
>NZ_JAEMRD010000186.1 GCF_016463485.1 Brevundimonas sp.
ACCGGGGCGTGATCGGCACCGGCGGCCGCGTCGCCATGCTCGGGCGCGGCGTGGGGGTCGGCGGCGTGGTCGGCGGAGGCCGCATGATCGTCGCCATGCCCGGCCTTGTCGTCCTCGCCATGGCCGGCCTCGGCGGCCTTGGCGGTGCGGCTCTCGTCGACGAAATCGACGCCGATGCCGACGATCTTCTGGCCCGGATCGGCGACGACGGCGGCGAAGCCCTGGACCCCGCCGGGCAGGACCGGGGCGGCGTCGATGGCGATGATCTCGAAGCCGATCTCGGCGCCGTGGGCGTCCAGCAGGGCGACGCGGATGGCGGGGGAGACGATCTCCTTGTCGCGGATGTTCCTGATGGCGCCCGAGACGACGACCTTGCCCGGGTCATAGGGGGCGACCTTGATCGCCATGGCCTCGAACGTCAGGCCGGTGCGGTTCACGGGCGAGCCGACCATGGCGTAGGCGGCCGCCGCGCGCGGATAAAGGTCCACCACCTCGACCCGGAACAGCCAGGCCGCCCCCAGGATGGCGACGAAGACGCTGGCCAGACCGGCCCAGACGGCGCCGTGGGTGGCGGCGCGGCGGACGCGGCGCTGTTCCTCGGCCCGGGCGCGGAAGACCTTGGGCAATTCGGGGGCCGGGGTCTCGGCGAGGGTTTCGGGGGCCTCTTCGCGTTTGCCGAATCCGGCCTGGACCGTGGTGGCGGGATCGGCGGGTTCGGACAGCTCCAGCGGCTCGTCGGCCAGGCTGGCGTGCCAGGTGTGGGCGCAGGTGCGGCAGCGGACGCGACGCCCGGTCGCGCCGATCGCTTCGTCGGGCGTGAAATAGCTGGTGGCGCAGGACTGGCAGGTCAGTATCATGCGGTCTGACTGTGGAGCTTCATCAGCCCCCTCCCGTCGAGGCGTCCGCGCCCCGGTCCAATAGAAAAAATGACTGCTCCGCCCCGTCTCGCCGCCGCCGATGAACCCGCGCCCGAAACCGTCCGCCTCGCGGGGGTGGGTTTCGGCTATGCCGATTCGCCCGACGTGCTGCGGGACGTTAACCTCATATTGCCGCGCGGCTCTTTCCACTTCCTTACCGGGCCGTCGGGGGCGGGAAAGTCGTCCCTGCTGCGGCTGCTGACCCTGGCCGAGCGGCCGACCGCCGGGCGGATCGCCCTGTTCGGACAGGAGGTGACGGACCTGCACCGCGCGGCAGCCCCGGCGTTCCGGCGGCGAATGGGGGTGGTGTTCCAGGATTTCCGGCTGCTGGACCATCTGGACCTGTTCGAGAACGCGGCCCTGACCCTTCGGGTCTCGGGCCGAAAGGCCGGGTCGTACGGCGCCGACGTCGAGGAGATGCTGCGTTGGGTGGGCCTGGGCGAGCGGATGGATGCGCGGCCGCCGCAGCTGTCGGGCGGCGAGAAACAGCGGCTGGCCATCGCGCGGGCCGTCATGGGCAATCCTGAACTGATCATCGCCGACGAGCCGACGGGCAGCGTGGACAAGGCCATGGCCGACAAGCTGCTGATGCTGTTCCAGTCGCTGAACAAGCTGGGGGCCACCGTCCTGATCGCCAGCCATGACGAGGCCCTGGCCGAGCGGTCGGGCGCGCGACGGCTGCGGCTGGACCGCGGCAGGCTGACGGGAGCGGTCGCTTCTGGAGACCGGCCGTGAAGTCGCCGTTTTCCAGCCGTCCGGGTCTGTTGCCGCGCGATGCGGCCGGCGAGAGCTGGCTGGCGGCGGTGATTGCGGTGCTGTGTTTCATGGCCTGTCTGGCCGCCGTCGGGGCGATGGCGGCGGACCGGGCGGCGCGGGGCTGGGCCGGAGAGCTGAGGGCCGAGGCGACGGTCCAGGTGCGGCCTCGCGTTGGCGAGACCGGCCCGGCCGCGGCCGCCCGCGCCGCCGAGACCCTGGCCGGGGTCGACGGGGTGGAAGAAGCCGTGGCCATGGACCGGAAGACGGCCGAGGACCTGCTGCGGCCCTGGCTGGGCGAGGCGGCCCTGCCCGACCTGCCCCTGCCCTTCCTGGTGACGGTGCGGCTGGACCGGGAAGCTCCGGCCTCGACCGTGGTGCTCAGCCGGGCGCTGGCGCAGGCGGGGCTGGACGCCAGTGTCGACGACCATTCGCTGTGGCGCGGCGAGGTCGAGGGGGCGGCCAATCTGATCACCGCCCTGGCCATCGCGGGCTTCCTGTTGACCGCAGGCGCGGCGGGGGCGGCCATCGTCTATGCGACGAGGGCGGGGATGAAGGCGCAAAGCGCCGTGATCGAGACCCTGAGCCTGTCGGGGGCGACCGAGAGCGGTATCGCCTGGCTGTTCCAGCGGCGGTTCGGCCTGCTGGCGGCGGGGGCTGGACTGATCGGCGCGGGCGCGGCAGCTGTCCTGGTCGCGGGGTTGCGGGCGCTCGGCGGAGAGGTGGGCCTGACGGCGGCCCTGCCCCTGGCCTGGAGCGACGTCCTGTGGCTCTCGCCATGTCCCCTGCTGGCCGCTACGGTGGCGCTTGTGGCGGCCAGAATCGCCGTGTTCGGAACACTTGGCGGCCGCAAGGCCTGACGATAGGGAGATCAGATGAAGTTTCTGACGCTTATCGGCATCGTCGCCCTGGTCTGGGTGGTCGGCCTGTTCGCCTTCGCGGACCGGGTGCGCGGCCTGACGCCGGCCGATCCGCCCGAGCGCGCCGACGCCATCGTCGCCCTGACCGGACCCTCGGCCGAGCGGGTCAATGCCGCCATCCGCCTGCTGGACCAGGGCAAGGGCGACCGGGTGCTGATCTCGGGCGTCAACAAGGAGGTCCGCCGCCAGGAGTTGCGCGCGCTGACGCCGGGGTCGAACCGGCTGTTCAACTGCTGCGTCGACCTGGGGTTCGAGGCCGAGGATACCGAGGGCAATGCCCAGGAGATCGCCGCCTGGGCCCGGTCGCACGGCTATGACGACCTGATCGTGGTCACCTCCGACTATCACATGCCGCGCTCGCTGGTGGAGATCCGCAGCGTGGCGCCGGGCATCCGGCTGCACCCCTATGCGGTCGAGACGCCGTCGCTGGACAACTCGCGCTGGTGGAAGGCGGCGGTGACGGCGCGGCGCATGACGCTGGAATACATGAAATATCTCGCCGTCCTGGGCCGTGAGGGCCTGCACCGGATCACCGGTCGGCACAGCGAGCGCGAGACCCTGACCCCGACGCCGGTCGAACCGGAGGCCAGACTGGAGAAGGCAGAATGACCACGATCCGGTCGCTGCTGTTCGTCGCCTGGCTGTATCTGTCGATGGCGATCTTTGCCGTCGCCCTGTCGCCGGTCCTGTTGCTGCCGTACCGGGCGCCGATGACGGTGATCCGGATGTGGGCGCGGTTCGTTCTCTTCGGTCTGCGCTGGATCGCGGGCGTCAAGGTCGAGGTGCGAGGGCTGGAGCATCGGCCGGTCGGGGCCGCCCTGATCGCCTCCAAGCATCAGGGGATGCTGGACGTCATCGCGCCCTTCGCCTTCCTGCCGGACAACTGTTTCGTGATGAAGAAGGAGCTGATGCCCCTGCCCTTCTTCGGCTGGTTCGCCTGGAAGACCAAGATGATCGCGGTCGATCGCTCGGCCCATTCCAAGGCGCTGAAGGACATGGTGCGCCAGGCCCGGACCCGGTTCGCCGAGGGCCGCCAGATCCTGATCTTCCCGGAGGGCACGCGCGGCCTGCCCGGCGCCGCGCCCGACTACAAACCCGGCATCGCAGCCCTGTACCGCGACCTGGACAGTCCATGCGTCCCCATGGCCACCAACTCGGGCGCGCACTGGCACGCCAAGGGCTTCCGGCGGACGCCGGGGACGGTGGTCTATGAGTTCCTGCCTGTGATCCCGGCGGGGCTGAAGCGGGCCGAGTTCATGAGCCTGCTGGAAGCGCGGATCGAGGGAGCGTCGACCGCGCTGTTGAACGTCTAGCCCGCCGCGAACTCGCTGAGGGCGTCCAGGACGGCGCGGTTCTGGTCCTCGGTGCCGATGGTGATGCGCAACGCGTTGGGAAGGCCGTAGCCGCCGACGCCGCGGACGATGATGCCTTTCGACAGCAGATGCTCATTGGCGGCGGCGGCGGTCAGCCCCTGGTCAGGGAAGATCACCAGGACGAAGTTGCCGACGCTGGGCAGGACGTCGAAACCGAAGCCCTTGATCGCCTGGGTCAGGCGGGGACGCCAGGTCTGGACCAGGTCGCGCGAGGCGGTCTGGTGGGCTTCGTCGGCCAGGGCGGCGGTGGCGGCCTCGAGCCCCGGGACGCTGACGTTGAACGGCAGGCGGATGCGGTCGATGGCCTCGGCGACGGCGAGCGGCGCATAGCCGAAGCCGATGCGCAGACCGCCGAGCCCGTGAATCTTGGAGAAGGTCCGGGTAACGACGACGTTGGCGGCGTGACGCGCCAGCGGGAAGGCGGTTTCCCAGTCGGGCTCGGAGACGAACTCGGCATAGGCCTCGTCGATGACCAGAAGGACATCGGGGGAGAGTGCCGCGTGCAGGCGACGGATTTCCTCGGCGGTATTGTAGCTGCCGGTCGGGTTCGACGGGCTGGAGACATAGACGATCCGGGTCCGGTCATCGACCAAAGCCAGCAGGCCGTCGATCTCGCATTTGTAGTTCGGCTCGGGCGCCTGTCGGACCGTGGCCTCGCAGGCCTTGGCCGAGATCTGATAGGCGAGGAAGCCGTACTGGCCGCAGACGATATTGTCGCCGGCGGTCAGGTAGGTCTGGTTCAGCAGGGCAAAGACCTCGTCCGAGCCGTTGCCGAAGATCAGCCGCTCAGGCTCCAGTCCGTGGTGCTCGGCGACGGCGTTGCGCAGCTTTGTGGCGCGGCCGTCGGGGTAGATGTGGATATTCTTGAGGGCCGCCGCATAAGCTTCGCGGGCCATTTCCCCGGCACCCAGGGCGTTCTCGTTTGACGACAGCTTCATCGGCTCGGCGACGCCGGCGATCGAGGACTTGCCCCCGACATAGGGGGCGATGTCGAGGATGCCGGGCTTGGGGGTGGGCGCGAGCGTGTCGGTCATGGCGGGATTGAATCTCAATAGACGGGGGCGGCACCGATCACGCCCTTGAGGGCGCCGGGGGCTGCCGAAAGCCGCCCGTCCTGAGCCTGCACATAGCCCGCCAGCACCACCAGCTTCAACCCGCCCGAGACGACGAGCAGGTGGCCGGACACGCCGACCTCGGCGAGTGCCTGGGTGAGCCGGGCCTCCGGCAGGGCGCTGTCTGTGATCCAGAAGGTGCGATCGTCGCCGGTTGGGCCTGAGGTTTCCTTCGACACCATCAGAGCCCGGGGGAGGCCGAGCGCGTCGTCGGGCAGGGCGGCGATTACGCGCAGATCGGGCCGGGCCAGCAGCCGGCCCCACCAGGGCTTTGGCGTGTCGAGGTCTATGACGGCGCGGGCCCCGGCAAGGGCCTCGCTCAGGGCGGCGTCGGAATCGGCGACGGCGCGGACGGGCAGGCCGAAGCGGTCGGCGGCGACCTGTTGCGCCGCCGGGCCGCAGGCGACGAGCGGCGGGGCGGACGGGGCCGACAACCGACCCCAGACGGCGCGCAGCAGGACAGACTGGCGATGGC
>NZ_JAEMRD010000048.1 GCF_016463485.1 Brevundimonas sp.
GCGTGGGGCCGTCGAATGAAGCTGTGGGGCTGAGGCCGGACGCGGCCTCGCATGAGGCGCGGCGACTATCAGAAGGCGGGCCCTGCGGCAACGGCGCACGACCGGGCGGGGGTGCGCCGCGCCTTGCGCGCATCCATATCAGCCCCTAATCGTTCCGCTTGAAGGACGCAGCCCCCTCAGGCCGCGCCGACGCCCATCTCAGGATATCCAGATTGCCGGCCCAGGTTCTCATCGTTCTGTTCGCCGTGATCGCGGCCATCGTGCTGTTCCAGCTGTACAATGTGCTGGGCAAACGGGTCGGCCGCCAGCCGCAGGAGGACGCCAAGACGCCCGCCCTGCCGTCCGGCGAGACCCCCCAGGCGCCGCGCCCGGCGCTGGATTCGATCACGATGCAGGCCATCTCGGGTCTGCGGGCTCGCGATCCGGCCTTCGATGCAGTCAAATTCCTCGACGGCTCGCGTCAGGCCTATGAGACCATCGTGCGGGGTTATGCCTCGGGCGACCGGGCCGCGCTGAAGCCTCTGCTGGCCCCGGCGGTGATGGAATCGTTCGAGCACGGCATCGCGGCGCGCGAAGTGCGCGGCGAGACCGAGCAGGTCGAGTTCCTGCATCCGCCCCGCGCCGATCTGGAAAGCGCCACGGTCGAGGGTGACCGCGCCATCGCCAAGGTCCGCTTCCTGGCCGAGATCCGCTCCAACATCGTCCCGCCCGAGGGCGAGGCCACGCCGGGCGCGCCGAGCGAGCCGCGGATCGAGGAACGTCGCACGGCCGAGCACTGGACGTTCGAGCGCACGCTTGGCGCGACCGATCCCAACTGGGTCCTGGCGCGGGTCGAACCCGCCAACGCCTGATGCGGCGCTCCGCCGTGCGGTCGATGCCGGGCCGGGCCCGGATCGGCCCAGGCCGGATCGGCATGCTGTGCGGCCTGCTGATGGTCGCCGCCTGTTCCACGACGCCCCCCTCTCCGTCAGCACCGCCGCCCGTGGTCACGCCGCAGGAGCCGGCCCCGGTGCCACCCGGACCTGTGCCTTACGAGACCCTGGCCGCCGATAGTCCGGCCGGCCTGCCGGGCTGGTCGCAGGAAGATCATCTGGCCGCCTTCATGGCCTATGCCGACGGGTGCCGTGCAGCCCGGCAGCCTGCCGCCATCGCCGCTTGCGACGAGGCCCAGGCGATCCGCCAGACCTCGAAGCCTGTGACCCCGGCGTTGGCCCGCAGCTTCTTCGAGCGCGGCTTTCGCGTCGAGGCGGCCCGGACGGCGGACGGCGGCCCTGGCCTGCTGACCAGCTATTTCGCGCCCGAGTATCCGGCCCGCCACACACAGGACGGCGATTTCGACATGCCGGTTCTGGCGCGACCGCTGGATCTGGAGAAGACGGCGTCCGGCGTGGTGCAGCGTCGGCCCGACGGCTCCACCGGCCCCTATGCCGACCGGGCGGCGATCGAGGCGGCGGCCGCAGCCGGGTCGCCGTCCGCCCCGGTCCTGGCCTGGATGAAGGCCGAAGACCTGTTCTTTCTGCAGATCCAGGGCTCGGGCTATCTGACGTTCGAGGACGGGGCGACGGCGCGCGCGGCCTATGCGGCCGACAACGGCCGCCCCTTCGCCGGCATCGCCCGACCCATGGCGGCGAAAGGCCTGCTGCCCGAGAACGGCACCTCCGGCGACGCCATCCGCGCCTGGCTGGCCGCGCACCGGGGGCGTGAGGCAAGGGCGATCACAGCCCTGAACCCCCGCTACATCTTCTTCGACCTCCAGCCCGATGACGGCGGTCACCCGGCCGGAGCGGCGGGGATTCCGCTCACCGCCCGCCGGTCCATCGCCGTCGATCCCGCCCACTGGACCTATGGCGACCTGGCCTGGATCGAGGCGGATGCGGGCAATCTGAATGGCGCCCCCCTTCTTGCAGGAGCCCGGGGGGGCTATCAAGGGCTGGTCGTGGCGCTGGACACCGGATCAGCAATCCGGGGGCCGGTTCGCGCCGATTTCTACATGGGGCGCGGCGAGGCGGCCGGTGCAGAGGCCGGAACCGTGCGGCATCCCTTGCGGATGTGGCGGCTGGTCCCGCGCTGATCCGCCGCGCCTGGGGCCGTCAAGGCGTCCGGCGGAGCGAATCCCGGCGAACGACGTTGACGTCGTATCGGGTCGCCGCCACGGCGCGCCGAACGGGAGCGGCCCTATGGAAGGTCTCATCGACTCGATCGGCGGCCTGCTGAACGGCCTGTTCGCCCTGGCCGCGGGTGGGTTCGACAGCGTCAACCAGGTGACCGGCCTGATCATCGCCCTGATCGCCGCCCTGATGATGGGCGGCTGGCGTGGTCTGGGCGGCAGCGCGCTGGGGGCCGTGATCGTCGACCGGCTGATCATGATGCTGCGGCCCATGCTGGACGGCGGCGCGCTGGTCCTGCCCGACATCATGACGCTGAGTTTCTGGATGACCTGTCTGGCCCTGTTCCTGGGCTATGCGATCGCTATCGCCATCTTCTTCTTCATCAAGACCCTGCTGACCGGCCGGGCCTTCCGCAGCCGGCGCTACGCCCACTGACCAAAAAAAGCCGGGCGTCGCGATCGCGACGCCCGGCTCAATCGCTTGTCAGATGTTGGGGTCTAGAAGTTGAAGCGGACCCCGATGTCGAAGCGGCGTCCGAACCGCTCCCACTCGATCGTGTAGATCGACTCGCGCGAGTAGCGACGGCCCGGATTGTTCAGCAGGTTGGAGGCGTCGAAATAGATTTCGGCGTGATCGTTGACCGCATAGCGCGCCGAATAGTCCAGCTCGTCGTCGGTGGCCCAGTAGGTGTTGCCGCCGTCGACGGCAGCGCCGTATGCGTCGAGCCACTCGGTGCGATAACGATAGTTCAGACGCGCCGACAGGCCGTACCGCTCGTAGTAGAGGCCGACGTTGTAGATCACGTCCGAGGTGTTGGGCAGGGAGACCTTCGAGCCGTCAGGCGCGGCCGCCTCCGAGGAATTCAGCGTCACGTTAGCCGACAGACCGAAGCCGCCGACCCAGTCGGGCAAGCCCAGCCGCTCGGAATAGGGCTCGATCTGCTGCTGCAGGGCGAGTTCCAGGCCGTAGATATAGCCGTCGCCGCCGTTGCCGATGGTGTTCAGCGTATAGCCGCTGCGGTCCACCCCACCCGAGTTCAGCACGTCCAGGCCGAAGGTCCTGGTGGTGCCGAACAGGACGTCCTCGACCTTCTTGTAGAAGACGCCGGCCATCGCGAAGCCCTGGGGCTGCATGTACCATTCCAGATAGGCGTCGACGCCGTAGGCGCGCTCGGGCTTGGCTTCCGGGTTGCCGCCCGAGACCGTCAGGTTGGAGTCGCTGAAGGTGAAGTTCGGGCGCAGCTGGTCGTAGTCCGGACGGGCGGCACCGGTGTTGAATGACACCCGCAGCTTCATCTCGTCGTTGACGTTATAGTTCACGTGCAGGCTGGGATAGACGAAGACCTCATCGTTTTCGACCTCGATGGGGGTGTTGACCCCGCCCAGGGCGACGATGGCCTCGCCAGTGTTGGTGATCTGTTCGACGCGGGCACCGCCCAGGATCGAACCCCAGTCATAGCCGACCCGCAGCATGCCGTAGGCCGAGGCGACCTGTTCGGTCACCTTGTAGTAGTTGGCCGTGACCGGGTTGTAGGGGAACAGGTTGGAGGCGCGGGCGATCTGGTCGCCCATGGCCTTCAGGTCGAAGTACCGGAAGGTATAGCCCATGGGCAGTTCGCCCTTGAACGGCGCATCGAGCGACACCGGCAGGAAGGTCGAGGACACCGCGGCCGTGGCGGCCTGGGCCGCCGTCAGCGACAGCTGGTTCTCGATCGATTCCTTGGTGCGGTCGTCGTACTGGAGGCCGAAGGTGAAGCGGGCGTCGCCTCCCATCAGGGCGAACTCGCGGTGGGCGTCGAACCGGGCCGTATAGGCCTCGGTCGTATCGACCGCGTCGAGCGAGGTCAGCGAGGTCAGGTTGCGCTGGAAGTCGTCGATATTGGTGACCCGCGCGCCCAGGCTGTAGCGCGTCGCCGTGCCCGTGCCGGTCGTGATCGTGCGGAACAGCTGTATGTTCTGGAAATCGACGTCGGCGAAGTTGTAGGCGATCGACGGACGCAGGTTGCGGGTCGACGGGCTCTCGTAGCGGGCCTCGCCGGTGACCGAACGGTCGTCGATGGCGCGGGTGAAGTTCAGGCGCCAGTCCGCGGTCCAGCCGCCGACCTCATGGTGACCGCCAAGGGTGTTGGTGAAGATCGACTGCTCGAACGCCCGCAGGGTGGCGCGCTGGTTGATGTCGATGCCGTAGACCACGCCGGTCAGGGAAGTGTTGCCGATGCAGGTGTCGGCATAGCCGGTGTTGGACACGATGCCGGTCAGCTGGACCGTGCAGGGGTTGCCGACCGGGCGCGGAGGGTTCGGAGCGTCGGCCTGGCGGTCGTCGGTATCGAAGATGTAGTTGTCGCGGGCTTCGTCGTCGGTGAAGGTGGTGAAGATGGACTGGAAGAACAGACGGTTCGTGTCGTTCGGCGCCCAGTCGATGCGGCCGGTGCGCGAATAGTTGCGGCGCGTCAGGCGATAGAGCTTGTTCTCGATCTCGCGGGCCCACAGCCGGTTGCCGGATGGCGTCGCACCGAAACCACCGGGCTGGATGTCCTGGGACACCAGCTCCCAGTCGATCTCGTAGTTGTCGGTGACCATGTTGCGTTCGTAGAAGCTGGCCGAAGCCAGCAGGCCGATCTCGCCCATGCCGGTGTCGAAGCGGGTCGAGGCCAGCAGATTGGCCTCATACTCCTTGCGGTCGCCCAGTTGGACCAGGCCGGCGCCCAGCTTTCCGGCCAGGTGCGGACCCTGATAGTCGAAGGCCGAACGGGTCACGATGTTGACGTTGCCGGAGATGGTCTCGCCGGTCATGTCGGGCGTCACGGCCTTGGCCACGATGATCTGGGCGGCGATGGCCGAGGGCAGGTTGTCGTAGCGGGTGTCGCGCCCTTCCGGGCTGACGATGCCGATGCCGTCGATCGACAGGGTCGTCCAGTTCTTGGGCGCGCCGCGCAGGGAGATGTAGCGGGGCTGGCCCTGGTCGGAATCGACCGCGGCGCCGGGCAGGCGGGCGACGGCCTGGGCGACGTTCTGGTCCGGCAGGCGGCCAACGGAGTCCGAGGCGGCGACGGTGACCAGGGAGTCCGACCGGCGCTGGATCAGCAGGGCGGCTGCCTCGGACTCGGCGATGGGGCGGCGGCCGGTCACCACGATGTCATCGACCGTGGATGTCGTGGGATCGGACGCGGTCTGGGCTTGGGCGCCGCCGGCCAGGGCCGAGGCGGCGATGCCGCCCAGCAGGGCGAGACGGAAGGACGGCTGGATAAAGCGATGCATGAGAACCCCCAAGGGCGCCGTCGGGGCACGGCGCGTTGGCGGCCCGACTATTGCGATCGCGTGTAGTCGGCACGACAGCGGTATGTCGGTTATGTGTAAGGCCAAGCCTGTGTGCGCAGAAGCACACCAAGGCAAAGCTTGAGGCGGCGAGGGTCGATCTCGGCCCCGGTATAACGCCGGCGCCCTTCGTCACGTGACGATCCGGAATTCTCTGGTAAGGCGAACCGGCGGCCGGTTGGTTCGCTGTTTGCAACACCTGCCGAGGCGCCGGGATCGCGCCTCGAAATGGGACGACGAAACGATGTTTCTCGAAGGCGAGGTCAACTGGGTGTGGGTGCTGGCGGTCGTCGCCGGCGTCATGACCCTGATCGCCGCCTATTCCACATGGTTCGCCCTGACCCACAGAAGCCGGGTCGTGACCACCACCGGCGAGCTGGACGTGGTCCAGAAGGTCGCCGAATCGGCCGACAAACGTCTGTTCGAGACCCTGAACGCCATCCCGGTCGCCATCGTCGAGACCGATACCCAAGGCAAGTTCGTCTTCGCCAACCGCGCCGCGCACCAGCTGATGGGGCGACGCGACGCCGAGCTGCTGGGCCTGCGGTTCCACTCGGCGACCTGGGGCATCACCTTCCCCGACGGCCGGCCGATCCCGCCCGACATGCTGCCCAGCGCCCGGGCCCTGCGCGGTCAGACGGTGCGGGGCTTCCAGCACATCCTGGCCAATCCGGCGACGCGGCGAAAGATGCTGGTCTCGGTCACCGCCATGCCGATCGAGAACGACATGGGCCAGATCGTCGGCTCTACCGCCGCCATCGTCGAGACCGACGGCCTGACCACGCCTGAACCGGTCGTCGCCGAAACCACCATCGATCCGGTCGCCGAGATCACCGGCCGGGTGTTCGAGGCGGCGTCCAGCGCTCTGGTGGTCGTCTCCCTGCAAGGCGAGATCCGGCTGGCCAACGGTCAGGCCCTGGACCGGATCGACGGCCAGCCCTGTATCGGCGCCGATTTCGCCGACCGGTTCGTGGCCCCCGTGGCCCGGGTCGAGGCGCGCCAGTCCCTGCGCGCCGCCCTGCGCGTCGGGCCGGGAGAGGCGGGGCCGCTGATGGTGCCCGGACCCGACGGCGTGGCGATGCGCTGGAACATCCTGCCGCTGGCGGGGCCCGACGGCGTGATCGAATCCCTGCTTCTGGCCGGTGAGGCCGTGCCGGCCGAGGTCGAGGCCGATGCAGCCTCCGAGGTCGCCGTCCCCGAGGCCGACGCCGTCGTCGCACAGGCCGTCCGCGACCGCGACGAAGCTCGCACCCGCGCCGAAGATGCTCTGGACCAGGCCCGCGCCGCCCGCGCCGAGGCCGACACCGCGGTGGCCGAGGCCGAGCGTCTGTCCGCCCTGTTGCATGCCGAAAGCGACGCCGGGCGGGGGCTAGAGACGGTCGGACGCATCACCGGCGACGTGGCCCGCGACTTCAATGCCCTGCTGGGGGTCATCACCTCGGCGCTCGACATGATCCTGAAACAGGCGGACGACGCCAACCGCGTGCGCCGCCTGGGCGAGGCGGCCCTGGCGGCCGGGCGTCGCGGCGAGGCCGTTACCCAGCGCCTGTCGGCCTTCGTCGAGACCAGCGAGAGCGAAGTTCGCACCCTGGACGCCGGCGTCCTGCTGCGCGCCATGGAGAGCCGGCTGCGCGCCCAGGCCGGACCAGGCATCGACCTGCTGGTCGAGGCGCCGTCCGGGCCCGCCCCGGCCCGGCTCGACCCCGTCGCCTTCGACGCCACGGTGCGCGCGCTGGTGACCAATGCGATCGAGGCGGTCGGCGGCACGGGCTCCGTCGCCGTGCGGCTGGAGATGACCGATCAGGGTCCCCGGCTCAGCGTCCGGGATACCGGCCCCGGCATGGACCGCGACGTCGCCGCCCGGGCCGTCGAACCCTTCTTCACCACCAAGACCGGCCAGGCCGGGCTGGGTCTGGCCCAGGCCGCCGCCTTCGCCCGTCAGTCCGGCGGTGCCCTTTCGATCGAGACCACGCCGGGCGAGGGCGCAGAGGTCGCGGTGTCCCTGGCCGACCCGCACGCGGCCTGACCGGCGTCAGACTCACTCTGGCATCAGACCGGGGGCGGCGGGCCGAACCTGCCGACGTTGTAGTCCTCGATCGCCTGAATGATCTCCTCGCGGGTGTTCATCACGAACGGCCCGTGGTGGAAGACCGGCTCTCCGATCGGCGCGGCATGGCCCAGCAGGATCACCGCATCGGACGCCGCCGCGATCCCCACCGCATCGCCGTCGTCGTTCAGCGTCACCAGATGCCACGGCTCGACCGACGCGCCACCCACGGACACCTGGCCCTTCACGACATAGAGGAAGACGTTGCGGCCCCGCGCGACCGGCGTGGTGAACGTCCCGCCGGGCTGGAACCGGACCACCGCCATCTGGACGTCGATCAGGGACTGGATCGGGGCTGTGGTCTCGCCCCACCGACCCGAGACGGCCTCGACCGTGACGCGGCCCTCGTCGGTCGTGAAGGTCGGAATGTCCCCGGCCTGGAGCCCGACATAGGCGGGTGGCGTCATCTTCAGCCGCGAAGGCAGATTGACCCAGAGCTGGAGGATTTCCATCGGCCCGCCGTCGCGCTTGAAACTGGCCGGCGAGAGTTCGGCATGGATCAGGCCCGATCCGGCCGTCATCCACTGGATGCCACCCGCGCGGATGATGCTCTCGCCCCCGCCGGAATCGTTGTGCGCCAACTCGCCCTCGAGGATGAAGGTGACGGTCTCGAACCCCCGATGCGGATGCGGCCCGAACGGCAGGCCGCGATTGTTCGGCGCATAGGTCTGGGGCCCGTGGTGGTTCAGGAACAGGAAGGGATCGACCTGGTCCAGGCCCGGTCCCGGCAGGGGGCGGCGCGTGATCAGGTCGCCGATGTCGTCGCGGACGGCCTGATGCCGGCGGGCGACGGTGCGGGGGGTCAGGGATGTCATCCGCAACATCTAATGTGCCGGATCAAGCCTCGCCAGCGGCTTCCAGCGCGTTTCGAGGGTGCCACCGGCCGCCCTGAGGGTGACGAACGCCGCGCCAGACGCTAGACGCTGCCGACCATGTCCCATTCCGACCTGCCCCAGCTTGAACTTGACCTGATCAATGCGATCGGCGGCGCGACCACCGTGGCCGAGGTGGAGGCCGTGCGCGTCTCCGCCCTGGGCAAGACCGGCGTCATCTCCGGCCTGTTGAAGGGGATGGGGGCGATGAGCCCCGACGAGCGCCGCGAACAGGGGCCGGTCATCAACGGCCTGCGCGACCGGGTCGCCTCGGCCATCGCCGCCAGGAAGGCCGAGCTGGAGGCCGCCGAGCTGGACGCGCGGCTGCTGTCGGAGCGTATCGACCTGACCCTGCCGTCGCGGCCTCGCCGAAAGGGCGCGGTCCATCCGACCATGCAGGTGATGGACGAGATGGTCGCCATCTTCGCCGCCATGGGCTTCGCCGTCGCCGAAGGGCCCGACATCGAGGACGATTTCCACAATTTCACCGCGCTGAACTTTCCGCCCAAACATCCGGCGCGGGAAATGCACGACACCTTCTTCCTGAGGCCCGATCCCGAGACGGGCGAGCGCAAGGTGCTACGGACCCATACGTCGCCCGTGCAGGTCCGCACCATGATGTCCCAGACGCCGCCGATCCGCATCATCGCGCCCGGCCGGACCTTCCGTAAGGATTCCGACGCCACCCACACCCCGATGTTCCATCAGGTCGAGGGTCTGGTGATCGATCGCGACATCCACATGGGACACCTGAAGACGACCCTGCAGACCTTCATCGCCCGCTTCTTCGAACTCGATGCCGTGGATGCGCGGTTCCGCCCGCACCACTTTCCCTTCACCGAGCCCTCGGCCGAGATGGACATCCGCTGCGACCGCTCGGGCGGCCAGCTGAAGTTCAACGAGGGCGACGACTGGCTGGAAATCCTCGGCTGCGGGATGGTGCATCCCAATGTGCTGAGAAACTGCGGCATCGACCCCGACGTGTATCAGGGCTTCGCCTTCGGCATGGGCGTCGATCGCCTGGCCATGCTGAAATACGGGATGCCCGACCTGCGCCCCATGTTCGAGGCCGACACCCGGTGGCTGGCCCACTACGGCTTCTCCGCCTTTTCCGCCCCCAATCCCGCCTCCGGCCTGAGCTGATCGTCATGACCCAGAACCCCCTCCACGACGAAGTCCTCGGCCGCGAACAGGTCGCCCGCACGACCTTCGAGAAGGAAGCGATCTGGCTGCCCCTGCTGGGCGTCCAGCACCTGAATGCAGGCGAGTCGGTCATCCGCGGCAAGACCTTCACCGACTGCGTGATCCAGGGTCCGGCCGTGATCGCGGCCATGGGCGGGGTGTCGCTGGAAGGCTGCAACCTGGGAGCCACGACCAATCCCAGAAGCCTGATGCTGCGGCCGCTGGGCGATCACATCATCGGGGCGATCGGCTTGGTGGATTGCCGTTTCGTGCGCTGCAAGTTCGTCCAGATCGGCTTCACGGGACCCGAGGCCGTGCTCGATGATCTGGCGGCCGGCCTGACCGGCCTGTCCACCGAAGGGACCGGCGCATGACCCCGGGTTTCCAATTCGCCGCCTATGGTGCCGGTCCGATCTACACGGGTCAGCGGATCTGGCTGCCGCTGCTGATGCACGAGGTCGCGCTGGGCGGTGCCTCGGTGATCGAGGGCCGGACCTTCATCGACTGCGAGCTTCACGGCCCCGCCGTGATCGTGCCGGTCTCGGGCTGCGACTTCGCAGGCTGCAACCTGGGTTCGGCTGACGGCGACATGGCCAATCTGATGCTGCAACCCCTCGGGCCGACCAAGATCACCGGCTGCATCCCGTTCCGCGACTGCCGATTCGAGCGGTGCGGGTTCTTCTCGGTCGCCTATACGGGCGCTCCAGACTTCCTCGACGGCCTGCGCGGCATCGGGGTGCAGCCGTGAAGTTCACGCTCGCCTGGCTGAAAGACCATCTGGAGACCACCGCCGACGCCGCCCAGGTCGCCGACGCCATGACCATGGCGGGGCTGGAGGTCGAGCACGTCACCGATCCCACCGTCGCCCTGGCGCCGTTCACGGTGGCCCGGATCGTCTCGGCCGAACGCCATCCCAACGCCGACCGGCTGCAGGTCTGTCAGGTCGAGACCGTCGACGGGATGAAGGAGATTGTCTGCGGCGCCCCCAATGCGCGCGCCGGCCTGACCACCATCTATGCCCCCATCGGCGCCTGGGTGCCCGGCCTCGGCGTCACCCTGGTCGAGAAGCCGGTGCGCGGCGTGGTGTCCAACGGGATGCTGTGCTCGGCGTCCGAACTGCAACTGGCCGACGACAGCGACGGGATCCAGGAACTGCCGCCGGAAATTCCCGTCGGAACCCCGGTCGCCCAGCTGTTCGGGGCCGATCCGGTCATCGATTTCGAGGTGACGCCGAACCGTCCCGACTGGCTGGGCGTCGCCGGGATCGCGCGCGATCTGGCGGCGACCGGTCTGGGCAAGCTCAAGCATTTCGACATCGCCATGGTGCGCGGGGCGTTCGCCTCGCCGATCTCGGTGAGGATCGAGGCCCCCGGGATGTGCCCGGTGTTCGCCGGGCGGCTGATCCGGGGCGTCACCAATGGCCCGTCGCCCGAGTGGCTGAAGCGGCGGCTGGAGAGTATCGGCCTGCGCTCGATCAACCGGCTGGTCGATGTGACCAATCTGATCGCCTACGACCGCTGCCGCCCCCTGCACGTCTATGATGCGAAGAAGCTGGTGGGGTCGGAGATCGTGGTCCGCGCGGGACAGCTGTCCGCCGGCGCCGCCCACATCGCCGAGGGCACGCCCGAACATCTGATCGCGCTCGACGGCAAGACCTATACGGTCGATCCCGGCATGTGCGTCATCGCCGACGCGGGCGGCGAACGTCCCATCGGACTGGGCGGCGTCATGGGCGGTGAGTCCACAGGCTGTTCCGACGAGACCACCGACGTCTTCGTCGAGAGCGCCTGGTTCGATCCGATCGTGACGGCCCAGACCGGCCGGACCCTGACGATCAACTCCGATGCCCAGTACCGGTTCGCGCGGGGCGTCGATCCGGCCTCTGTGGTGCCGGGGCTGGAACTGGCCACCCGACTGATCCTCGACCTGTGCGGTGGCGAGCCGTCGGAGATCGTGCTGGCCGGTGAGCATCCGGCCAATCCACCCGCCTTCGACTTCGATCCCGACTATGTGACGCGGCTGTCGGGTCTTGACCTCGCCCACGACCGCATCGGCACCATCCTGGGCCAGCTCGGCTTCCTCATCACGGCCGGAGAGACCGCCGGGACCTGGACCGTGACCCCGCCGTCCTTCCGCCGCGACGTCGACGGCCCTGCCGATCTGGTCGAAGAGGTGGCGCGCATCGAGGGCTTCGACGCCCTGCCCGACACCCCCCTGCCCGACCAGACGCCGTCGTCGAAGGGCGTGCTGTCGCCACGTCAGTCACGCGTGCGGCTGGCGCGTCGCGCCCTGGCCGCCGCCGGTTATGCCGAGGCCGTCACCTGGTCCTTCACCAAACAATCGACGGCGTCCCTGTTCGGCGGGGGTGACGATCGTCTGGTGCTCGAGAACCCGATCGCGGCTGACCTCGACTGCATGCGACCCTCGGCCCTGCCCAACCTGATCCAGGCGGCGGCGAGGAACGCCGCGCGCGGCCACGCGGATGCCGCCCTGTTCGAGATAGGACCCATCTATCTGAGCGACCAGCCGGACGGGCAGCGCACCGTGATCGCCGGCCTGATCGCGCCCTCGCCCGCGCGTCACTGGAGTGGCGACGCCGAGGACGCCCTGTTCGGCCTCAAGGGCGACCTGATGGCGTTGCTGGAGCAGATCGGCGCGCCGGTCGGCTCGCTGCAGCTGGTTCAGGGCCAGAACCGCGACTGGTGGCATCCCGGCCGCTCGGCGCGGCTGCAGCTCGGCCCGAAGACCGTGATCGCCGAGTTCGGCGCGGTGCATCCGCGCGTGCTCAAGGCGCTGGATGCCGACGGCCCCATGCTGGCGTTCGAGATCGTGCTGGACAGTGTTCCGGAACCCAAGGCGAAATCCAAGACGCGCGGTTCGGCCAGCCTGTCGTCCCTGATGCCCCTGACCCGCGACTTTGCCTTCGTGGTCGAGGACGGCCGTGCGGCGGGCGATCTGGTCAAGGCGGCGGCAGGCGCGGACAAGGCGCTGATCGCCGAGGTGCGGGTGTTCGACGTCTATCGCGGCACAGGCGTGCCGGAGGGGTTCAAGTCGGTGGCGCTGGAAGTCGTGATCCAGCCTCAGGCTGCGACCCTGACCGAGGCCGAGATCGAGGCCCTGTCGGCACGGGTCGTGGCGGCGGTGGAGAAACTGGGTGGCAAGCTGAGGGGCTGACCCTCAGACCACCCCCCGCGCCCTCAGGTCCGCGATCTCATCGGCCGACAGACCCAGCCCGCCCAGCACCGCCTCCGTGTGCTGACCCAGCACCGGCGGGGCGTGGCGGTATTCAACGGGGGTGCCCGACATCCGCAAGGGGCTGGCGACGCCGGGCGCCGTGCCGCCGGCCTCGTGAGCCATCTCGACCCGCAGGGCGCGCGCCCGCACCTGGGGGTCGTCGAAGACCTCGCCGATGAGGTTGATTGGGCCGCAAGGCACCCCGACAGCCTCGAGCGCCTCGACCCAGGCTTGAGTCGCCCGCAGCGGGGTCAGGGCCTCGATCAGGGGGACCAGCACCTCGCGGTTCGCCACCCGCGCCGGATTGGTCGCATAGGCCGCATCGACCCCCCATTCGGCATGGCCCAGAACCCCGGCGAAGGCGCGGAACTGGCTGTCGTTGCCGACCGCCACGATCATGAAGCCGTCGGCCGTGGGAAACTCCTGATACGGAACGATGTTCGGATGGGTGTTGCCCATCCGACCGGGCGACACCCCAGAGACCAGGAAGTTCGACGCCTGGTTGGCCAGACAGGCCACCTCGACGTCCAGCAGGGCCAGGTCGATATGCTGGCCCTCACCGGTGCGTTCGCGCGCGGTCAGCGCAGCCAGCACCCCGACCACGCCGTACAGGCCGGTCAGCAGATCGACCACCGCCACGCCCGCCCGCTGGGGCCGCCCGTCCTTGGGTCCGGTTATGCTCATCAACCCGCCCATGCCTTGCAGCAGCAGGTCGTAACCCGGTCGCGCCGCATAGGGTCCGGTCTGGCCGAAGCCCGTGATCGAGCAATAGATCAACCGTGGATTCACGCCCCTGAGACTGTCGTAGTCGAGGCCGTATTTGGCCAGTCCCCCGACCTTGTAGTTCTCGATCAATATGTCCGACTGCGCGGCCAGCCGACGCACCAGGGCCTGGCCCTCCGACTTGGTGAAGTCGATCGTCACCGAGGTCTTGTTGCGGTTGGCGGCCAGATAATAGGCCGCCTGATCGGTCGGTTCGCCCGCGCCGTCGGCCAGCCAGGGCGGGCCCCATTTGCGGGTGTCGTCGCCCTCGCCCGGCCGTTCGACCTTGATGACCTCCGCCCCCAGATCGCCCAGAACCTGGGACGCCCAGGGCCCGGCCAGGATGCGCGACAGGTCCAGCACCCTGACACCCGCCAGGGCACCGCCCGCCGTCTTCTCACCGTCCGCCATCGTCGTCTCCGTCATCGCCATGGTCTCGCACGACAGGCCGCCGCGTGGAACCTTTGGCGCCGATCGCCGTCCTGGGGCATTAGGGAACCATGAGCCGCATGACTGCCCTTCCCGATGGAACCCTGATCCCCGTTCTCGGCCAGGGGACGTGGGAGATCGGCGACAGTCTGAGGACCGGCGACGCAGAACAGGCCGCCCTGTCGCGCGGCCTCGACCTGGGGCTGAGCCTGATCGACACCGCCGAACTGTACGGCAACGGCGCGTCCGAGCGGCTGGTCGGCGAGGTCATCCAGGGCCGTCGCGACGAGGTCTTCCTGGTCTCCAAGGTCCGGCCCGAGAACGCCGGCGAGATGTCGATGATGCTGGCCTGCGAACGCAGCCTGGAACGGCTCGGGGTCGATCGGCTGGACCTGTATCTGCTGCACTGGGAAAGCCGCCACCCGATGGACGAGATCATCGCCGGGTTCGAGGAACTGGTCGATGAGGGTCTGATCGCGCGCTGGGGCGTGTCCAACCTCGACATCCGGGCCATGACCATCATGGAGGGCATCGACGGCGCCGAACACTGCCAGACCAATCAGGTCCTCTATCACCTGGGATCGCGCGGCGTGGAGTTCGACCTGCTGCCGTGGATGCAGGAGCGGACGATGCCGCTGATGGCCTATTCGCCGCTGGGACGGGGCGAGTTGCTGGAACATCCCGCCCTGATCGCCGTCGCCGATCGCCACGGCGCGACCCCCGCCCAGATCGCCCTGGCCGCCCTGATGCTGCGCGAGGGGGTCGTCCTGATCCCCAAGGCGTCCACGATCGCCCACGTCGAGGACAATGCCGCCGCGCTCGAAATTCAGCTGGACGGCGAGGACCTCGAGGCCCTCGATCGCGCGTTTCCGCCGCCCACCAGCGAACAGCCGCTCGACATCATCTGACGCGATTCGCCTGACGCGAGAACCTGTACGAAAGGCACAGGTTTCGTTCAGATCGCGTTCATTCGATGAACGTCATTCCTCGTCCTGCCGGTAATCATCGGTCCTGGGGGGAACCAGGGAAAACAGCATCGGTCAGGCGAAGGGCGTCGTTGGGGGACAACGCCCGAACCGCTTGATTGAGGGGCCGGCGCCCACACGCCGGCTCCATGAGCGGCGGCCTTGTCGGGGGACGGGGCCGCCGCTTTTATTTCTCCTCCCCGTTCGCCGCTTGGCGAATGGGGAGGTGGATCCGAGCTCTTGCGAGGAGACGGAGGGGGCGACTCGGTCTGTCCGACCAAATCAGAAAGCCCCCACCTCAAGCAGCGTGTCTCCCCCTCCGTCACGGCCCTGAAAAAGGGCCGCGCCACCTCCCCATGCTGCGCACGGGGAGGAGATTCGGCGTCTAAGCCGCGGCCTTCTGCGCGCCCTCGAAGTTGCCGTAGAAGGTCTCACCCTTGGCCGCCATGTCGCGCAGCAGTTGGGGCACCTTGAACCGGTCGCCGTAGGTTGCGGTCAGCCGGTCGCAGGTCTCGACGAACCTGGCCAACCCCGTCTGGTCGATCAGGGTGATCGGCCCGCCGGTCCAGGGCGCGAAGCCCCAGCCCAGGATGGCGCCCAGATCGGCCTCGCGCGGATCGTCGATGACGCCCTCTTCCCAGCAGCGCGCGACCTCGACGGCCTGGCGATACAGCAGGCGGGTCTTCAGCTCGTCGATCTGGGCGAAGGCGCCGGGCTCTTCCGGACCGTCGATGCCCTTGGTGGTCGGGGCCAGTTCGGCGAGGCCCGGCCAGATCGTCTTGGGCTTGGAGGCATAGTCATAGAAGCCTAGGCCGTTCTTGCGACCGAACCGTCCGCCCTCGACCATCTTGGCCACGATGTCGGCACCCTCGGCCGGCGTATAGGCGTCGCCGAGATCGAGCGCCGTCTGTTTGGCGATCTTGTAGGACAGGTCCAGCGCGACGTCGTCGTGCATCTCCAGCGGGCCGCGCGGCATGCCGGTCATCCGACCGATGTTGTCGATGAGGGCCGGGGCATAGCCCTCCTCCAGCATCGCCATGCCTTCCATCAGGAAGGTGGAGAAGCAGCGCGAGGTGTAGAAGCCACGGCTGTCGTTGACGACGATCGGCGTCTTCTTGATCTTGAGGATGTAGTCCAGCGTCTTGGCGATCGCCGCCTGGCCGGTCCTCTCGCCCAGGATGACCTCGACCAGCATCATCTTGTCGACGGGCGAGAAGAAGTGGATGCCGATGAAGTCCTCGGGGCGGACCGAGGCCTCGGCCAGACCGGTGATCGGCAGGGTCGAGGTGTTGGAGCCGAAGATGGCACCGGGCTCCAGCTGAGCCTCGGCACGCTTCGTCACTTCGGCCTTGATCTCACGGTTCTCGAACACGGCCTCGATGACCAGATCCGAGCCCTTGATGTGCTCATAGTCGGTGGTGGCAGTGACGGAGGCCAGCAGGGCGTCGAACTTGTCCTGGGTAATCTGGCCGCGCGACAGGCGCTTCTTCAACAGTTCCTCGACATGGGCCTTGCCCTTGTCGGCGGCGTCCTGGGTCTGATCGATCAGGATGGTTTCGATCCCGGCCAGGGCCTGCACATAGGCGATGCCGGCACCCATCATGCCGGCACCCAGGACCGTGACCTTCTTGGGGTCCGACTTGGGCACACCGGCGGGGCGGACGGCCCCCTTGTCCAGTTCCTGTTTCGACAGAAACAGGGAGCGGATCATGCCCTGGGCCTGGGGCGTCATCAGGGTCTTGATGAAGTAGCGGGTCTCGATGCGCAAGGCCGCATCCATCGGCACCTGCATGCCCTCATAGACGGCGCTCATCAGGTTGGTCGCGGCGGGATAGTTGCCATAGGTCTGTTTGCGGATCATCGCATTGCCGACGATGAAATTCTGGACGCCGACAGGGTGGTAGGGACCACCACCGGGCAGTTTGAAGGACTTGTCGTCCCACGGCTGGACGGCCTTGCCGCCACCCTTGATCCAGGCCTTGGCGGCCTCGACCTCGGTGCCGACGGGGACGACTTCATGGATGAAGCCTGCGCCCTTGGCGTCGTTGGGGCGGAAGGACTTGCCCTCGGTCATGGCCATCATCGCCGCCTGGACGCCGATCAGGCGCGGCAGGCGCTGGGTGCCGCCACCACCGGGGAACAGGCCGACCTTGATCTCGGGCAGGCCGAGCTGAATCTTGGGGCTGTCGCCGACGACGCGGTAATGACAGGCTAGGGTCAGTTCCAGACCGCCGCCGAGCGCAAGGCCGTTGATGGCGGCCGCCACGGGCTTGCCGCAGGTTTCCAGCGCGCGCAGGGCCCCGTTCAGCTTCCAGCCGGCGTCATAGGCCTCTTGAAGCGAGCCGCCCGCCAGCATGCCACCGGCCATGTCACCCAGGTCGGCACCGGCGCAGAAGCCGGAGGCCTTGCCCGAGGTCAGGACCACGCCCTTGATGGCGTCGTCAGTCTTCACCCGCTCGACCCACTCCGGGATTTCCTTCATCACGCCACTGGTCAGGGTATTCATCGAGCGTCCGGGGACGTCGAAGGTGATCAGGGCGATGCCGTCGGCGTCGACGTCGATCTTGAAGTTTTCCATGGTCGTGATCCTCAGACGCGTTCGATGACGGTGGCGGTGCCCATGCCGCCGCCGATGCACAGGGTAATCAGGGCGGTGGACTGGTTCGACCGCTCCAGCTCGTCCAGGGCGATACCGGTGATCATGGCACCCGTCGCTCCCAGCGGGTGGCCCATCGAGATACCGCCACCATTCACGTTCATCTTCGCGTGGTCGATGTCGAGGGCCTGCATGTAGCGCAGCACGACGGCGGCGAAGGCCTCGTTCAGTTCCCACAGGTCGATGTCGGCCGTGGTCATGCCCAGCTTGCCGAGCAGCTTGCGCGTCACATATTCCGGCCCGGTCAGCATGATCGAGGGCTCCGACCCGATCGAGGCCCCGCCCAGGATCTTGGCCCGCGGCTTCAGGCCCAGGGCCTTGCCGGCCTCGAGCGTGCCGATCAGGACGCCCGCCGATCCATCGACGATGCCCGACGAATTGCCCGGCGTGTGGACGTGGTTGACGCGCTCGACCTCGGGGTAGCGCTGGCCGATCACGGCGTCGAAGGCCATCTCGCCCATCATGGCGAAGGAGGGGTTCAGGCCACCCAGGGACTGCATGTCGGTGGTCGGACGGATGGTCTCGTCATGGTCCAGCCGGACCAGACCCAGCTGATCCTTTACCGCCACCACCGATTTCGAGAACCGGCCCTCGGCCCAGGCGCGGGCGGCGCGCTTGTGGCTCTCGACCGCATAGGCGTCGACGTCGTCGCGCGAGAATCCGTATTTGGTGGCGATCATGTCGGCCGAGACGCCCTGAGGCGCGAAATAGGCCGCGATGGCCGCCGAGGGGTCGATCGGCCAGGCGCCGCCGTCCGAGCTCATGGGCACTCGGCTCATGGCCTCGATACCGCCGCCGACGGCGAAATCGGCCTCGCCGGATTTCACCTTGGCGGTGGCCATGTTCACGGCTTCCAGGCCCGAGGCACAGAAGCGGTTGACCTGCACGCCCGCCGTCGTCTGGGCCCAGCCGGCCGCCAGCACGGCGGTGCGGGCGATATCGGCGCCCTGTTCCCCGATCGGGGTCACGCAGCCCAGGATGACGTCGTCGACCCTGGACGTATCCAGGTCGTTGCGGTCGCGCAGCGCCTCCAGCACCTGCGAGGCCAGGCTAAGCGCCGTGATCTCGTGCAGGGATCCGTCCTTCTTGCCCTTTCCGCGCGGGGTGCGAACGGCGTCGTAGATATAGGCGTCGGCCATGAGGGTGCGTCTCCAATAAGGACGGGTGGCAGCGTGGTCGCCACAAACCCTACGTTTACGTCAACGTCAAGTAAGAAGCGTCAGACGTCGAACCGCACCCCTTGGGCCAGCGGCAGCTCCGCCGAGAAATTCACTGTCTGCGTCTGGCGGCGCATATAGGTTTTCCAGGCGTCGGAGCCCGATTCCCGCCCGCCGCCGGTGTCCTTTTCGCCGCCGAAGGCCCCGCCGATCTCTGCGCCACTGGGGCCGATGTTGACGTTGGCGATGCCGCAGTCCGAACCCCAGGCCGACAGGAAGGCCTCGGCCTCACGCACCGAGTCGGTGAAGACGCAGGAACTCAGCCCTTGCGGCACCGCATTTTGCATCTCGACGGCCTCGTCGAAAGTCTTCCAGGTCATGACATAGAGGATCGGCGAGAAGGTCTCGTGGCGGACGACATCCGTCTGACCCGGCATCCGCACGATGGCGGGCCGGACGTAGATGCCCGGCGACCGGGGCCGGGTCCCGCCGACCAGCACCTCGCCACCCTGATTTTCCGCCTGCCTCAGGGCGTCGTCGAAGGCCGCGCCGGCATCCTCATCGATCAGCGGCCCGACCAGAACGCCCGCATCGCGCGGATCGCCGCAGGGCAGGGTCTCATAGGCCTTGACCAGCCGCTCCAGCAGGGCCGGGGCCACGTCCTCGTGGACCAACAGGCGGCGCAGGGTCGTGCATCGCTGACCGGCCGTGCCGACGGCGGAAAAGGCGATGGCCCGCACCGCCATCTCCAGATCGGCGGACGGCGTCACGATCATGGCGTTGTTGCCGCCGAGTTCCAGAAGTGACCGACCCAGCCGCCCGGCCACCACGGTCGCCACCGCCCTGCCCATCCGTGTCGAGCCGGTCGCCGACACCAGCGCCACGCGCGGGTCGGCCGCAAGGGTCTCGCCGACGCCCCGCTCTCCGATCAACAGTTGCGCCAGCCCATCGGGCGCATCGCCAAATCTCGCCACGGCCCGGTCGAACACCGCCTGTACAGCCAGCGCCGTCATCGGCGTCTTTTCCGACGGCTTCCAGATCACCGGATCGCCGCAGACGAGGGCCAGCGCCGCGTTCCACGCCCAGACCGCGACCGGAAAGTTGAAGGCCGTGATGATCGCCACCGGCCCCAGCGGCTGCCAGGTCTCGCGCATATGATGGCCGGGCCGTTCGCTGGGCAGGGTCAGGCCGTACAGCTGGCGCGACAGGCCGACGGCGAAGTCGCAGATGTCGATCATCTCCTGCACCTCGCCCAGGCCCTCGGACACGACCTTGCCGGCCTCCAGGGTGACCAGCAGAGCCAGGTCGTCCTTCGACGCCCTCAGTTCCTCGCCCAGCAGCCGGACCAGTTCGCCGCGCCGGGGTGCGGGCACGCGCCGCCAAGCCAGGAAGGCCTGGGCTGACCGATCGATCGCGACCTGAACCGCGTCAGGCGTCGCAACGGCCAGCGTCCCCGCCTCCGACCCGTCGATCGGTGAGCGCGCGACGATACCGTGCTCCCGCCACACCCTGTCCGGAACGTCCAGGCGTGAAAGGATTGCGCGTGCTTGGGTGACGGCGGGGATCGGGTCGGTCATCGGGGCTCTCTCATCTGACCTCGGCTCTAGCGCGATCGTCGAGGGAGATGAAACCTCCCCCTCCCCCGCTCATCCCGGCGAAAGCCGGGACCCAGTGCTTTGGGCGATTGATGGGTCCTATTCCTCTGCCGATCGAAATCCCGGACACCGTGCCTCACTTAAGAACTGGGTCCCGGCTTTCGCCGGGATGAGCGGAGATGGAGACATGACGTGATCCAGCTCAGCCGACGCGCCGTCGCGGGCGACAAGGAACCGTCACCGTTCGGCCGGGTTCTGACGCACACCCCCTTTCAAGGAGACGATCGATGCGAATTCGCGATGTGATGAGCAAGGATGTCCAGGTCGCCCGGCCGACCGACAGCCTGCGCGAGGTGGCGGCCCGGATGGGTGCCGGCGATTTCGGCTTCATCCCCGTCGCCGACGGCGACAAGCTGGTCGGTGCCATCACCGATCGCGACATCGCCATCCGGGCGGTCGGCGCAGGCCTCGGCCCCGAGGCGACGGTGAGCCAGGCCATGAGCTCGACCGTGACCACCGTGCTCGATTCCGACCCGCTCCAGGCCGCGCTCGACGCCATGGCCGCCGGCAAGATCCGCCGCCTGCCCGTCGTCGACAAGCACGAGCGCCTGGTCGGCGTCGTCTCGCTGGGCGACCTGTCCACCCGGGTGAAGGAGAAATACGCGGGCGAGACCCTGGAAACGATTTCCCGCCCCAACTGAGGCCATGAGGGGGCGTTCTCCGCGCTGGTAAATGCCCCCTTAACCCTGTCCGCGCGACACTCGCGGCTCGACCCTTTCGGAGAGCCGCGTTTCGTATGTCCGCCGTCATGATCATCGGCAATCGCGCCTGGCTAAGCGCCCGTGTCCTGTGGGACGCGCCCTTCATGGTGCGGTTCCGGGGCGTGCTTCAGGCCCTGCTGGCGACCCTGCTGGCGGTGGCGCTGGTGTCGTGGAATCCGGCCGACCCAAGTTTCAACGCGTCCTCGGGCGCGCCGGCGACCAACTGGCTTGGTGACAACGGGGCCCTGTTCGCCGATCTGGCCATGCAGTCGCTGGGCTTGGCCGCCTGGCCCATGACCGCCCTGCTGATCGCCTTCGGTCTGGCCCACGCGATCGGCGAAGCGATTCAGCAAAGGCTGAAGCCCACGCCGCTGAAGGCCCTGTCGGCGACCGGCGGCGTCCTGATGCTGTCGGCCGCTCTGTCGGCCCTGGCCGCCCCCGCCGCCTGGCCCCTCGCCGCCGGCATGGGCGGCCTGTGGGGCGATGCGGTGTCCGGCGTGACCATCGGCGGCCTGACCGCCCTGCGCATTCCCGGTGCCGCGATCATCGTCGGTCTACTGTTCGCCGGGTTGGGCCTGTGGGCGACGGGATACGCCGTGGGCCTGCGCATTTCGGATTTCGGCGAGGCGACCGCCTGGGCCTCGGGCCTTCGTCGCCGGCCTGCCCCGCCAGCGGCCGTTCCCGCGCGCAAGCCCCGTGCGCCGCGCGCCGCGCCGACCGCCGCGCCCCTGATCATGCCCGAGGTCGAGCCTGAGCTTTCGACCCGGTCGCGAGCTCCGGTCGAGGAGCCCCCTCTGGACGACGCCGACGCATCGCCGCCCTGGGAAGACCCCGCGCCCTATGCGCC
>NZ_JAEMRD010000187.1 GCF_016463485.1 Brevundimonas sp.
ACCGCCGACCTGTGGGTTATGAATCCACCGCTCTAACCAGCTGAGCTACCCAGCCACGACCCAATGTCATGCGCTTAAACGCACGCGAGGCGCCGCTATATAGACGGGCGGGCCGGGGTTCAAGTCGCAAGGCGGCCGAGCATGTCCCGGGCCGCCGGATCGCGACTATTCCGCCGGCACTTCCGCCGCCCTGGACCCCGGCGCGACCTCGCGTTGACTGGCGAAGGTCTTGCCCAGCCGACGTCTGGCCCAGCCGCTGACGTCGTCCACGATGGTGAAGATCGGAGGGATGAACAGCAGGGAGAGGAAGGTGGACGAGATCAGGCCGCCCACGACCGCAATGGCCATCGGCTGGCGGAACTCGACGTCGGCACCCCAGCCCACGGCGACCGGGATCATCCCGGCACCCATGGCGAAGGTGGTCATCAGGATCGGTCGCGCCCGCTTGTGAGCGGCGTCCACGATCGCCTCGAGCCGGGTCTGGCCCTCCTGCTCGGCGATGATGATGTAGTCGACCAGCAGGATGGAGTTCTTGGCCGCGATCCCCATCAGCATCAGGATCCCGATCAGGGACGAGATCGAGAAGCTGGACCCGCCGATCACTAGGGCGACGAAGGCCCCGCCGATGGCCAGGGGCAGGGAGGCCATGATGGTGATCGGAGAGGCGAAGCTTTTGAACAGCAGGACCAGGACGGCGTACATCAGCAGGATGCCGGTGCCGAAGGCGATCGCGAAACCGGTGATCATTTCCTGGATGAACTCCTGATCGCCTGCCGGCACCTGGCGCACGCCGGCGGGGAGGTTCTTTACCGAGGGCAACTGGTTGACCGCCACACCCGCCTCGCCGCTGCGGATGCCGTCGAGTTCGGCAGAGATCGTGGCGACGCGACTGCGGTCTTGGCGCAGGATCTGGGAGGGCCCGGCACCGAAGCGAATGTCGGCGACGGCGCTCAACGGCACGGCCGTTCCGCTGGAAGTAGGAACCCGCAGGTTCTCGACGACCGACAGATCCTCTCGGGCGTCACGGGTCAGTCTCAGGCGGATCGGCACCTGACGGTCGCCCAGATTGTATTTGGGCAGGTTCTGATCGACGTCGCCGATCGTGGCGACGCGGACGGCCTGGGAGATGGCGCTGGTCGATACACCCATCAGGGCGGCTTGATCCGGGCGCGGCGTGACCAGGATCTCCGGCCGGGCGATTGAGGCCGTGTTGACGACATTGGCCAGGCCCGGAACGGTCCGCATCTCCGCCTCGACCTTGCGGGCGGCTGCGGTCAGAGCGGCGCCGTCGTCGCTGAGGATCGCGAACTGATAGGAGGTGCCGTCGCTGGGGCCTCCGCCCTGCTGTGCGACGCCGGCACCGATACGGGCACCGGGAATGGGTTTCCAGCCGTCGACCATGGTGCGAGCGAATTCCTGCTGGCTCAGGTCGCGGTCGCCCTTGTTGACGAGGTCGGCGAAGACGTTGGCTTGGTTGACCTCCTGGCCGCCGACGGAGGCATAGACCGACGTCACCTCAGGCCGGGCGCGGAGGTCCCGGGTTATGCGCTGTACGATCGCGTCGGTCTGGGCCAGCGTCGCACCGGGCGGCAGTTCGACCGAAAACCCGGCCCGGCCGACGTCGCCGCCGGGGGAGAATTCGAACGGTACCCTGGTGGCCAGGAATCCGCAGCCGACAAACAGCGCCGTGCCCATGGCGAAGACCTTCCAGCGATTCCTCAGGCTCCACCCCAGCGCCTTCAGATAGCCTGACATCCAAAACGGATCGGCGTCGTCGTGCTTGTGATGCTTGAGGAGGTATGCGGCCATCAGCGGGGTCAGCGTTCGCGCCACGACCAGCGAGAAGGCCACGGACACGCAGGCGGCAAGGGCGAATGCCTTGAAGAACTGGCCGATGATGCCGGGCATGAAGCCGACGGGCGCAAAGACCGCGATGATCGTCGCCGTGGTGGCCACGACGGCCAGGCCGATCTCGTCGGCCGCTTCCATGGAGGCGTCGTAGGGTGGCTTGCCGTCGCGCATGTGGCGCACGATGTTCTCGATCTCGACGATGGCGTCATCGACCAGGATGCCGATGGTCAGAGACAGGGCCAGCAGGCTGACCACGTTCAGCGACTGTCCCATCGGTCCCAGCACCGCGAAGGCCGGGATGAGCGACAGAGGCATGGCCATGGCGGTGATGAAGGTCGCCCTCCAGTCACGCAGGAAGATGAAGACCACGATCACTGCCAGGACGGCACCCAGCAGCAGGGCCTCCAGCGAGGCGATGTAGCTTTCCTCGATCTGTTCGACGCTGGCGTTGACTTGGCGGATCGTCAGCTCCGGGTGGCTCTCGTCGATCTCGGCGACGGCTTCGCGGACCTTTTCGGCGATCCGGACCTCGGATGCGGTTCGCGAACGCAGGAAGTTGAAGGTGATCGCTTCCTGGCCGTTGTAGCGCGCCAGACGACGCGGTTCGGACCAGTGATCCTCGACCCGGCCGAGGTCGCCCAGCCGCACCTGACGTCCCCCGGACAGAGGAATCAGGGTCTCGCGCAGGGCGTCGATCGAGGTCGCGGCGCCCAGGGTGCGGATCGATCGTTCGGAGCCCGAAATCGTGACGCGGCCACCCGGCTGGTCCGCGTTGACGCTGGTCAGGGCCTGACTGACAGCCGCCGCCGTCAGGCCGTAGGAGGCCAGCCGGTCGGGATCCAGCTCGACCGCGATCTCGCGGTCCACGCCGCCCCCGCGATTGACCTCGCCCACCCCCTTGATGGCCAGCAACGTCCGGCTGACCTCATTGTCCACGAACCAGCTGATCTCTTCCGGCGTCATGGTCGAGGACGACACGACCCAGGTGATCAGGGCGTCGCCGGTGATGTCGATGCGCTGAACCGACGGCTCCTGCATGTCCTGCGGCAGGTCGGCGCGCAGGCCGCTCATCGCGTTGCGGACATCATTCGTCGCCCGCTCGGTATCTGTGCCCAGTTCAAATTCGATCGTTGTGGACGAGGAGCCGTCCGTGATCTGGGAGTTGATGTGGCGCACACCCGACAGGCCGGCCAGCGAGTCCTCGATCAGTCGGGTGACCTGAATTTCCATCTCGCTGGGTGCCGCGCCGGGCCGCCCGGCGTAGACATTGACCAGAGGGAAATCGATATCCGGATTGTTGTTGATCCGCATGTTGTTGAAGCTGAGCAGCCCCGCGATCGTCAGCAGAGTGAACAACAGGATGATCGGGATCGGATTCTTGATCGACCAGGAGGAAATGTTCTTCATGGTCGGTCCCTAGCGCACGGCCGGAGCAGGCGAGGTGACCACAGCCCCCGAGACCGTCACCCGGTCGCCATCACCGAGGAAACCGGCCCCGTCGACCACGACGCGTGCACCGGCCTGAAGGCCATTGACGGACGTCTGGCTTGCGCCGCGCGACAAGACCTCGACCGGGGCAAAGCGGACCTGGTTACCGGCACCGACCACGAACACGCCCGAGCGGTTCTCGCGGTACAGGACAGAGGCTGTCGGCACGGTGATGGTGGGCTGGGAGCCGACGTCGATCTGGGCCTTTGCGAACATCCCGGGCTTGAAGCCGTTGGTGCCGGACAGCGCGATCCGCGCCAGTCCGAGGCGGCTGGTCGCATCGACCTGGGGCGTCACGATGCGGACCCGGCCGGTCGCCTGACCCAGCTGGTCGGACGAGATCGTGGCCGACTGTCCGGCGCGGACCAGGCCAAGCTCGGTCTCGGGCACCTGGGCGTCCAGTTCCAGCCGGCCGTCGCGGACGATGCGGAACAGTTCCGCCCCCGCCTGGATGATCTGGCCCCGCGTCACGCTGCGGCTGGCGATCAGGCCGGACACGGGCGCGCGGATGGTGGCCTGGTTCAGGCGGGTCTGGGTCTCCGACAACGAAGCGCGAGAGGCGGCAAGGTTGGCGGCCGAGGCCCGCTGGTTGGCCAGGGCGGTGTCCAGCGACGCCTGGCTGAGGAAGCCGCGCTCCTTCAGCTCCTGCGACCGGCCCAGCGCCGCCTCGTCGCGCGCCAGATTGGCTTCGGCGGTCTGCACCGCCGCCTGCTGCTGGCGCAGCTGGGCGCGCAGCAGGACGTCGTTCATCTGGACCAGGGCCTGACCCTGACGCACATAGGAGCCCTCATCGACGAACAGGCCGACGGCGGTCAGCCCCCCGGTCTCGGCGCCGACCGGAACCTCTTCCCAGGCCGTGATGCTGCCTGAGGCGGTGATGATACGGGGCAGGGAGGTCACCGAAGCGGTCGCCACAGTCACTGTCTGACCCGCCACAGCTTTCTGGGCCGCGGCCTTTTCCTCCGCCTTCTTGGCTTCTCCGCTGCCGCACGACGTCAGCACGAGTGTCGCGGTCGCCAGCAAGGCTGCCCGGGTCAGGGTGTTGATCGCCACGGTGTTCATCCTGTCGCGGGCCACGCGGGGGAGCGCGGGTCTAGGGCGCATGCATGCGCCGGGAATACCAGCGCTCATTAGCGCGTTCGCGCGTCGGTCTCAAACTCCCACCTTCGCCATTACTGCGATGTAACCTGTGTCAGATCGACCGGGGCCGCGTTGGCGTTCGCGGGCACCCCATGCTAACCGCGCCGCACCATGACGACGCCCCCCATTTCCCAAATCCGAAACTTCTCCGTGGTCGCCCACATCGACCATGGGAAATCAACGTTATCCGACAGGTTGATTCAATTCACCGGCGGGCTGACCGCGCGCGAGATGTCCGCTCAGGTGCTGGACAACATGGACATCGAGAAGGAGCGCGGGATCACGATCAAGGCCCAGACCGTGAGACTACACTACAAGGCCAAGGACGAAAAGGAATATATTCTTAACCTGATGGACACGCCGGGGCATGTGGATTTTGCCTATGAGGTCAGCCGGTCGCTGGCCGCGTGCGAGGGCAGCCTGCTGGTGGTCGATGCGTCGCAGGGGGTCGAGGCGCAGACCCTGGCCAACGTCTACCAGGCCATCGACAACAACCACGAGATCGTGCCGGTCCTGAACAAGATCGACCTGCCCGCCGCCGAGCCCGAGCGGGTCAGGCAACAGATCGAGGACGTCATCGGCATCGACGCCAGCGATGCGGTGCTGTGCAGCGCCAAGTCGGGCATCGGCATCGAGGACGTGCTGGAGGCCATCGTCACCCGTCTGCCGGCGCCCAAGGGGGATCCGGACGCGCCGCTGAAGGCCCTGCTGGTCGATGCCTGGTACGACCCCTATCTGGGTGTCGTCGTGCTGGTGCGGGTGTTCGACGGGGTGCTGAAGGCCGGGATGCGGGTCAAGATGATGCAGAACGGCTCGACCCATCTGGTCGACCGGGTCGGGGTCTTCCTGCCCAAGAACACGCCCGTGGACCAGCTCGGCCCCGGCGAGGTCGGCTTCATCACCGCCCAGATCAAGCAGGTGGCCGACGCCGCCGTCGGCGACACCATCACCGACGAACGCAGGCCGACGCCGGCCGCCCTGAAAGGCTTCAAACAGGTCCAGTCGGTGGTCTTCTGCGGCCTGTTCCCGGTCGACGCCGCCGACTTCGAGG
>NZ_JAEMRD010000049.1 GCF_016463485.1 Brevundimonas sp.
CCTTGGCCTGGTCGTAGAGGGCGCCGTGGGCCTGGGCCAGGGTCAGGACGTGGACCGTGTCCTCGGCGACGCGCGCCTTGCGGACCGCGCCCAGGGTGGCGACCACCTTGTCCTGCATCCGGGTCAGCCAGTCGCGCGCATGGGGCGGGGCGCTCTTGGTCGCCATGGATTTGCGCGGCGACCCGCCGGTCAGGAAGACGGAGGCGACCTCTGTGAAGGTCCATTCGGCGGCCCACATCCGGTCGGCGCAGGCCTGGTCGGTGACGGAGCCGGTCGACATGGCCTCGGCGATCTCAACCCACTCGTCGCGGTCCAGCCAGCGCATGAAATCGGCCTGAAGCCCGGCCAGGTCCGTGTCCGGATCGGCCCCGGTCAGGTCGTGGGGCGAGGGGCAGCGGCCGTCGGCGACGCGGGCGACATAGTCGATCAGCCGGACACGGTCCTGCTCGACCCTGGCCAGCAGGGCCTCGAACGACGCCCAGTCCAGCTCGACCGCGAAATGGGCATAGGCGCGGCCGATGGGCCCGTCCTCGTCCTTCAGCACCTCGCGGGCCAGTTCCTCGCGCGCGCTGTGCGACAGGGCGGCCGCCGCCTGGTCCTCCAGCACGGTGAACCCGGGCGTCACCCCGGCCTCCAGCGGGAACCGCCGCAGCAGCTTTTCGCAGAAGGCGTGCAGGGTCTGGATCTTCAGCCCGCCCGGCGTCTCCAGAGCCTTGGCGAACAGCCGACGCGCCTTGGACAGGTCTGGATCGGGCCTTCCGCCGACCAGATCGGCCAGATTCTGTTCCAGATCGCGATCGTCCATGACCGCCCATTCGCCCAGCCGGTCATACAGCCGGGCCTGCATCTCGGCGGCGGCGGCCTTGGTATAGGTGACGCAAAGGATTTCGCCCGGCTGGACCTCCTCAAGCAGCAGCCGCGCCACCCGGTCGACCAGGGTCGAGGTCTTGCCCGATCCGGCGTTGGCGGTGACGAAGACCGACTGACGCGGGTCGGCCGCCATCCGCTGGTGCGGGTCGGGCAGGATGCGGACGCCGGGGGAAGGGGTGCTCATGTCTCGCCCTCGTCGCCGACGACGTGCCATTCCCAGACGCGGGCCAGATGGTCGTAGTTGCCGCCGAAATTGCCCATGAACTGCGGCGCGACCCAGCTGAGGTAAGGCGTCGAGGGGCTGTCGAACCGCGCCACGCGGGCTTTCAGGCCTTCCAGCGCCGCCCGCGACCATTCCGCCGCCTCGGCACCCTCGGTGATGATCTTCTGCTCGCCCGCGACCTTGCGTCCGACGACGCGGACATAGGTCAGCTCCTCAGGCTCGACGGGCCCCGAGGTCGCGAAGCCGGCTTCGGCCAGGACGGCGCCCGTCAGAGTCAGCTGCGGCGCGAACCCGGTGCGGACCTGTTTGGCCGAGGGCGGCAGGCCGGTCTTGAAGTCGAGCACGGCGGCGCCCGACGACGACAGCTCGATCCGGTCGGCCTTGGCGGTCAGGGTGAAGGGACCGGCAGGGGCGTCGAAGGTGTGGGCCACCGTCTGTTCGACGTGGATGTCGATACCCCGGGCGCGACGGCGGAGCTCGAACCCGGCCAGCCAGCGCGCACAGTTGCGGGCCATGGGCGTCTCGCGCGCCATGGCGGCGTCCTCGAAGCCGTGGTGGCCCAGTTCCTCGTGCAACAGATCGCGGATCGCGCCCTCGCAGTCGTCGGGCAGGACGTCGGGCCAGGACAGGGTCAGCCGCTCGACCGCCTGGTGAACCGCCTGTCCCCGCGCCAGGGCCTCGGCCGACTGACCGGGCCGGTCCATCTGGCGCAGGTTCAGCACATAGCGGGCATAGACGGCATAGGGGTCGCGGACCCAGCGTTCGACCCCGGTAACCGGCAGCTTGCGCGGCCGGCGCTCGACCGGCGGACGCGGCGCGGGGCGTTTCGCATAGGCCGGGATGCGGTTCTGGGGCGCATCCAGGGCGCGGGCCAGGTCGGGCCAGGCGGTCGGGCGGGCGATCTTGACGGGCACCGCCTCGGTGTGCGCTCCGCGCGTCAGCATCTCCAAGCGCCACAGCCAGCGCGACTTGACCGCCGGCTGGCCACCGCGTCGCTCGACATGGACCAGGATCGCTTCGTCGGCACAGGCCGCCTGGACGAAGTCCTGGGCGGTCTGGCCCAGGCGACGCTCGGGCGGGGGCAGGCCCAGGGTCTTGCGCATCGGGCGCGACAGGAAGGGATCGGTCGGTGCCGGGCCGGGCCAGACGCCTTCTTCCAGACCGGCCAGGATCATCCGGTCAGCGCGAACCAGCCGCGCCTCGATGGCCCCCAGAATGCGCAGGTTGGGATGGGTCGCCCCCCCGGTGCGGATCGTGGTCTCGGCCAACAGGCCCGCGACCAGTTCGACCAGGTCGTCGGGGCTGACGGCGCCGAGCGCGGCACCCCCCTCGATCAAGCCGGTCAGCAGGGCGGCGGCGGCCTCTCCGTCCGTGCCCGCCCAGGCGTTCTGGCCGGCCAGGGCCTCGATCAGGGTGGTCAGGGCGGTGGCGGCGACATCCAGCGGTGCGCGGGCGTGCCGGCCGGGAGGCGTGAAGACCGCGCAGGCGGCCTCCGACCGACGCTGCAGTCGATCGACCAGGGCATTGGCGAGGGCCAGGCGGGCCAGACGAGCCTCCGACGGGGCCTTGCCGCCGTCGTGGGGCCGGCCCGCCTTCTCCAGCCGAGCGTGAACCTGAGCCCAGCGGCGCAGGCGGGAACCACGCAGAGCGTATCGTTCCAGCGTCACGGCGGCCCCGGCGACATCGCCGTCGCCGAGATCGATGCGGACCAGCGGATGTTTGAGCAGGGCCAGCAGGGTCTGGGGCTTGAGCGGGTCGGCGATCCAGCGGGCGGCGAGATCGACCAGCACCCCCGCCGACGACCGCGACAGGGGCGCGCCGGATGAGTTGTCGGGCACGATCCCCCACCGCTCCAGCCGGGCAGCGACGCGGCGGCCCAGCGCCAGGTCGGGGGTGACGAGGGCACAGGTCCGGGCCTTGCCGTCCGGGCGGGGCGTCTCCAACGTCTCGCGCATCATCAGGGCCAGGGTCTGGGCAGCGTCCTCCTCGGTGCGCAGGGTCAGGACCGACAGGCCCTCCAGACCGAGGGCGATGGGGTCGGCGCCGGTCAGGGGCGCGGCCTCTTTGCGGATACGGGCGATCTCGACGCGCCAGTCGGCCGTGGCGTTGGCGGGGCGCAGGGCCTCGTTGATCAGGCGCTGACGGGCGAGACCTCTCGCACGTACGGCCGGGACGAGGGGCGGCTCGAACCACGGGCGCACGTCTTCGCGCGGGACACCGTGTCGGTCGAGCAGCCGCCACAGCGCGTTCTGGGGGTGCTGTTCCTCCTCGCCCAGGCCTGCCCAGACGGCGGGGTCCAGATCGAGATCGAGGCCGGGCAGGACGACGCAGCCCATCGGCGCGCGCGCCACGGCCCCCAGAACATCGGCGGCGGCCGGCGCCGAGCCGGTCGATCCGGCGGCGATGACGGGACCCTGAGGCGGATGCTTGTCCCAGCGCTCGGCCAGCAGACGCAGCAGTCGGGCGCGACGATCGGCGGGGTCGATCAGCCCCAGTTCGGCCAGCCGCCGGGGCCAGGCCTCGACCGCCAGCGACAGGAAGTCCGCCGAGGTGCGCCAGTGTTCGGCCAGGTCCGCCTCGACCAGCCCCCGGATGCCCGACAGGTCCGAAACCTCCTCGATCTGGCAGGAATCCAGAAACCCGGCCAGGGCGTCGGCCAGTTCCAGCGCGCGCAACGGGCCGAAATGGGCGGGTCGGTCCTCGTATTCGCCGTGCAGTTCGGTCGCGATCATCCGCGCCATCTCGAACCGGCGGGTCAGCGGCGCGATGGCGGGGGGCAGGTCGAGGCCCAGTTCGCCCGGCGCGAACGGCGGTTCGTCCTCCTCCAGATCGCCGAGCGGCCGGACCTGGGGCAGCAGGACGGGCCGGTCCCCGCTGAGCCGCGACAGGGCGTCGCCGAAGGCTCGTGCGGCGCGCCGGTTGGGCAGCAGGATGATGGCGTCCGACAGGGTCTCGGGCGGCGCGTCGCCGAGCCAGTCGAGGACGCCTGCGGCCAGATCATCGAGGAAGGGCCGGTGCGACGGGATGGCCCGCCAGCGTGGACCCGACCCCTGAAACGGATTGAAGCGTTCGGTCACGCCGACGCGGCCAGACGCGCCTCGGCGGCGTCGCGGGCACCGGGATCGCCGACGTGCATCCAGTCGCCCTCCATGACAAACCCATGGAGACGCCCCTCGGCCGCCCAGCCGCCCCAAAGGCCGCCGCCCGCCGGGAAAAGCCCGAACTCGGTCTCCGGGTAGGCATAGATCGGCCGGGGATCGACGATGTGGACGCCCATATAGTTGAACGGCGCGGTCGCGGCCCCCGCCGCGCGCCTTCCCGTCAGGCACCCCTGGTCATCCATCAGGAAGTCACCGGGCCCGTCGAGACCCGAGGTCCGCCCGGCGCGGGCCAGCATCAGCCGGCACGTCGCCCGGTCAGGATCGAAACCGTCGCACAGGTCGCGGATGGCGTGGGCCGGCGGTTCGCCGTCCTCGATCCAGACGCTGTCGATATTGACCACCACGATCGGCGAATCGCCCAGCAGGTCCGCCGCCGCCTTGATCCCGCCGCCGGTCTCCAGCGGCAGGGTATGATCGCGCTCGTCCGAGACGACGATCTCCAGATCGCCACGCCAGGCCTTCAGATGGTCGATCAGCCGGTCGGCGAACGCATGGACGTTGACGACGGCGCGCTGCACCCCCGCATGGGCCAGCCGGTCCAGATTGTGGTCGATCAGGGCCTTGCCGCCGACCTCGATCAGGGCCTTGGAGCGATCGTCGGTCAGGGGCCGCATCCGGGTGCCGAGCCCGGCGGCCAGGACCATGGCGGTGGTCGGAACGGCGGTCACGCGCGCGCCTCCACCGGCACGTAGCGGTCGAACCAGGCGGCGACCGTCTCCAGCCCCGGCTGTTTCAGGTTCGCATTAAGATGCGCCCACATCCGGGGCATGAACTGTCGGTACCTCGGCTTGCCGTCACGCACGATCAGCCGGGCGAAGATGCCCAGGATCCGCGCCTCGTTCAGCGCCGCCAGCCCGGCGTAGGACCGCATGAAGTCCATGCGATCCACCTGGGGCCGCAGGGCGAAATAGTGATCCAGCGCCTTGGCCTCCAGGGCCGGCGAGACATCACGGCGCGCGTCCTGAAGCAGGGAGTGGAGGTCCCAGGACGGATGGGCGCGCACCGCGTCCTGGAAATCGATCATGCCGACACGGGCCGGGCCGTCGCGGTTCGGCAGCCAGATCAGGTTCTCGGCATGATAGTCCCTGTGAGCCATCACGGTGGCCCCTGCCTCACCGGCCTCGACCACCGGGGCCCAGGCCTCGCGCCAGTCGGCAATGGCAGCGGCGTCGAACGCCAGCCTGGAGTCCAGCTTGGGCATCCACTCAACGAACAGGTCGGCCCCACCCTGAAGCGCGGTCGCGTCATAGGTCTGAAGCGGCCAGTCCCCACCGGGTCCGCTCAGGACATCGGGCGTCGGCGCGTCGTGCAGGGCGGCCAAAGCCTCGACGGCGGCCAGATACAGCGGGGTCTCGTCCTGACCCATCTCGATCACGCTGGCGAACAGGGCGTCGCCGAAATCCTCGAGCACGGCCAGGCCGGCGTGGGCGTCCAGGGCCGGCATCGCAGGCGCTGACAGGCCGACCGACCTCAGGTGGGCGGCGACGGCGGCGAAGGCGTCGATCCGACCGGCCGACAGGCGGGCGACCGCGTTCCATCCGGCGGCGTGACGCTGTTCCGGCGTCCAGCCGGGGTCACACGGTGGGCTCTCGGCCGAGGCCGCCTGGTCCATCAGCATCAGCGACCGGCCATCGGCGGAGGTCAGCCGCTCATAGCGCCGCGTCGAGGCGTCGCCGGGCAGGGGCGCGCGCATGGCGTCGGCCAGCCCGGCCGAGGCCAGGAAGGCCAGCCTTTGCTCTTCGCGATCATCCCGTGATGTCATCGCGCCTCGTCTCCCACGTCCCTGCGACAGAAACGGTCGCAACCCTGCCCGCGCCGTCTTCCGCCCCCCCATCCTGGGACAGGGTGATACACAACAGATTGGTCCCCGCGATCCAGGAAACGTCCTCGCCCAGACGTTCCGGCCATTCGATCAGGACCGCACCGTCCTCCAGTGCCTCGTCCAGCCCGATCTCGAACGCCTCTTCCGGCCGGGTCAGGCGATACAGGTCGAAATGGGCGACGGGGGGTGAGGTCTCGTAGAACTGCACCAGGGTGAAGGTCGGCGACGGCACGTCCTCGTCGGGTCGGGTCAGGGCCCGGATCAGGCCGCGCGCCAGGGTCGATTTGCCCATGCCGAGCGGGCCGTACAGCAGGACGGCGTCCCCGCCCCTTAGCAGGGGCGCAATCTGCGCGCCCAGCGCCGTGGTGGCCTCGGCGTCGGCCAAGGCGATGCGGATGTCCGCGCTCATGCGAAATCGGCGTCCGGCTGGGTCGGCAGTACCCGTTCGGTGAAGGCCTTCAACGCGTAGGTCGCGCGGGTCGCGTCGATATCGAGCCGGGTCGGTGAGATCGGCTTGCCGACGGCAAGGCGAAAGGCCTGCTTTCGCTTGTTCAGAAGCTCGTGAAACAGGGTGATGTCGCGCAGTTCCTGCGACACCCGGTCGAACAGGTGGAACAGCCGCGATGTCGGCCCCGCGACATGGATCGGCACGACCGGAGCGCCGTACTTCCGCGCCATCGACGCGGCGGTCGAGGCCCATTCGGGATCGGTCAGGGAGCCGTCGCGCGACACCCGCGCCAACCGCCCGGCCGGGAACATGACGATGCATCTCTCGGCCTCGAAGGCGGCGCGGGCGGCGTCCAGGGTGGCGCGGGTCTTCTCGCGCGTACGCTTCTCGACCACCCATTCGACCGGGATGACGATCTCGTTCAGCCGGGCAGAAACCCTTAGCGCATCGGCGTTGGCGAAGAAAACGGCGTCGGAGCGGCGGGTCTTGATCGCATCATAGACGGCGACCCCGTCGGCGATGCCGGTCGGGTGGTTGCAGACCACGACACACCGGCCGGTCGGGGGTATGCGGTCGAGGTTCAGGGTCGAGACCTTCAGGTCCAGCAAATCCGACATGTGATCGAACGCCGCCTGTCCCGAAAGGCCGGCCACCCCGTCGGCCATCCGCCGCGCGGCCTTGTAGTTCAGCAGCCTGTAGAGAAACGGCCGCACGATCGGCCAGGCGATCGACCGCGTGAGCCGTGGCGCGCGCTCGGCGATCAGCACGTCGCAGATATGGGGCTGTCTGACGGTGGGGGCGGCCGATTCCATGCCCTGCGCTTGTCGCCGGATCGGGGCCGGGGGGCAAGCTACCAGAGGCGGGCGACGCCGAAGCCGTCGAAGAGTTTCTCGTTCGAGACCAGGGTCATGTCGTTGAGCAAGGCCTGGGCGATCAACATCCGGTCGAAGGGGTCGCGGTGCGGATTGAGCATGGCCCCCGCCAGCCTCGCCTCGCCCGGCGAAATCGACAGGGCCAGGAACCCTTCCGCCATGACATCCGAGTCGAAGTTCCGCGCCAACCGGGCGGCGGACGGCAGTTTTCCAATCCGGTGTTTCTGAGCGATCTCGAAGGCCGACACGGCGCTGACCCAGATGTCGTTGGCCGGATCGCGGATGGCGGCATCCGCTTCGCGGCTAAGTTCTACGCTGTCATCCAGCCACCATACCAGGGCGTGGGTGTCGAGGAGCAGCCTCACCCTTCGGAACCACGCCCTTCCCACAGCCGAAGCTCGTCCTCCGGCAGGGGGTCGAAGAAGCTGTCGTCCAGAGCGACCAATCCTTTCAACCGGCCGGGAACGCGGGGAGCGCGGGGAACAGGCGACGGCGCGGGGGCGTCGATCGGCACGAGCCTGGCTGCGGGGACCGATCCGCGCGCGATCACCACCTCCTCGCCGCGTTCGGCGGCGGCGATCAGGGCGGACAGGTGGGTCTTGGCGTGATGGACGGTGACGGTGGTCATCGGCGGCGCTCCTTGGACCCACATCTTAGCTAAGTTCACTTCTGGCGACAACTTTCGCCTCGCAGGCGACGGTGCTACGCCATCGCCAACAGTTCAGTGAGGACACCCCCCATGCGTTACCGTTCGCTACTTTCCGGCCCCCTCCTTTGCAGTGTAGCCGCTCTCGCCCTGATCGCGAGCGCCCCCGCCGCCCTGGCCCAGGCGGCCAATCCGGGCCAACCCCTGACGCCGGCACCGGCCGCACCCGCCGTGCCCAACGCCTTCACCTATCAGGACATGATCTCGGCCAACCGGCTGGGCGATCCGCAGGTGTCGGCGGACGGCAAATGGCTGGTCTATTCGGTGACGACCACCGACGTGGCGGCCAACCGGCGTGCGGGCAGCCTGTGGATCAAGGATTTGTCGGCGGACGGCGAGCCGCGGCGGCTGGCCATCTCGGACGGTGGGGCCAACACGGCGCGCTGGGGGTCGGACGGCAAGCTGTATTTCCTGTCGGGACGCTCGGGGACCAGCCAGGTGTGGCGCGCCAATGCCGACGGGACGGGCGCGACCCAGGTCACGACACTGGCGCTCGACGTCAACGCCTATCGTCTGAGCCCCGACGCCTCCCAGGTCGTGGTGTCCCTGGCCGTCTTCCCCGACTGCGTCGACATCGCCTGCACGGTGGAGCGGACCAAGGCGGTCGACGAGGACAAGGCGACGGGCCAGGTCTATGACCGGATGTTCGTGCGCCACTGGGACACCTGGGCCGACGGCACCCAGAATCATCTGTTCGTGGTGCCCACGTCCGGCGGCGACCCGGTCTGGGTGACCAAGGGCTTCGACGGCGACACCCCGTCCAAGCCGTTCGGCGACGAGAGCGAGTTCGCCTTCACTCCCGACGGATCGGGCATCGTCTTCTCGGCGCGCGAGGCCGGCAAGTCCGAGCCGTGGAGCACCAATTTCGACCTCTACAAGGTCTCGACCGCAGCACCCGGTCAGTTGACCAATCTGACCCAGGCCAATGACGCCTGGGACACCGGGCCGGTCTTCTCGCCGGATGGCGGGACCCTGGCCTATCGGGCCATGGCGCGGCCGGGCTTCGAGGCCGATCGCTGGCAGATCATGCTGATGGACGTGGCGACGGGCCGGACCCGCAAGGTCGCCGAACGCTGGGACCGGTCGGCCGACAGCCTGCAATGGTCGAAGGACGGCCAGACCCTGTATGTCGTCGCCGGTGACGTCGGCCAGACGCGGCTGTTCTCGATACCGGTCGAGGGCGGCGGGGGCCCCGTTCCGATCACCGGCCCCGGCCACGTCTCGGCCTTCGTCCAGACGCCCTCCGGCTTCGTCTTCGCCCAGGACAGCTTGACGCGACCCAGCGAATTGTTCGCCAAGACCTTCCTCGGTCGCGAAATGCCCCTGCCCCTGACCAATGTGAACCCGCAGCTGGACGGCAAGGCGTTCGGCGAGGCCGAGCAGTTCAGCTTCAAGGGCTGGAACAACGAAGAGGTACACGCCTATGTCATCAAGCCGGCCGGTTACATCGAGGGGCGCAAATACCCGGTCGCCTTCCTGATCCACGGCGGACCCCAGGGGTCGTTCGGCAACGGCTGGTCCTATCGCTGGAACCCGGAAACCTATGCCGGCGCGGGCTATGCGGTGGTGATGATCGATTTCCACGGCTCGACCGGCTACGGCCAGGCCTTCACCGACGCGATCAGCCAGCACTGGGGTGACCGGCCGCTGGAGGACCTGCAGAAGGGTTGGGCGGCGGCCCAGGCGCGATACAGCTTCCTGGACGGCGACAACGCCTGCGCTCTCGGCGCGTCATACGGCGGCTACATGATCAACTGGATCGCCGGGAAATGGTCCGACGAATTCAAATGCCTGGTCAACCACGACGGCGTCTTCGACATCAACGGCATGGCCTACGGCACCGAGGAGCTGTGGTTCACCGAGTGGGAGTACGGCGGCACCCAGTACGACAACCCGCGCGGCTATGATCGCTTCAACCCGATCAACCACGTCAAGGACTGGGAGACGCCGATGCTGGTGGTCCAGGGCGACCGCGACTTCCGCATCCCCACGTCACAGGGTCTGTCGACCTTCACCGCCCTGCAACGGCGCGGCATCGAGAGCCGGCTGGTGGTCTTCCCTGACGAGAACCACTGGGTGCTGAAACCCGCCAACAGCCTGCAATGGCACAATGAGGTGTTCGGCTGGCTGGACCGCCACCTGAGCCCCGCCGAGTAACGGGCATCATCGCTGAAAAAGGAAAAGGCCGCGGTGCGAACCGCGGCCTTTTTGCTGTCCGGAAAGCGGGGCCGATCAGCGCGCGGCGGCGTAGCTCGACATGGCCTGGACCAGACGGCCGTGCTCGCGCGCGGTCATGCAGCGCGGAGCCGACCATTGCTGGCCGGTGGCGCGGGCCGACAGGACCTGGTCGGCGGTCACGAAGACCGGGCGCTGGCCGTGTTCGCGGCGGAAGGCGCTGACGGTCGCGGGCGTGGCGTCGCACATCATCACCACGCGCTGCGGGGTCGGCGTGTGGGCGGTCCGGGCGTCACCGGCAAAGGCGGGGGCCGCCGAGGCCAGGATCAGGGCGGCGACGGTCGTGATGGCGGTCATCGTGTTCATTTTTTTTGGCTCCTCCCGGCACGAGAATACGTCTGGGTTCGGAGGATAATGCGCCGATCCTCGCTTCTGTAAAGATGGCGCGACAGGAAAATGACACGTAGACGACATTTGCTCCTGTCACGGAGCGTTAATGAAGGGCGGCCGGCGGAATCTTCACAGACCGTGGCGCCACATGCGAGCATCGCGCGTTGAAGGGGGTCGCACCGGAACCCGCGCTTGCCAAACCGAATGATTTCAAGGCTGAAGGATGCGCTGTCGTGGGACCGCCTGCGCACACGCGCCCTCGTTCCGGCGGGTACCAGGGCCGGCGAATGGCGCGATTGGGTCAAGGCCAACGACCCGGTCTACACCAGTTTCGGCCGCCCCGGCCTGACAGAAAAAGTCGCAGGCGGCATCTTCCTCGTTCTGGTCGCGGCCATCGTGATCTTCCTGCTGGTGTTCGACTGGAACTGGCTGCGCGGGCCGATCGGGCGGTGGGCCTCGGTGAAGTATGATCGCGAGGTCGCCCTTCAGGGCGATCTGGACGTCCGACTGTTCAGCTGGACGCCGTCCGTGATCGTCAACGACCTCAAATTCGGCGGGCCGACCTGGTCCAGGGATACCGACACCGCCAACGTCGGACGCATCGAGGCGTCGGTGCGGCTGCGCAAGCTGCTGGGCGGTCAGATCGAGATGCCGCTGCTGGCCATCGACCGGGCCGAGGTCAATCTGATCGCGACCGAGGACGGCAAACAGAGCTGGGATCTCGAGCCCGACAAGCCTGATGACGGCGAGGGTGCCAGACTGCCGGTGATCCAGCGTCTGGTCATCTCCGGCGGCCATATCGTTGTGGATGAGCGCAAGCGCGGCCTCACCCTGGACGCCACGGTCAATGCCCGCGAGACGGCGAATGACGGCGATGCCGGGTTCGTGCTGGACGGCAAGGGCGCGATCAATCGCTCGCCCCTGACGCTGCGCATCGAGGGCGGCCCCTTCATTAACATCCGCAAGGATCGGCCCTATCATTTCACCGCCGATCTGGCCGGTGCGAGGTCGCGTCTGACGGCCGACGGTTCGGTGACCCGGCCGTTCGACCTGGGTCAGGTCCAGGCGACACTGACCCTGCAAGGCCAGGATCTGGCGGATCTTTATCAGCTGGTGGGCATCGCCCTGCCCAACACCCCGCGCTACCGCATCTCCGGCGCATTGAAGCGCGACGACAGTCACTGGACCTTCAACGACGTCTCCGGCCGTGTCGGGGCCTCGGACCTGTCGGGCGACATTTCCGTGGAGACCCAGGGCCGGCTCAAGGTCGAGGCCCGGCTGGCGTCGCAGCGGCTGGACATCAACGACCTCACGGCCATCCTGGGCGCGAAGACCCAGACCACCGCCTCGGGCGACAACACCACGACCGTATCCTCCGGCGTGCCGGGCAAGCTGCTGCCCGACGCGACCCTTGCCGTGGATCGCCTGCGTTCCATGGATGGAACCCTGACCTACCGGGCGGCCTCGGTGAAGGCCAACGACCTGGACATCCGGGCCGTGCGGCTGGGCGCCGATCTGGAGGCGGGTGTCCTGAACCTCGATCCGGTCGCCTTCACCTTCAATCGCGGCTCGCTGAACGGTACGGCGCGGATCAATGCGACGCGCGACACCCCTTATTCCGCCATCGACTTCCGGCTGTCGGGCTATCCGTTGCAGTCGATCGTGCCCGCCGCGAACGGGTCCAGCCCGATCAGCGGCCTGGCGCTCGGCCGTGCGCGGCTGGAGGGGCCGGGGGCCTCGATCCACAGGTTCGCGGCGAATTCGAAGGGGTCGATCAGCCTGGTCGTCCCGAACGGCGAGATGCGCTCGGCCTTCGCCGAACTGCTCGGCGTCAACGCCTCGGCCGGCCTGCTCAGACTGCTACGGGGCGATCAGGGCAGGTCTCCGATCCGCTGCGCCGTCGCCGACTTCAACGTCTCGGGCGGTGTGGCCCGGGCCCAAACCCTGGTCATCGACACCGACGTCGTCCTGGCCAAGGGGTCCGGCACGATCAACCTGGGTGAAGAGACCCTGAATCTGCGCATCGACGGCGAGTCCAAGAAGCCGCGCCTGCTGCGCCTGTGGACCCCGATCAACATCACCGGCCCGCTGACCAAACCGCGCATCGGCGTCGATGTCAGCCAGGTGGTGGCGCAAGGCGGGCTGACGGCCATCCTGGGGGCGGTGGTGGCGCCGGTCGCGGCCCTGTTCGCCTTCGTCGATCCGGGTCTGGCCGAGGACGCCAACTGCGGCGCCCTGATCGCCGGCGCACGATGACCGAAGAGACGATTGAGCCGAACGGCCGGTTCGTGCGTATCTGATCGCATCGCTGTCGGATTTCAGGATTCCATGACCCGTAGAGGTATCTTCGCCGGCCTCGGCGCCGTGTCGCTGGGCGGGCTGGTGGCGGCCTGTTCGCCGCTGGGCATGCTCAACACCCTGGGCCCCCGGGACCGGGGCGTGCGTCGGATCGCGCGCGACCTTAGCTACGGCGACGATCCGCGCCAGAGGTTCGACCTCTACGGTCCCGACTGGCGGCCGGGCGAGCCTCTGCGGCCGGTCGTGGTCTTCTTCTATGGCGGCGGCTGGGATTCGGGCTCGCGGTCCTTGTACGGCTGGGCGGCCCAGGCGCTTGCGGCGCGCGGCTTCGTCGTGGCCCTGCCCGACTACCGGATCGTGCCCAATGTGGTCTTCCCGACCTTCATCGAGGACGCGGCGGCCGCGACGGCCAAGGTCGCCGACGTCGTGGGTCAGTACGGCGGCGACGCCGACCGCCTGGCTGTCGCAGGCCATTCGGCGGGCGCGCACCTGGCCATGATGATCGCCCTGGACCGCCGCTACATGTCCGCCGTCGGCAAGCCGGACCTGATCAGGGCGGCGGCGGGGCTGGCGGGCCCCTATGAGTTCCTGCCGTTCGACGTGCCGGCCTCGGTCAACGCCTTCGGCCGCGCGCCGGACCCGACCCTGACCCAGCCGGTCACCTTCGTGCGCGCCGACGCCCCGCCCCTGTGGCTGGGACACGGCACGGCCGACACCGTGGTCCACGACGAGGACACCGTCATCCTGAACCAGCGGATGCACGACGTCGGCGGTCGGTCAGAGGCGAAACTCTATCCCGGCCTGGACCACGCCGACCTGATCGCGACCTTCTCGCCCCTGTTCCGGAAAAAGGCCCCGGTGCTGGACGACGTCTCGGCCTTCCTGCACCGCGAACTGGGCAGCTGACCGACGGTCAGTAGATGTCGCGCCGGTATCGTCCGTCTTCGGACAGGGCGATCAGGGTCTCGCTGCCCAGGGCCCGCTCCAGCGCCGCATGAACGCCCGTCGCCATGCCCTCCAGACTGCCGCAGACATAGACGGCTGCGCCGCGACCCACCCAGGCCCGCACTTCATCGGCAAACTCGTCAATCAGGGCCTGGACATAGCGGCCATCGTTGGCGTCGCGCGAGTAGGTCCGGTCCAGCCGCGTCAGCCGCCCCTCGGCCAGCCAGGCCTGCAGATCGTCGTCGAAGAAGGCGTCATGTTCGCGGCTGCGCTCACCGAACATCAGCCAGGACTCTCCCGAACCGACCGGCCGCTCGACCAGATGCGCCCGAAGGCCCGCGATGCCGGTCCCGTTGCCGATCAGGATGATCGCCGTCTTCGCCTGCGGCCCGTGGAAGCCGCTATTCGTCCGTATACGGATCGGCACCTCGCCGCCGACCGCGACGGTCCGCGACAGCCACCCGGACGCCAGCCCCGGCGTCCCGTCCGGATGGCTCATCAACCGCACCAGCAGCTCCAGCCCCCCTTCTGACGCCAGGGAGGCGATCGAATAGTCGCGCGCCGCAAGCGAGGCCCCACCGTCCGGCCCCGGCACGCCGATCTCGGCGATGTCCCCCGCCCGCCAGTCCGGCAGGTCTTCGACCGGGACCAGTCTCAGCCGCCAGGCCTCGCCGCCCGGTCCATCGGCGTTGATCAGGGTCCGGCTCTCCAGCCGCCAAGGCTGATAGGCCGCCGGGGTCCAGTCGGCCGCGGCGTTCGATCCGGTCAGGGCGTTCAACTGATGCTGCCACTGGCGGATGGCGTCCGGATCGCCGTCGTCGACCTCGACCATATCGAACAGGGGTTCGGCCCCCGACCGCTTCAGCCATCCGTCCACCGCATGGGCGAACCCGCAATAGTCGCGGTAGTTCCGGTCCCCCAGCGCCAGCATTCCGTAGGTCAGGTCGGGCAGAGGCGTCGCCTCGCCCATCACCCGGCGCACCACGCGGGCCGCGCTGTCGGGCGCATCGCCCTCGCCGGTGGTGGCCACCACGAACAGGGCCCGCCGCGCCGCCTTCAGCATGGCCAGGTCCAGTTCGGCGAACGAGACCACCATGGCCGTCTCGCCGGCCTCCGTCAAAGCCCGCGCCGTCATTCGCGCCAGGTCCTCGGCCATCCCCGTCTGGCTGGCGAAGGCCACCACGGTCGCGCCGTTCCCGGCCGAAGAGGCCAATCCATCTGCGCGCGCACGCCCGACTGTCCGTGTACGGATTACGCCCGCTATGGTGATCAGGGTGAGCAGTAACCACAGAACGACCGCCGCGCCCGCTGCGGCCCAGTGAACGGGATCGGTCGTAGTCACTGGATCGTCACCGGCCCGGTCGTCACCGCCCCGCTGGTTGCCGCCTCGTCCGTATCAACCAGCATGGCGGCGAACAGCGGGGTCATCCGCTCGATCGCCCCGCGCGGCGTCCGTTCGATGAAATGCGCCGCCAGTCCGAAGGCCTCGGCGAACTCCGGCCCCTCATACGGCCCCATGACGGTCAGGGCGGTGGCAAAGGCGTCGGCCTTCATCGCGCTGGGATGCACGACCGTCACCGAGGCCAGGCCGTTGTCGATCGGCCGGCCCGTGCGGTTGTCCAGGGTGTGGGAATAGCGCCGATCACCGTGGACGAAGGCCCGGCGATAGTCGCCCGAGGTCGCCATGGCCACATCGACCATGGCCATCAGCGTGCGCGGCGAGGGGCTGCCCGGCGGCTGTTCGATCTCGACCCACCAGGGCTGTCCGTCCGGCTTGACGCCGCGCCCGCGCAGCTCGCCGCCGATCTCGACCAGATGCGATGTGGCCCCCAGCGCGGTCAGCCGCTCCGAGACCCGGTCCACCGCATGGCCCTTGGCGATGCCCGAGAAATCCAGCCGCATCCCGCCGACCTGCATGGCCCCACGCGCCTCGCGGTTCATCCGCAGGCCCTGCCAGCCGCCCAGGGCCTGGGCAGCGACGATCTCGTCCTCGGTCGGAATGGGGCTGTCGGCCGGGCGCGGACCGCCGGGCCCGAACCCCCAAAGGTCGACGAGGGCCCCCAAGGTCGGATCGACCGCGCCATTGGTGTCGTCGGCGATCTCCATCGACGCCTCCAGCACGGTCCAGAATGTGGACGACAGGGCCCAAAGACCGGGAGGCGCGGCGTTGAACCGGCTGATCTCGCTGGTGGGCTCCCACGGGCTGAAGGTCGCCACCACGATGTCCAGCTCGGCCTGGACGGCTCCTTGCGTCGCGGTCGCATCGGCGCCCGGCGGGGCGATGACGCGGGCGGACCAGGTCGTGCCCATGCTCTCGCCGCCCATGACCCAGACGATGTCCGACGGCGGCTGAACCGGCGGCTCGGCCATCGGCGGGATCAGGACGCGGGTCTCCGCCCCCCCCTGTACTGATCCTACCTCGCCGGACGCGGCTTCGCCCCCGCCGAGAAAGACCGGCGGAGGCGCGCCCTTTGATCCCTGGCTCAGGGCAGGACCTCGAACACGGCGACATAGGAGGCCGAGGCCACCGGCGGGCCTCCGCGTCCCATGCCTTCGGGAGCCGGGCCGCCCGCGCGCCAGGCGGTGTTGATCCAGTACATTCCGGCCTCGGGCCAGGTGACGGTGAATTTGCCCTCGGCGTCGGTCTTGACCGTCATTTCGTCGGGGTTGTCGCGATAGCGGATGCCGCCGCGTGCGATGGTAACCTCGGTGTCGGCCATCGGCTGGTTCTCGCGGATCAGCTGGAAGGTCGCGGCCTCACCGGCGACCACGTCGGTCGGATGGGTGACGGGCACCAGTTCAATGCCCACGCCGGTCGGCTGGAACACGGTCGTGGTCGGCTCGCCCAGGGTGGCGAAGGTCTCGATCCGGTTGGCGAACGGGGCACCGACCACGTCGGTCGCACCCGCCGGCACATTGGCCGCCATCTCGGCGGCGGGCCCGCGCCAGCGGCCGGGCGTGCCGTTCAGCGTCCAGGTCACCATCATCCCGGCCGAGGCATTGGCGATCTTGTAGGTGCCGGGCTGGGTCAGGTGGATGTCGAAGGTCGAGCGGTATTGACCCTGCATCAGATGTTCGGGCGCGACGGTCGAACCGTCCGGCGCCGTCACCTTGACGTTGTCGAACCGCATGGCGGCGTGGTCGGCGACGAACACCTGGTTGGAGATACCGCCGTCGATGCCGATCCAGGCGTCGGCCCCCGAAAGCACGGTCGAGGACGGCAGGATCCACCGGCGGTGGGCCTGGGCCGACAGGGGCGCGGCGAGGGCGGCCATCAGGGCGATGGCGGCGGCGGCGGTCTTGAAGCGGGTCATATCGGGCCCTCCTTAACGGGTGACGGTGACGGAAACGGCGCCGAGCTCGGTCGCGCCCCGGGCGGAGCCGGTGTTGGCCGCGCCCCAGCGGAAGGGCACGCGGACGGATTCGCGACCGCCCAGCTCGCGGGCCGCCTCGACGACGATATTGTACTGACCGGCCGGCAGACCGCTCAGACGGGCACCCGGAACGGTCACCGTCTGGCGGCCCGGCGCGCGCGTCGCGCCCGAGACGCCGTCGGCGGGCATGGTCATGGCGCGGCCGCCCTTGCGCCACCAGGTCCGGATATCCTTCAGCCAGTCCTTGCCGTCGCCCTCGCTGTTGCGGGTCTGCTGGTACCAGACGGCCAGGGTCCGCACCGCGCTCTGGTCCTGACGCTCGATCCAGATCGCGACATAGGGCCGGTGATAGGAGGCGCTGTTGATGCGCGGCAGCTCGACCGACACGCTCAGATCGGCGGCCGAGGCGGACGTCGCGACCAGGCCGGTGGCCAGGGTGGCTGTCGTGAGGGCGAGGGGGAGCAGTTTCATCTGTGTACGGACTCTAGGCGTTCAGTGAATGAAGATCAGGGCGATCACGACGGGGATCAGCAGCCCCAGCCCGACCAGCGGCCAGGTCGAGGGCCGACTGCGCGAATGCAGCCACAGCAGGATCAGGCCGGTGATCGCGAAGATGATGCAGGCGACGGCGAAGATGTCGTTGAACCAGTACCAGACCGGCCCGGCGTTCCGCCCCTTGTGCAGGTCGTTGACATAGGCGATCCAGCCCTGGTTCGTGACCTCCATGACCGTCTCGCCGGTCGTCCGGTCGATGGTGATCCAGCCGTCGCCGCCGGGCCGGGGCAGGGCGACATAGACCTCTTCGGGCGTCGTCTCGGTCGGCTTGCCGGCGACGGAGACCTTGAGCGCCTCGGTCGCCCAGCGCGCCACGGCGTCGGGCACGGGATCGGTGGTCTCCTCCGGCATATCGGCCAACCGCGCCACCAGGGGCTCAGGCAGGGTCGCGGTCTGTTCGGTCACCACGGGCTCGGCCTTGATCTGGGCCGCGTGGTTCAGGGTGATGCCGGTGATCGCGAACAGGATCATGCAGGCCAGGCTCAGCCCCGCCGAGATCCAGTGCCAGCTGTGCAGCTGCTTCAGCCAGAAGGCGCGCGCGCGATTCAGGGCCGGAGCCGGAGCCGGGGCTTTCTCGGGCGTCTGGGGGCGCGGGGGGACTGCGGCGTCGGTCACGGGAGGCCTGTGCCATATCTTGCGAACGATTTGCAATACCAACGTCGCCGGTTGGACGTTCCGTCGCGCTTTTCTTATGACTTCAAGCGTTCCAGCAGGTCGGCGGCGAACTCCGACAGGGTGTCGTCCCGCGCCCCCATGACGATGACCCGGTCGCCTGCCTGCGCCAGTTCGACGATCCGGTCGCCGCACGTTGCGCGATCCGGCAACGCCTCCGCCGTCCGCCCCAGGGCCCGCACCCCGGCTGCGATATCCTGCGACCCCACGCTGCGGTCCGTCGTCCCGCCGTAATAGACCGGCTCGGGCATCAGCAGGACGTCGTCCGGCCGCATCAGCCCGGCGAACCCTTGCGTGAACTCGTCCCGCATCAGCTTCAGCGGCCCGAACCCGTGCGGCTGGAACAGGATCAGCAACCGCCCGTCGAAGGCGTGCAGGGTCTTCAGGGTGGCGGCGATCTTGTCGGGGTTGTGGGCGAAGTCGTCGATGACGGTGACCCCGTTCGCCATCCCCACGACCTCCATCCGCCGCTTGATCCCCCCGAAGGTCTCGAGGGCGGCGACGGCCTGGTCGAGGTCCACACCCAACGCCCGCACCGCCCCCAGCGCCGCCAGCGCATTGGCGACATTGTGCGCGCCGGGGACATTGAGGATCGCATTCCGTTCACTTGCCTGATCGGACAGCCTGAACCGCATCCCCGCCGCCAGCGGTTCCAGATCATGCGCCGACAGGTCCGCTTCCGCATTTCCCAGCGAAAACGTGACGACCCGCCCCGCCTCCATCCCCTGCGCCAGGGCCGCCGTCTCGACGTTGTCCAGGTTCAGCACCGCCGTCCCGGCCCGCCCGGTGAAGCCGCCGAACAGGTCGCGCAGCTCCTCCATCGACTTGTGATCCAGCGAGATGTTCGACACCACCGCCACGCTCGGATCATAGCGGGCGATCGATCCGTCCGACTCGTCCACTTCGGCCACGAACAGGTCCGCCGAGCCTACGATTGCGCTGGCGAACGGATGGTCCGCATCGGCGAAGTTCCGCATTACCGCGCCGTTCACGACCGTGGGCTCGCGCCCGGCCTGCGACAGGATCCAGGCGATCATGCCGGTGATGGTCGACTTGCCGCTGGTCCCCGCCACTCCGACCGAGGTCGGGGCCGCATTGAACAGCCGGCTCAACAGCTGTGGCCGCGTCACGATCGTCGCCCCCGCCCGCCGGGCCGCGCCGATGTCGGGCACTGTGTCCTCGACGGCTCCGGTCGCGACCACGATCTGGTCGCTGCGAGTCACCCCTGACCCGTCCTGGGGATGCAGGATCACGCCGTGCGCCCGCAGCCAGTCGAACTTGGCCGGGGTTCGCCCCTGGTCCAGCGCCCGGTCGGACCCCTCGATCCGACCCCCTTGAGCCTGCACGATCATCGCCAGCGGCAGCATCCCCGACCCGCCGATACCGCAGAAGAAATAGGACGCGTCTTGATTCATGTCGGCGAAACCGGGAAGGCTGAGAGCCGCCCTGACTAGCACGGGCGAGGACCGAGACCAGCCGCATGATGGCCAACAGCTTCAAGATCGGCGTCGTCTGCGTGTCTTCGCGCTTCGATCCGGCGCGGGCCGAGGCGGTCAAGGCCTGGGTGGCCGAACACCATCCCGACGGCGATGTCGCCATCACCTTCCACCCCGCCTGCTTCATGAAGCACGGCCATTTCGCCGGGGACGACCGGGCGCGGGCCGAGAGCTTCCTCGACTACGCCAACGACCCGCGCTTCGACGCCGTCTGGTTCGCGCGCGGCGGTTACGGCTCGTGCCGGATGGTCGAGGCGGTCCTGCCGCACCTGAACGACGTGGCCCGCAAGAAACGCTACCTCGGCTATTCCGACGTCGGCACCCTGCTGGCCGGGATGTACAAGGCGGGGTTCGAGCACGTGGCCCACGGCCCCATGGCCTCCGATTCCGTGCGCCACGACGAGACGGCAAAGGGGGCGCTCGACTGGCTCGTCAACGGCGGCAAGTCCTGGCTGGAGCCGTCGCTGGTCCCCGGCGGCAAGAAGGCCGTCGCCTTCAACCTGACCATCATCGACCAGTTGCTGGGCACGGCTCTGGAGCCCGACCTGACCGACCATGTCCTGATGATCGAGGAGGTGGGCGAGGCGCTCTACCGGATCGACCGGATGATGTTCCACCTGACCGGCCAGGCCTCGATGAAGAAACTCGCCGGCATCCGCCTGGGTCGCGTCTCCGACATCACCTACAACGAACCCGACTTCGGCCTGACGCCCGAGGAGATCGTCCGCTACTGGTGCGCGCGGTCGGGCATTCCGTATCTGGGAGCCGCCGATATCGGCCATGACGGCGGCAACAAGATCGTGCCGTTCGGCTGAGCTTGTGACCATGGCCCATCCAGACCGTGCCTTCGCCTGAATCCTGCGCTATCAGCCCCGCATGACCGTCCAACCTCGTCGTCGCAGTCGCGCCGGGCTTCTGGCCCCCTTCATCCTGGTCCTGATCGCGCTGGCGCTCTGGAGCGTCTGGTGGGTCTATCTGGCCGGACAGGTGCGCGAACGGCTGGAGGCCCAGGTCCAGATCGCCAATCGCGGCGGCTGGGCGGTCGGCTATCAGAAGCTCGATGTCGGCGGCTGGCCCTTCCGCGTGCGGGTCGAGGCCACCGCCCCGACCGTTCGCGCGCCGTCGGGCCACGCCCTGTCGGCCCCCCGGCTGGTGGCCCAGGCCGAGGCCTGGAATCCCGACAAATGGGTCATCGTCGCGCCCGACGGCCTGGCCCTGACCCGCGCTTCCAAGGGCGTCGTCGACATCAAGGCCCCGGCCATCCGCGCCAGCATCCATGGCCTCAGCCAGCGTTGGCCCAATCTGGCGGTCGAACTGGCCCGACCGACCTTCGTGGCCCGCCCCGGTGCCGAGGCCTTCCCGATCTCGGCGGCGAAACAGGTCGAATTCTATTTGCGGCCCCATCTGGCCCCGGCCACCACGCCCGGTGCCGCGACCAGCGTGGACCTGCTGTTCCGCCTCATCGAGGCGCAGGGGCGCACCGGCGGCCCGGTCCGGGGCATGGCCCAGGACGGCACCATGACCGCCCAGATCGAGACCGTCGTCGAACACGCCGACCGCCTGAACGGCCCCGACGCGGCCGGGGTCCTGTCGGCCTGGTCGAAGGCGGGTGGCCGCTTCACCCGGGTGCGCGGCGAGCTTCAGGCCGGCGAGAGCAAGGCGACCCTGTCCAGCGAGGCCCTGTCGGCGCGGGCCGGGCACAAGGTCTCGATCCTCGCGCCGCAGCGC
>NZ_JAEMRD010000050.1 GCF_016463485.1 Brevundimonas sp.
CGGCTCGCGAAACGCTTCATCACCAGGTTCTTGCCCACGAAGGCCTCGGCGACGACCAGGTTGTCGATGTCGAGGTTGTGGTTGTTCTCGGCGTTCGAGATCGCCGAATACAGGACCTTGCGGACGTCGCCGGCGATGCGCTTACGGCTGAATTCCAGCTCGTTCAGCGCCTTCTGAACCGGCATGCCGCGGATCGAGGCGGCGACCAGGTTCAGCTTCTGAGGGCTGATGCGCATGTTGACCTGCTTGGCGCGGGCCTCGGTCGGGCCGACCCGACGAATGTTCTTGGTCTGGGCCATCGGTTACTTCCTTTTGGCCTTCTTGTCCGCCGCGTGACCCGGGAAGTTCCGGGTCGGGGCGAACTCGCCGAACTTCATGCCGACCATCTCTTCCGAGACCGACACGGGAACGTGCTTCTGACCGTTATGGACGCCGAACGTCAGACCGACGAACTGCGGCAGGATGGTGGAGCGGCGCGACCAGGTCTTGATCACGTCCTTGCGGCCCGACGACTTAACGGCGTCGGCCTTCTTGAGCAGATACCCGTCGACGAACGGGCCTTTCCAGGAGGAGCGGGCCATCTTTAGCGAGCCTTCTTAACGTGGCGGGTACGGATGATGAACTTGTCCGTCGCCTTGTTCTTGCGGGTACGGGTGCCCTTGGTGTCCTTACCCCACGGCGTAACGGGGGTGCGGCCACCGGAGGTGCGGCCTTCGCCGCCGCCGTGCGGGTGATCGACCGGGTTCATGGCGACGCCGCGAACGTGCGGGCGGAAGCCCATGTGACGGACGCGACCGGCCTTGCCCAGGTTCTGGTTCATGTGGTCGGCGTTCGAAACGGCACCGACCGTGGCCATGCAGCCGTCCAGGACCATGCGCAGCTCGCCCGAGCCGAGACGGATCTGGGCGTAGCCCTGATCGCGGCCGACCAGCTGGGCGTAGGCACCGGCCGAACGGGCCAGCTGGGCGCCCTTGCCCGGCTTCATCTCGACGCAGTGGATGATCGTACCCACCGGGATCGAGCGCAGCGGCATGGCGTTGCCCGGCTTAACGTCCGTCTTCTCGCCGGCCACGATCGTGTCGCCCGCCTTCAGGCGTTGCGGCGCGACGATGTAGGCCTTTTCGCCGTCCTCATAGGTGATGAGGGCGATGAAGGCGGTCCGGTTCGGATCGTATTCCAGGCGCTCGACCGTCGCCGTGGCGAACTTGCGACGCTTGAAGTCGATCTTGCGGTACAGGGTCTTGGCACCACCGCCGCGGAAGCGGACGGCGATACGACCACCGGCACCGCGACCGCCCGACTTGGTCAGGCCTTCGGTCAGCGACTTCTCGGGACGGCCCTTGTGGAGCTCCGAGCGGTCGATCAGCACCAGGGCGCGACGGCCCGGCGATGTCGGATTGTATGTTTTCAAGGCCATCTGATCAGAGCCCCGTGGTGACGTCGATCGACTGGCCGTCGGCCAGCGTCACGATCGCTTTTTTGATGTCGACCCGACGGCCCATGATGCCGCGGAAGCGCTTGGTCTTGCCCTTTTGAACCAGGGTGTTGACCTTCAGGACGTTGACCTTGAACAGGCTTTCGACCGCCGCGGCGATCTCGTCCTTGGTCGAGGTGCCGGAAACCCGAAACACGACCTTGTTCTGCTCCGACAGGATCGTGGCCTTTTCGGTGATCACCGGAGCCAAGATGGTGTCGTAATGTTTTGCGGTAGGAGTTGCGCCGGCCATTACGCGGCTTCCTTCTGGGCTTGCTCGCGACGCGAGGGCTTGTAGTCGGCATAGGTCGCCTCGATGGCTTCCAGGGCAGACTTCGTCAGCACCAGTTTGTCAGCGCGCAGGATGTCATAGACGTTCAGACCGGCGTTCGGCAGCACATCCACCAGCGGGATGTTGCGGGCGGCCAGGGCGAAGTTGGCGTCCACTTCCGGGCCGGCGATGACCAGGGTGCGGGTCCAGCCCAGCTTGCCCAGGGTTTCACGAAGCGCCGAGGTCTTGGCATCCTTGATGGACAGGCTGTCGACGACCACCAGGCCACCCGACTTCACCTTGGACGACAGGGCGTGACGCAGGGCCAGGGCGCGGACCTTCTTGGGAAGATCGAAGCCGTGATCGCGAACGACCGGGCCGAAAGCGCGCGAACCACCGACGAACTGCGGCGCACGGCGCGAACCGTGACGGGCGCCGCCGGTGCCCTTTTGCTTGTACATCTTCTTGCCGGTGCGAGAGTTCTCGTTCCGGGTCTGGACCTTGTGGGTGCCGGCGCGGCGCTTGGCCAGCTGCCAGTTGACGTAACGGGCCAGCAGGTCGCCGCGAATGTCGGTGATGCCGAAAACGGCGTCCGACAGTTCAACGTCGCCCGAGGCCTTGCCGTCGAGTTTGATGACCGAGAGTTTCATTAAACTTCACCGCCTTCGACGGTTTCGACCGCGACCGGCTCTTCAGCAGGCGTTTCGGCCGGAGCGGCTGCAGCGCCGCCCTTGGTCTTGAACGAGCCGGGGAACGGCAGGTCGGCGTGCGTCTTCTTGTGCGCGTCGCGGACCTTGACCCACGAGCCTTCGTGGCCGGGGACAGCGCCCTTGACCAGGATCAGGCCGCGCTCGGCGTCGACACGGACGACCGTCAGGTTCTGGGTGGTGATCGTCTCGTTACCGAGCTGACCCGCCATCTTCTTGCCCTTGAAGGTCTTGCCGGGGTCCTGGCGCTGGCCGGTCGAACCCAGCGAACGGTGCGAGACCGAAACGCCGTGGGTGGCCCGCAGACCGCCGAAGTTCCAGCGCTTCATGCCGCCGGCAAAGCCCTTGCCGATCGTCTCGCCCTGGATATCGACCTTCTGGCCGGCGACGAAATGGTCGGCCGTCAGGGTCGAACCGACGTCGATCATGGCGTCGTCCGTTACCCGGAACTCCATGACGACATGCTTGGGCTCGACTTCTGCAGTCGCAAACGTCGTGCGTTGAGCCTTGTTGGTGTTCTTTGCCTTCTTGGCACCGGCACCCAGCTGCAGGGCGACATAGCCGTCCCGCTCCTGAGTACGTTGGCCGACGACCTGACAGTCGTCGAGCTGGAGCACAGTGACCGGAACGTGCGCGCCGTCATCGGCGAACACGCGGGTCATGCCCAGCTTCTTGGCGATCACGCCCGTGCGCATCGGATCCCGCCTCTTTCTACTTAAATCTTGATCTCGACGTCCACGCCGGCGGACAGGTCGAGCTTCATGAGCGCGTCCACGGTCTGCGGGGTGGGGTCGACGATGTCGAGGACACGCTTGTGCGTGCGGATTTCAAACTGCTCGCGCGACTTCTTGTCGACGTGCGGCGAGCGGTTCACGGTGAACTTTTCGATCAGGGTCGGCAGCGGAATCGGACCACGAACGGTCGCGCCCGTGCGCTTGGCGGTGTTGACGATCTCGCGCGTCGAAAAGTCGAGGACGCGGTGATCAAAGGCCTTGAGCCTGATGCGGATGCTTTGATCCATATCGGTCGTATTTCCCAAGCAGGCGAACCTGCGTCCCTGTGAACCATTTCAAAGACCGGAGGCCTTCAGGCACGAATGCCCTCAGAGTACGCACGTCCGCAAAAACGATCGGCCCACGCAGTCGCCCGCGAGAGCCGTTGAAGTCCCTGGTCGCTGCAAAGAACAGGTCCGAGGTCGTTCCTGCGGACCGCGTCTGCAGATTGCTCTGCACAGCCGGTCCAACAAGAGTTGGCGCTTATGACGATTGAGTCCCGTTTCGTCAAGCGGCGAAACTGAGGCGGGGTTGGGTTTCTGACTCCTCGCCCCCTCACGGCCTCTCCCTATCGCACCAGCCGTTTCGTCGCCGGGTCCCAGCGCAGGGTCACGCCCGTGCAGACCTTGCCGTACTCACAGTCGGGCGCGTCGATCAGCCGGGCCGGCGTCGGGGCCACATCGATGTTCACCCAGCGGCCGACCCCGCCCTGATAGGCCATCACCGCCGGCCCGCCCCGTCCGTTCGGTCCGTTCCCCGCGCCGTCCGAGACCCAGACCTGGAAGCTGTATCCTTCGGCGACCCCTGTGCAGATCGCGGGCGGACCGATGACCCAGTCGCGGATGCCGTCACCGTTCAGGTCGGGGATGTCGCTGAGCGAGGGATCGACGAACGCCGTCAGCGCCTCGTCTTCAAGGCTGGGGCAGACCTTCCGGCCCGCCGTGCGCAGCTCGGACAGGGCCGCCGGAACCCAGTCGGGACCGTCCTTGCTGTCCTCCCTGTCCACCGGCGACTGGCCGGCGCTGAGCAGGATGTGATGGCCGTCGCTCGACGGCCGCTCGACCAGCGCGCCCGCGCGTGGATCCCAGCCCCAGGCCAGGCGGCAGTCATCGCGCGTATCTTCGCAGTTCAGGTGGTGGAAGGACGATTCGACCCGGACCTCGCCGTCCACTTCGCGGATGTCGAGCTCGCCGCTCTGACGATCGAAGGCGCGGACGAAGCCGTAGTCATGCGCGCCACCCTCCACGTCGGTAACCGGGCCGTCCTCGAAGACACGGCTGACGTAAAGCGTCCGCGCGCAGCCGCCGGTGCCGCAGAACTGGCTCGAGTCCGGCCAGTTGATCAGCCAGTCCGTATGGCCGTCCTTGCTGATGTCGACCGGGACCAGAACATCCTCAGGCACTTCGGTCACCAGCGCAGGCCGATTCGTGGGGTCATCGCGGTCCAGATAGAAGCTGTTGATCTCGTTCAGCACGAACCAGGTCAGGCCCTCCGGCGTCTTGGGCGACGGCTCCTGGGTCGTGGCGGCGGCGCCGGCGGCCGAGATCAGGGACACGGCGGCAAGCGAGGCCGCGAACAGTCGAGACATAGCAAAAGGTCCTGACCGGAAATGCCCGGTCAGGACCCATGGTGACGGTTTTGCCCGCCTTATCCACCTCTCCGATCCTGACGGGCCGGCGGCGTGTGATTCCCTTATGAGCCGACGCGGACCCGGCCCGAGCCCATGGTGGTCTGGGAGATCGGTCCGCTGGCCGAAATCACCCGGATGTCGCCGGACCCCATGATGTTGGCCGAGACCGACCCGGCGGCCCCGCGCACGTCGATGTCACCCGATCCCATGATGTTGGCAGACAGGCTGGAGGCGCGACCCGCCGCGATGATGATATTCCCCGACCCCGGCACACTGGCGTTCACCGGCCCGTTGATGCTGGCCAGGCGGATGTCGCCCGACCCCATGACATTGGCGTCCAGCCCCCGAGCGGACCCCAGCACCATGTCGCCGGAACCCATGATGTTGGCGTCCAGGTCACCGGTCGAACCGGCATACAGGTTGCCCGATCCCATGATGTTGGCGTCGAGATCGCTAGAGGTTCCAGCCCGCAGGTCGCCCGAGCCCATGATCGAGACGTCGAGCGGCCCGTTGACGTTCGCGACGGTCCAGTGACCGCATCCGCCGTTGCTGATCCCAACGCGATTGGCGCCCCGGCCGATAGCCCCGAACACGGCTCCGTCCTGGACCTCGACGTCGACCTGGCGAGGTGTGCGCACGACGATCAGAGGAGCGGCCGACAGATCGACCCGGCCCTTGCCCCGCACCTCGACCGAGGCTCCTTCGCCCGGCTGACGCGCCTGCGAGGAGCCCGAATGGCACTCACGGGTCGAGTTGCGGCCCAACTCGCCGTCGATGCGGATCTCATCGCCGCGCCGGGTCACGGTCGGCCGCGGCAGGCCGGCCGTGCCGCCCTCGATCTCGACGGCGACGTCGGCGCGATCCTCGACGATGACGACCATCCGGGCCACGGCGTGGCGCACCTGGACCTCGGGGACTTCCTTGGCGCTGGCAGGCGGGGCGACGGCGACCAGGCCCAGAACGGCGATGGATGCGGCGGTGGCGACGACGGCGAAATTCATGGCGGTTTCCTCTCCGGCTCTGAAGAGAAAATGCGCGCCGGTACCGCCCAAGTCATTTTAACTCGACGTCATGACCTCGATTTAATGTCGGCGTTCGCCGAGCCGCCCTTTCGCGACTTCACAGTCTTTGCCGCCGCCTTGCGCAGCGCGACATCGATAGCCTCGCGAGCCCAGCGAACGGCCTCGTCCGGATCATCGACCGCGCTTTCAGGCAGGCTCCAGTAACCGAGGCCCATCACCGCCCCGTCCTTGCCGGGATAGGTGAACTGACGCGACCCCACGGCCTCCAGCGCCGGTACGGTCGTCTCGTCCGCCTTGAGCCAGATCAGGCCGTCGTCCAGCAGGGCGAAGATCAGGCCGTGGGAATAGACCGCCCCGGCCCCGAACATCCGCTTGAACTCCAGCGGACCGAGACCCGCCAGATGCTCGCGAACCCATTCCTCGAAATCAGGATCGCGGGCCGCCACGATATCAGGCGTCCAGCGCCGCGACCGGAATGATCGTCACACTCTCACCGCAGCCACAGGCGTCGGTCTGGTTTGGATTGCGGAACACGAATTTGGACGCCAGCTTCGTCGTCTCGTAGTCGATCTCGGACCCGATCAGGAACAGGATCGCCTTGGGGTCGATCAGGATGGTGACCCCCTTGTCCTCCACCACCTCGTCGAGCGGCTCGATCGTCTCGGCATAGGCGAAGGTATATTCCTGCCCCGCGCAGCCGCCGTTCTTCACCCCGACGCGCAGGGCGATGTAGGGCTTGTCCGCATGGGTCATGATCTCCTGCACGCGCTCTGCGGCAGCGTCGGTCAGGGTCACGGCCTTGGGGCGGGGACGGCGGACACGTCCTCCGGTCGAGCCGGAGGATGACGATGTTTCAAAGTCGGTCATCGTCTCTCTCAGAACATGTTCAGGGCCAGCTTGGCCTCGTCGCTCATCTTGGAAGAATCCCACGGCGGGTCGAACACCAGGTTGGCGCGCGCCGACTTGACCGAGGGCACCTTCATCACTGCGTCCTCGACCCAGCCCGGCATCTCACCGGCCACCGGACAGCCCGGTGCGGTCAGGGTCATCTCGACGATCACGTCGCGGTCGTCGTTGACGTCGACCTTGTAGATCAGCCCAAGCTCATAGATGTCGACCGGGATTTCCGGATCATAGACGGTCTTCAGCGCCTCGATCAGGTCGTCGGTCAGGGTGTTCAGCTCGGCCTGCGACAGGGCGCTCGTCTGGGGCTCGTCCCAGGCGGCGGCGAAGGCGTCGGCCCCGGCAGCGTCAGTCTTTGAAATCGTCTCGTCGGTCATCACACAAAGAACTCGCGCGCCCGGATCAGCGCATCCACGAAGGCGTCGGCATCCTCCGTTGTATTATATAGGGCGAAGCTGGCGCGTGTGCTCGACGTCACGCCAAATCGCTTCGCCAGCGGCTCACAGCAATGCATCCCGGCCCGCACGGCGACGCCGTAGCGATCCATGATCTGGGCCAGATCGTGGGCGTGCACGCCCTCGACGGTGAAGGTGAAGATCGCGCCCTTCCCCTCAGCCGTGCCCAGCTCGCGCAGCCAGTTCAGGCCTTCCGTGCGGCTGCGGACGTGATCGTACAGGGCATGCTCATGCGCCGCGACCGCCACCCGGTCGAACGTGGAAAGCCATTCCAGCGCAGCCCCCAGACCGATCGCCTCCAGGATCGGGGGCGTGCCCGCCTCGAACCGGTGCGGCGGCGCGGCGTAGGTAATCCGCTCCTTCTCGACCACGGCGATCATCTCGCCCCCGCCCTGATAGGGTGGCAGGCTCTCCAGGGCCTCCGCCGTGCCGTACAGTGCGCCGATGCCCGTCGGGCCGAACAGCTTGTGCCCCGTCAGCACATACCAGTCGCAGCCGATCGCCTGAACGTCCGGCGAGGCGTGAACCGCCCCCTGGCACCCGTCGATCAGGACGCGTGCTCCGGCCGCGTGAGCCAACCGCGTGATTTCCGCGACCGGATTGATGGTCCCCAGCACGTTCGACATATGGGTGACGGAAACGATCTTCGTCTTCGGCCCCAGCATTTCGGCATAGGCCGCCATGTCCAGCGATCCGTCGTCCAGCACCGGGATCCATTTCAGCACCGCCCCATGCCGCTCGCGCAGGAAATGCCAGGGCACGATGTTGGAGTGGTGCTCCATCTCCGAGACGATGATCTCGTCGCCCGGCTGGATCGACAGGCCGATGCCGTTCGCGACCAGATTGATCGCCTCGGTGCCACCCTTGGTCCAGACGATGGTGTCCGAATGCGGCGCGTTCAGATACCGCGCCACGATCTCGCGCGCCGCCTCGAACGCCTCGGTCGCCTCGTTGGACAGGGTGTGCAGGCCACGATGGACGTTGGCGTAACTGCCCTCCATCTGCGCCACCAGGGCGTCGATGACCGCCCGCGGCTTCTGCGCCGAGGCGGCGTTGTCCAGATAGACCAGCGGCTTGCCGTTCACCGTCCGCGACAGAATCGGGAACTGCGCCCGCACCGCATGGGCGTCAAAGGTCTTGCCCATCAGAGCCGTTCCGTCAGCCATGACCGCACCACCTCCCTCGCGCCGTCGTGCTCGATCCGGTCGACGACCTCGATCAGGAAGGCCTGCGTCAGCAGAGCCCGCGCCTCATCCACCGGAATGCCGCGCTGCTGCATGTAGAACAGCGCGCTCTCGTCCAGATTGCCGACCGTGTTACCGTGCGCGCACTGCACGTCATCGGCATAGATCACCAGCTCCGGCTTAGCATCCACCTCGGCCCGCTCGCCCAGGATCAGCGCGTGGTGCCCCATCCGCGCATCGGTCCCGTCCGCCCCGCGCTCGACGACGATCTTGCCCTGAAACACGCCGCGTGCGGTGTCGCGGACCACGCCCTTGGTCAGTTGCGACGTCTGGCCGTTAGGGCCAGCGTGATCGACCACCGAGGTCAAATCTGCATGAAGGCTGTCCGACAGTAGGTACAAGCCGTCGAGCCGGACAAAAGCGCCATTCCCGGCGTGTCGGACCTGCGTCTCCAGCCTCGCCAGTCCCGCGCCTTCCGCGGCTGTGAACTGGGTGAATGACGCGCCTTCAGCAACATCGACAAAGGCCGTTGAGATGATCACCGCGCCTTCTGATTTTTCCTGCAAAACAATTCGATGGAGCGTCGCGCCCTCGCCGACTTCGTAGCGGAAAACCTTGTTGCCGAGGCTGGTCGCGGAACCGATATAGCGTTCACGCGCCACGCAGGTCGCGCCCGGAGCAACCCGGACAATCGTCGTTGCATGGCCGAAGCCGTCGTGACCATCGATCTCAATTTCCAGATCACGCGTCTCGCCCGCCGCGACTAGGTATACTGTCGCCTCCGGCTCCATCGCTGCGGCCCAGCGAGCAGCAAAGATGTCAGAGTCCGGAGCCTGCTCAAGACTATCCGCTTCGGGACCAATCGGAAAAAACTTGTACCAGTCAGCCAGAATAGTGGTGTCGACCCGACGGGCCGCAGCGCGCAAATCAGAGTACTTCCATGCCTCATTCCGACGCGTCGGGAGGCCGCCACGGCGAAAATCGGCCTGTGCCTTCTCAGCCGTCGGTCCAGTCCGCTGATCGAGGGCCTCAAGGACCTCCAGTTCGCGTTCGGTCAGAGCAATCACGCCGCGACCGGCAGGTATTGATCATACCCTTCCGCCTCCAGCTTCAGCGCCAGTTCCGGCCCGCCCGAGGCCACGATCCGCCCGGCGGCCAACACATGCACCCGGTCCGGTTTGATATAGTCCAGCAGCCGCTGATAGTGGGTGATCACCAGCATGGCGCGGTCGGGCGAACGCAGCGCATTGACCCCCTCGGACACGATCCGCAGGGCGTCGATGTCCAGCCCCGAATCCGTCTCGTCGAGGATCAGCAGCGACGGCTCCAGCAGAGCCATCTGCAGGATCTCCATCCGCTTCTTCTCACCGCCCGAGAAGCCGACGTTGAGCGGCCGCTTCAGCATGTCGAAGTCCATCTTCAGCGCCTGCGACGCCGCCTTGACCTGTTTCAGGAACGCCGGCGCCGACACCTCGTCCTCGCCCCGCGCCCGCTTCTGGGCGTTCAACGCCGTGCGCACAAACGTCAGGGCCGGGACGCCGGGGATCTCGATCGGATACTGGAACGACAGGAAGACGCCCTTCGCCGCCCGCGCCGCCGGATCGAGGTCGAGCAGGCTCTCGCCCCGCCATTCCACCGATCCCTCGACCGCCTCATAGCCGGGCCGTCCCGACAGGGCATAGCCCAACGTCGACTTGCCGGCCCCGTTCGGCCCCATGATGGCGTGCACCTCGCCCGCCGGAACGTCGAGCGTCAGCCCCTTGAGGATCGGCTTGTCGCCGACGGAGACGTGGAGGTTGGAGATGGAGAGCATTTAGGCAGATTCCGCTTCACGGACGATGGCGGCGTCCGGGTTCATTTCATCGCTGGCAATGAGCACAGCGAACGCGTCCTCGGAGGACGGGAAAAAGGTCAAGGCTACGTTGGCAGGGATGTCGTCAGTGGCTTCAAACAAAAGGCCATAGCGACCTTCAGAAAGCTCAATCTGATGCTGGGCACTCATGATGCTGCCAACGATCAGGTCAGTGCTTCGCTTTTCGATCGGGACGACAACAGCGCGCTTCGCATTGGACTGAGGAGAGACCCGGCTTGTCGCCAGTCGGATTTCCACGTGGACAGCGTCTACTGCCGGTAAGGCGAAAGAAACACTCCCCGGCCTCCAGGAGAAACCCTGTTGCACATGGGCTGGCGTCCAGTCGTTGTAGGGCAGGTCTAGACCCGCATCGAAAACGGAGACCTGTGCGTAGTTTATCGCGAGGTCGAAACTCTTCACCCCACGCTCCCCTCAAGCGAGATCGCCACCAGCTTCTGGGCCTCGACGGCGAATTCCATCGGCAGCTTCTGCATTACGTCGCGGACGAAGCCGTTGACCAGCAGGGCCACCGCCTCCTCCTGCGACAACCCCCGCTGCTGGGCGTAGAATAGCTGGTCGTCGGACAGACGCGTCGTCGTCGCCTCGTGCTCCAGCTGGGCCGAGCCGTTGCGGGCCTCGATGTAGGGCACGGTGTGGGAGCCGCAGTCGCCGCCGATCAGAAGGCTGTCGCACTGGGTGAAGTTGCGCACACCCGTCGCCTTGGCGTGCACCGACACCAGGCCGCGATAGGTCGAGTCAGACTTGCCCGCCGAGACCGCCTTGGCGATGATCCGGCTCTTCGAGTTCTTGCCCAGGTGGATCATCTTGGTGCCGGTGTCGGCCTGCTGATGTCCGTTGGTGATGGCGATCGAATAGAATTCGCCCGAGCTCTCCTCGCCCTTGAGGATGCAGGACGGGTATTTCCAGGTCACGGCCGAGCCGGTCTCGACCTGGGTCCACGACACCTTCGACCGGTCGCCCCGGCAGTCGGCGCGCTTGGTGACGAAGTTGTAGATGCCGCCCTTGCCCTCGGCGTCGCCGGGGTACCAGTTCTGGACCGTCGAATATTTGATCTCGGCGTCGTCCAGCGCCACCAATTCGACCACGGCCGCATGCAGCTGGTTCTCGTCGCGCATCGGGGCGGTGCAGCCCTCCAGATAGGAGCAGTAGCTGCCCTTGTCGGCGATGATCAGGGTGCGCTCGAACTGGCCCGTCTGGCTCGCATTGATGCGGAAATAGGTCGACAGCTCCATCGGGCAGCGCACGCCCGGCGGGATGTAGACGAACGATCCGTCCGAAAACACCGCCGAGTTCAACGCCGCGAAATAGTTGTCCGAGACCGGCACCACCGACCCCAGATATTGCCGCACCAGATCGGGATATTCCCGCAGCGCCTCCGAGATCGGCATGAAAATCACGCCCACCTTGGCCAGTTCGGCCTTGAAGGTCGTGACCACCGACACGCTGTCGAACACCGCATCCACCGCGTAACCCGGCGCGCCCTCGACGCCCGCCAGCACGGCCTGCTCACCCAGCGGAATACCCAGCTTGGCATAGATGGCCAGGATCTCCGGATCGACCTCGTCCAGCGACTTCGGCCCGTCCTTCTTCCTGGGTGCCGCGTAGTAGAACAGCGACTGGTAATCGACCGGCTCGTATTTCACCGAGGCCCAGGTCGGCTCCTCCATGGCCAGCCACCGCTCATAGGCGGCCAGACGCCATTCCAGCATCCACTCCGGCTCGCCCTTCTTCTCGGAGATGAAGCGGACGATGTCTGCATTCAGCCCACGCGGCGCATATTCCGTGTCGATGTCCGACGTGAAGCCGTGCTCGTACTTTTCCAGCGCGGCGACGGCGTCGATGGTTTCCTGGACGGCGGCCATCAGGCGACCTGCCTTTCATTCTGACGCGCCCGCTGGGCGACATAGGCCGCAGCCCAGGCGTCGGCGAACCGCTGCCAGTCCTGTTCCGTGGTGCCCCAGCCACCGGACGCCCTTAGGCCCCCCGACGCCAGGTCCAACCGGCCCGTCGCCAATATGGTTCGCGATGGCTTGGTCTTGCCCGAGTTGCAGGCCGACCCGCCCGAAACCATGATGCCCGCCAGATCCAGCGTGATCAGCTGACGCGGGCTGTCCCAATCGCTGACGGCCAGGAACAGGGTGTTGGGCAGGCGCGGCGCGCCCTCCCCCACGATGGTCGCGCCCACCGCCTTCACGGTCGCTTCGGCGGCGTCGCGCCAGGGCTTGTGTGCCGCGACACCGTCGAGACCGGCCCGCGCACTGTCCGCCGCCACGCCGAAGCCGACGATGCCGGGCGTGTTCTCGGTGCCGGCGCGCAGGCCGCGTTCCTGGCCGGCACCGTGCAGGATCTTCGCTGCCGTCAGTCCCTCACGCATCACAAGCGCGCCGACGCCTTGCGGCCCCCCGAGTTTGTGCGCGGACAGGGTCAGGCTATCGGCACCGAGCACGCGGATATCCACCGCGATCTTGCCCGCTGACTGGATGGCATCGACATGCAGCCAGCCCTTGGCCGCCCGGACCAGACGCGCCGCCTCGGCGATCGGCTGGATCACGCCGCTTTCGTTGTTCGCATGATGGATGGCGACCACCGCACGGCCCGGTCTGGCCAGCAGCTCCGCCAGCTTCGTCAGGTCGATCACGCCCCGCCCATCGACCGGCAGCACCTTGACCGGCTTGCCCGAGGCGATAGCCGCCTCGGCGATGCAGGGATGTTCGGTGGCACAGACGATCAGCCGCTCGCAGCCGGCCGCTCCCCCTTCGCGAGACAGCGCGCTGGCCAGGCCTTGCGCATTCGCCTCGGTCCCGCCGGAGGTAAAGATCACCGCGGTGGGATCGGCCCCGACCAGTTCGGCGACCTGGCCCCGCGCCGTCTCGATCCGCGCCCGCGCCCGACGCCCCGCCGCATGCACCGCCGAGGCATTGCCGTTGTCGGCAAGCGCCTTCGTCATGGCGTCCAGAACCTCGGGCCGCACCAGGGCCGAAGCATTGTAATCGAGATAGACCGGAGAGCCGCTCATGCCGCCGCCTCCATTTCGGCCTGACCGGCTCCGGACCGCCGACGCGCGCCCGTGCGGTTCATCACCACGTCTTCCAGCGACACTCCCGCCAGATAGCGATGGATCTCGTCGCCCAGGTCTTCCCACAGATTGTGGGTGATGCACCGTTCGCCGGCCATCATGCAGCCCTTGGGCGAGGAGTGGGAGGCGCACCGCGTCGCCCGGATCGGCTCGTCGACAGCCAGCACGATCTCCGACACCACGGTCTCGTGCGCGCCCTTGGCCAGACGGTATCCGCCGCCCGGCCCGCGCACGCTGCGCACCAGCCCGCCCTTCCTCAGACGGGCGAACAGTTGCTCCAGATAACTCAGGGAAATCTCCTGGCGCGTGGCGATCTCGGCCAGCGATACGGCCCGCGCGGACCCGTCCGAGCCCAGCCCGTTCTTGGCCAGATCGGCCATCGCCATCACGGCGTATCGTCCCTTGGTCGACAGGCGCATCGCATCCGCTCAAAAATCTCGCGCTTTTCAGGGGCCCTGTGCTAAGAGCCGCGCCTTTAAGGAAGGCCGCTGTGCGCCGGCTGGACTTATAAAGTCCTACCGCCACGGTCAAGTATTCCCCGGCCACGAAACGACGATTGAACGGATTATTCGAGCCCCATGCCTGAAGTCATCCTGCCCGGCGCCTCTGGTCGTATCGAGGGCCGCTACTCCCCCGGCAAGCGCGCCAATGCCCCCATCGCCCTGATCCTGCACCCCCACCCCAAGGCGGGCGGGCATATGAACAACCCGGTCGCGGTCACCCTGTACCAGCTGTTCCAGAAGCGCGGTTTCGCTACCCTGCGCTACAATTCGCGCGGCGTCGGCAAGTCGCAGGGCGAGTTTGATTCCGGCATCGGCGAGCTGGCCGATGCGGCCACGGCCCTGGACTGGCTGCAGTCCAACAACCCGGCTGCGACCCAGACTTGGGTCGGCGGCTATCAGTTCGGGGCCTATATCGGCATGCAGCTGCTGATGCGCCGCCCGGAAACGGACGGCTTCATCTCGGTCTCTCCGCCGTCGAACATGTATGATTTCAGCTTCCTGGCCCCCTGCCCGGCGTCAGGCCTGTTCCTGCACGGCACGGCCGACACCATCGTCCCGCCGGTCGAGGTCGAGCGCGTCGTGAACAAGCTGCGCACCCAAAAAGGGATCGTCATCGATTACGAACTGGAAGAAGGCGCGAGCCACTTCTGGCAGAACCACATCGACGCCGTGGACCGCCGCGTCGGGCTCTATCTGGACAAGCGTCTGGAAGCCGAACCGGCCTGATCACCTGCGGATAACGCTCTCTTCACCGACAGCTGGGCTATAAAGCGGTCTAGGGGGAGCTCATCATGCGCATTCGATTGTCGGTCGCCGCGATCGTCGCGTCATCTGCCCTGGGCGCCGCCTTGCCCGCGATGGCTCAGACCGCAGCGTCCTCAACCCTACGCCCCTTCTGCGCCGACCGGCCGGGCAAGGGTGCCGCAAGCTGCGTGCTGGATCAGGGCCATGTGCAGATCGAGATCGGCGCGTTCGACGGCGCGCGGCAGACCGATTCGACCACAGAGACAGACAGCTGGTCGGCCGGCTCCATCACCGCCCGTTTCGGCGTCGGACCCGCGACCGAGATCCAGATCGGAACGACCGTCTGGCAGCGCGAAACGGTGACCGACCGCTCATCGGGCGTCGATGATGTCGCCGAAGGAACCGGCGACCTGTTCCTGGCCGTCCGCCAGGGCCTGATCCGCCCCGATGGCGAGGGCTTGTCTGTCGCCTTGATGGGCTACGCCACGGTGCCCACCGGCGGCGACGAGGTCCGCGCCAGCGGTGTGGAGGGTGGCGTCGTCGTGCCCGTGTCGATCGACCTCGGCAACGAATGGGGCCTAGGGCTGTCGCCCTATATCGAGATCGTCCGCGACGCCGATGGCGAGGGGTCGCACGGCGCCTATTCCTTCGCCGTGGACGTGGATCGCGACCTCGGAGACTGGATCCTGGGTGCCGAGCTCTGGGTCGGCCGCGACGAAGATCCCTCGGGCGAGACGACCCAGGCCAGCGCCGACCTGATCGCCATCTGGACCCCGCCCCTCCTGCCGGATGCCCAGCTCGACTTCGGCCTCAACTTCGGCCTCAACGACGACAGCCCGGACGTGGAGTTCGGCGTAGGACTGGCCCGCAGGTTCTAGACTAGGTCGGCCTCCAGCCGTTCGTAGGCTTGATGGGCCACTACCGATATCCGGCGCGCTCGCCGAACCGATCCGGGTGATATGTTTATATTCCTATAGACACCTTGCGCTTGAATGGTAGCGCCGCCATCTGACGTGTCGGGTCTTTGAAAAGTGCAGGCTGCGACGTCGTGATATCGGCGACCGGAAACCACATGGTTGGCGGTGGGCTTTCCGCCCCTTGGTCGAAGTCCTTGATTTTGCTTCGGCCCAACTGGCGGCTTGGCGGTTTGGCGGCCTGTTTTCAAAGCGCCACCGCCACAAAGCGGGAGCGACGATAAAGGGCTGGACAGCCTAGTAGAGCAGGAAAGGCTTCCTGACCTCGATCCAGGCCGCTTCATCCGCCCCCGCAATCGCATCCAGGTCGGCCGCCGTCGCCGACCGATCATCGACCCATTCGCGCAGGATCGGCGAGCCGTTGATGACGTCGATGGGCAACTTTCCGAACGCATACTCGTAAGGAAAATCCCGCCACAGATCGTAGTCGGGATACAGGTTCCGGATCGCCTTGAACCCCGCCGCCTGCACCCGCCATGGCCGGAAGGCGTCGTGCTCGTAGAACGGTCCGTCCACATGGATCTGGACCCCGCTGCACAGTTGCCCGACGTGCTTGTGGAACGTCGGCTGGAACCAGCAGTCCCTCAGGATACAGCCCTCCAGCCACTCCGGCGCGATCCGGAGCATCTCGGCGATCACCGCGCGGGCGTCGATGTCGGGTGCCCCGAACAACTCCAGGGGTCGGGTCGTGCCCCGCCCCTCCGACAGGGTCGCCCCCTCCAGCATCACAGTCCCGGCATAGGCCCGCGTCATCGACACATTGGGCGCATTCGGGCTTGGGTTCACCCAGGATCGTTCGTTCAGCGGCCAGCCGAAACCCGGCCCTGCCTCGGGCGCCCAGCCCTCCATCGGCACCACCCGATACTCAGGCACATCCAACTTGAAATGGTCGATGAACCAGTGGCCCAGTTCGCCCAGCGTCATCCCGTGCCGCATCGGCATCGGCCCCGCCCCGACGAAACTCTCCCAGCCGGGCCGCAGGGTCGTGCCCTCGACCGGCCGCCCCGCCGGATTGGGCCGGTCCAGCACCCACACCGCTTTTCCATGCTCGGCCGCCGCCTCCAGCACGTAAAGCAGGGTCGTGATGAAGGTGTAGATGCGGCAACCCACGTCCTGAAGGTCGATCAGGATGACGTCGAACGTCCCCATCGACTGGCCGGTGGGCCTGCGCACCTCACCGTACAGGCTGAAGACCGGGATGCCGTGCACCGGATCGGTCTCGTCCGGGCTCTCCATCATATTGTCCTGCAGATCGCCCTTCATTCCGTGCTGGGGCCCGAAGGCCGCCGTCAGTTGGATATCGGGACAGGACGCGATCGCATCGATCGCATGGGTCAGGTCCGCCGTCACCGACGCCGGATGGGCCAGCAATGCAACGCGCCGGCCCTTCAACTGAGCCTGCAGGGCCGGGTCGGACAGCAGGCGATCGAGGCCGGTCTTCATGGAAAGTCCAGAACGAAGGAATCGGGATGATGGAAGTCCGGCTTATCCGATGGATGCGCCAGCGCCCAATAGGTCTTCGATCCATCGACAGCCTCGATGACCGCCGCCAATGCCAACCGATCCGTCGGCGACGGCAGATCGAGACAAGCTTCCAGCGCCAGCATGTCCTCCGCGAGATCCAGCGGGCTGACTTCGACCACCTCTGCCGCGTCCGCCATCCCCTCGCGATAGGCGTCGAACCGATAGGAGGCCCACCGGCCGGAGGGCGACAGGTTGAACTCCGTATAGCCGCCCGCTGCCGCGATAAAGACCTCGAAACAGCTGTGTCGCCACAGGTCATCGGTGCGGCCAGGATCGGCCGGGGCCGGCCAGGCGATGCGATCGACCGCGCCCTCGGCGACGAAGCGAACCCACAGGCGCGGGCCCCGTCGCTCCAACTGGACGTGGAGACTGGCCAGCGGGCTCTCCGTCGAGCCGGGGTGGGGGATCAGCGTGACGATCATCCGAGATCGATAGCGCGACCTCGTTGCGCCTGAAACCGCTATCCCAGCGGCGGCATCGGCGGGTTAGCTTCCAGTACCCGCATGATCACCAGATAGAGCGCGGGGGGCGCGGTCAGGGTGACGGCCCAGGCCCAGCCGTAACGATGCTTGTCCAGCAGCCAGATGATCAGCATCCCGACCGCTGCGGTCAGGCCAACGATCAAGGTCATCGTCGTGGACGAACTGTAGAGATCGAACCGCATCTGGATCATCGAGGCCAGTGTCGCACCGAGCAGGACCGCGACCACGGTGATCCCGAATGCATGCCGAAAATGCGGCGTTCTCCACCGCCGTCGGAACCGTTCACCCACCGACATCGCGATATTCCATGGCTTGACGGCCCGAAGTGACCGCCATACTCAAACACTCATGTTCGCGGCCCGTGCCCTGACTGACCTCTATTACCGCCCGCTGATCTAGCGAGCGGCCGCGAACCTGCGCCGCACCTTGCCGGCGCGAAATCCGAGACAGAGCGCCGGCCTCCCTGCTATCGGAGCCGACCATGAGCGATCCCAGATTCAAGTCCGACTTTCTCCAGACGCTTCAGGCGCGCGGCTACATCCACCAGATCACCCACCCGGCCGAGCTCGACGCGGCGGCGGCCTCCGGTGTGGTCTCAGGCTACATCGGGTTCGATGCCACGGCGCCCAGCCTGCATGTCGGCTCCCTGATCCAGATCATGATGCTGCGCCGGCTCCAGCAGGCAGGCGGACGGCCCGTCGTCATCATGGGCGGCGGCACCACCAAGGTCGGAGACCCGACGGGCAAGGACACCTCGCGCCCGCAACTGACCGACGAAACGATCCAGTCGAACATCGCTTCCATCCGGACGGTGTTCGAGAAATTCCTGGCTTTCGGCGACGGGCCCACCGACGCCGTCATGATCGACAACGACGAATGGCTGTCGAAATACGGCTACATCGAATTCCTGCGCGACTACGGCACCCACTTCACGGTCAACCGGATGCTGGCCTTCGACTCGGTCAAGCTGCGGCTGGAACGCGAGCAGCCGATGACCTTCCTCGAGTTCAACTACATGCTGATGCAGTCGGTGGACTTCCTCGAGCTGAACCGCCGCCAGAACGTGACCCTTCAGATGGGCGGGTCGGACCAGTGGGGCAACATCGTCTCCGGCGTCGACCTGGTGCGCCGCGTCGATGCGAAGGCCGCCTTCGGCCTGACCACGCCACTGCTGACCACTGCATCCGGCGGCAAGATGGGCAAGACGGCGCAAGGCGCGGTCTGGCTGAACGCCGAACAGCTGAGCCCCTACGACTACTGGCAGTTCTGGAGGAACGCCGAAGACGCCGACGTCGGCCGCTTCATGAAGCTGTTCACCGACATGCCGCTGGACGACATCGCGGCATGGGAAGCCCGCCAGGGAGCGGAGATCAACGAGGCCAAGAAGGCGCTGGCAGACGCGGCGACCACCATGCTGCATGGTGCCGACGACGCAGCCAAGGCCCGCGCCAGATCGGAAGGTCAATTCGAGCGGGGCGAGGTCGAGGCGCTCGCCGTCTACGACTTCGTGTGGGCCGGCGATGATGGGTCGTTCACTCTGCGAAGCCCCGAATCCCTTGTGAAGGCGGCCGACATTTCCTCGATTAAGGACGCCAAACGCTCGATCGCGAACGGGGAAATCCGGATCAACGGTGCGGTGGTGAACGGCTCCGAGGTCTACAGCAGAAATCAAATTGATCCCGCACACGGGGCCTTCCTCGTCCAGAAGGGCAAGAAAGTCTCAAGGCTGGTCCGGCCAACCTAACCCTATTCCGCTCATCCCGGCGAAAGCCGGGACCCAGTGCTTTGGGCGATGATTGCTGAATGAAGAGGCTGAACCGATCCGGTATGCCTCACTTAAGAACTGGGTCCCGGCTTTCGCCGGGATGAGCGCAGTCTGAAATGGTCGAGATCATTGCCGGGATGAAGGCCCCCGCCTTCGACATGCCCACCGCCGGCGGGGGTCGCATCAACAGCGCCGACCTGATCGGCAAGACGGTCGTGCTCTACTTCTATCCCAAGGCCGACACGCCGGGCTGCACCACGGAAGCGCAGGATTTCACCGCCCTGGCCGAAGATTTCGCCGCCGCGAACACAGTCGTGATCGGAGTCTCCCGCGATGCGGTAAAGGCGCTGGACCGGTTCAAGACCAAGCGCGAGCTGGGCGTCATCCTGGCCTCGGACGAGGACGGCTCGGTCACCGAAGCCTTTGGAGTATGGGGAGAAAAGAAGCTCTACGGTCGCGTCTACATGGGGATCGAGCGCGCCACCTTCCTGATCGATGCAACCGGGGTCGTGCGCGAAACCTGGCGCAAGGTCTCGGTCAAGGGTCACGCCCAGGCGGTGCTGGACGCCGCCCGAACCCTCTGACCAACCCAGCGTCAGTATAAAATTCGCCGGGATCTGACCTCAACAGAATTGTCATTACCCCTGTCAGGCGAAACTTTACCGTATCCAGATTCGTTTTCGGGTGTGCGCCGCACAATCATGATTAACAAAGCGTGAACGCCATTGCCGTAAGCGTCAGCGTACGGTTTAGTGCCCTTGGAACGTGGGGGCGTGTTCATATGCAAGACGAACAAGGGGCGGTCAGGCGGTCCCTTCTGGATCGCTTTTTTCCGGAGCGTCATCTCTATTTGCGCAGCCACGGCGAGGTCCGGGGCTATGTTCTGACCGGTGGCCGTCAGGCCATGATCGCGGCTGTGACCGTGGTTTTCGCAGCCTGGACCCTTGTGGCGTCCGGCGGCTTCCTGTTCGACGTGATCGCCCGCAGCCAGGCCGACAGTGACGTCGCACGCGCCCGCGCCGCATCGGAACGGCTCAACGCAGACCTTCAGGCCCGGCTCGAGACCGCTGTCGTCCGCATGTCCGCGACCAATGGGTCGCTCGACGAGATGGCCGAGATGGTCGAGCGCCGCCACGCCGCCCTGACCGGGGTCATGAGCAATTTCCAGGGCATCCCGGGGTCGCAGGCGGCGCTGCGACCCGCGAAATCCCTGAACCCGGCGACCACCACCCCCGTTCAACGCATCATGGCCGTGCGGCTGGATCAGGACCGGCTGATCGCCCGGGCCCAGACCTTCGCCCAGAACCGCGCAGAACGTCTGCGCCTGGCCTTCCGGCTCGCGGGCCTCAACCCGGCGGCCTATGTCTCGCGCGGATCGTCCCTCGGCGGGCCGCTGGTCGAGGCCAAGGACCCCAGCGCCCTGGCCGCCATCCTGGACGTCGACGAGCCCTTTGCCATCCGCATCCGCAACGCCGCCGACAACCTCAGCGAAATGCGCCGGCTGGCCGACGTCGCGGAAAGCATGCCGTTCAACAGGCCGACCAGTGCGCGCACCACCTCGGGCTTCGGCGTGCGGTTCGATCCGTTCAACGGCCGCCCCGCCCTGCACCAGGGCCAGGACTTCGCGGCGCCCCTGAATACGCCGATCTCGGCCACCGCGCCCGGCGTCGTGTCCTTTACCGGCGTCCGTTCAGGGTATGGCAACACCGTTGAGATAGACCACGGTCACGGCTTCAAGACCCGCTTCGCCCATCTGAACTCCATCGCCGTCGCCACCGGCCAGCCGATCGCGCTTGGCCAGAGGATCGGCGGCATGGGGACAACGGGCCGTTCCACCGGCGTGCATCTGCATTATGAAGTGTGGGTGGATGGCCGCCCCCAGAATCCCGCCCGCTTCCTCAGAGCAGGAGACCAGCTTGTTCAACAAAACTAACAC
>NZ_JAEMRD010000051.1 GCF_016463485.1 Brevundimonas sp.
TCCTTCGGCTGATCCTGCTCGGGGCGGGGTTGGCGGCCGGCCTGCAGCTGGCCACCCAGACCTTCGCCTGGACCTATCGCCACGATCCCGTGCTGGGCGGCGGCTGGACGGTGTCGGAAGAGGTTCGCATCTATCCGCCGTGGCGCATCCTCAGCTGGCGCAGGCAGTTCGGCGGGGCCGAACCGGAGGCCTTCTCGTCCAGCGCCTTCCTGGTCCTTCTCGGAGTGATGGGCGGCTTGGGCGCAGGCCTGCTCACGCGCGGAGAGGGATCCCGCCGGCGCATCCGTGGATGGGGCGGCCTGGCCGAGGCCCGGGCCGCCGGGTTGCTAGCCGGCGCGGGGTGCGCCCTCGGGGAGCTGAAGGGGCGGCTCCTCGCAACCGTCGACATGCGGCCGAGCCTGGTGACGGGCGGCACGCGGTCGGGAAAAGGGAGGGGCCATGTCACGCCGACGCTCCTGCTGTGGAGCGAGAGCGTGCTGGTCCATGATCCGAAGCGGGAGCTCTGGCGCGAGACGGCCGGCTGGCGCTCGGGCTTCTCGCATGCGCTTTATTTCGACCCGCGTGATCCGGCATCCGCCCGCTGGAATCCCCTCGCGGAAATCCAACCCGGCCCGGGAGAACTGGCCCAGGTCCAGCGACTGGTTTCGATCCTCGCCGACCCCGGGGGCGTCCGGGATGACGAGGCCATCTGGGACAAGGCGGCCTCCGAAATCCTGGAGGCGGTCATCCTCCATGTCCTCTACACGGCCGAGGATGCCGACAAGACGCTGCTGAAGGTCCGCGAACTGCTCGCCGACCTCGACGACACGGCCGAGGTGATGGTCAAGGCGCTGCACCGGCCGGGTCGGAACCGCGAGCCTGAAACCCACCCCTTCATCCGCACGGCCGTGCGGGGCTATGCCGCCATGCATGATCGGTTTCGGACATCGGTCCAGGGCACGGCCCGATCCTATCTGAAGTGGCTCGCGGGCGACGACGTCGAGCGCGCGCTCTCGGCCTCGGACTTCAACCTGGGCGACCTGATGTGCGCCGAGGCGCCGGTCTCGCTCTACGTCCAGGTCGCGCCGGCGGACGCGGCGGCGCTCCGGCCGCTGGTGCGACTCCTGTTCTACGCCGCCGCCCAAGCCCTCACCGTGGACGAGACCCGGGATGCGGCGGGGCGGCCGAAGCAGCGCCGGCTCCTGATGCTGATGGACGAGTTTCCCCTGCTGGGGCGCGTCAGCTTCTTCGAGAAATCCCTGCGACTTCTGAGCGGCTACGGGGTGAAGGTGATGTTCGTCGCCCAGTCGCTGAACGACATCATCGAGACGTACGGCGCCAACAACACGATCCTCGACAACTGCGCCATCTACACAGCCTTTTCGGCGCTGGATCCGCTGACCCAGGACAAGGTCTCCAAACTCACCGGCACGATCGGCGAGATGCGTGAAAGCCGCAGCGCGCCCGCCGGCCTGGCGGCGGGACGCAGTACCGTGTCACGCTCCCAGATCGACCGTCCGTTGCTCGAGCCCGGCGAGGTGCGCGCTCTGCCCGACGACGTTCAGCTCATCTTCGCGGCGGGCCAACGCCCTCTGCGCACTCGCAAGCTCCAGTACGATCGCCGCCGGCCGTTCCGGAAGAGAGCCGCTCTGCCGCCGCCCGACCAGGTCGCGGGCGTCGACGCACCGACGCCCGCGCCCCATCCCTGGGCCGGCCGTCGGAGCCTCGGTGTGGACGCCGAAGCCGCCCTTCCCCTGTTCAAGGAGATCGTGGCGGCGATGGACGACAAGAAGGTCGCCGCGCGCGCCGCGGACATCTATGGCCGCGTAGCCCAGGAGATGGCGGCGCAGGACGCCGTCCTCGATCATCTGAAAGGGCAGGGCGATGGTTAGGCGCGCGCCGGTGCAGACCTGCCGCGTTCAGGTCTATCTCAGCGATCCCAAGATCATCGCCGGTCTCAGCCGCGAAGCGCGATCGGGCCGGGTGTCGATCAGTCAGGCCGCCGGACACGCCATCGCGCGGGGCCTTCAGGGGAACCCGAGGGCTGACCCCGACGACCGGCTGCTGGCGCTTGAGCAATCACTCAAGGGCCATATGCGGTCCACTCGACAGGACATGCAGATCATTCAGGAGTTGGTGGTGGAGGTCGCGCGAGCGCTGTTCGTCCGGCTCCCGGACGGCGTCGGCGACCAGGATCCCACGGTGCAGGCCGCCGTCGACCGGCGCATCGAGCGGATGCTCGACGACACCGCGGCGCGGATCGTCTCGGGCCGGGCCGGGCACGACCCTCACGGCCGGGAGGTTGAGGAGCGGTCGTTCGGGGCGGCGAACTGACATGACGGCTCATCCCCTGATCGCGGAACGCAAGCTGGAGGCGCTGCGTCACGCCCTGGGCGAGGTGGTGCTGGCGGCGCTGATCGACCCGGAGGTGGTGGAGATCCTCGCCAACCCCGACGGCCGGATCATCCTGGATCGCGCCGGGCGAGGCCGCGCCGACACCGGGGCGCGTCTGTCGGTGGAAGGGCGCGAACGCGCCATTCGTCTGATCGCCGACTATGTCGGTGAAGTGGTCACCCGGGACGATCCGCGCCTGGCCGGTGTGCTGCCCGCCACCGGCGAACGGTTCCAGGGCCTGCTTCCGCCGGTGTCGCCGGCGCCGGCTTTCTCCATCCGCAAGCGCCCGTCGGTGATCTGGACCCTCGGGGATTATGTCCGCGACGGCGTCATGACGGCGCGGCAGGCCGATGTCCTCGCCCAGGCCGCCCGCGAGCGGCGCAACATCCTCATCTCCGGCGGCACGGGGTCGGGGAAGACCACCCTGGCCAACGCCATCCTGGCAGAGCCGGCCTTCGCCGACGACCGGGTGTTTCTCATCGAAGACACCGCCGAGCTGCAATGTTCGGCCTGGGACACGGTGTCGGTCCTGACGCGCCGGGCCCCCGTCGCCATCGGCGTCGCCGATCTGGTCCGCGACGCCTTGCGGATGCGTCCGGACCGGATCGTCGTGGGGGAGATGCGCGACGGCCTAGCCGCCCTCGAAACGCTGAAGAGCTGGAACACGGGCCATCCGGGCGGCCTGTCGACCCTTCACGCCAACTCCGCCGAGGAGGCGCTGCGGCGGATCGAGGATCTGGCCCTCGAGATCGCCGCGGCGCCGCCGCGTCGCACCATCGGCCAAGCGGTGGACGTCATCGCCCATATCCGTCGCTCGACGGCGGGGCGGCGGCTTGAGGCCGTGATCGCGGTGAACGGCGCGTCGGATACGGGCTACGCGGTCGAAGGCCTGGCCTGACGACGCCTCGAACGGCGTCGCAAATACCGAATCCAGAAAAGTGAAGATAATTCAGAGCGTTGTGACGACTTGCATTAAGTCAAACCAAGTCGTCGCGGCATCAACACAGTAAGTCGTTCCAAGTTACTATCTAAGTCGGTCTGAGTTGGAGTGTAGTTGTATTTAAGTCGTGGATTATTTGTGTATTTTAATGTTGACAGTAGTGGGATAGTTTTGCTTGCAATGAGTCGAAGCGCGGTGAAACGCGCTGAACACAAGGAAAGCAAATCATGTCACGGAGACTTGGCCGCCGCCTGTTCGGCGCGACGATGATGCTTGGCCTGGCGGTCGCCGGACCGGCGCTGGCCGGCGGGTCGGGCATGCCCTGGGAAGGGCCGATCCAGCAGGCGGTGCAGTCGATCACCGGCCCTGTGGTCCAGGCCGCGGCGGTGGTGGCGGTGGTCGCCTTCGGGGCCGGGATCGCCATGAGCGAGAACGGTTCCTCGATGCGCCGGGGGCTAGGGATCATGTTCGGCCTCTCGATCGCGTTCGCCGCCTCCACCTTCTTCCTGGACTTCTTCGGCTTCGCCGGAGGGGTGGAGTTCGCCTGATGGCGTCGCGGTCCGAAGACCGCCCCGAGGGTTGGGACCTGCCTGTGGCCCAGGCGCTTGCGGAGCCGGTCCTGATGGCCGGCATGCCGCGGAACTACGCCATCGCCATGGGCACCATCGCCGTCGTGCTGGGACTGGCGCTGCGCATCTGGTGGCTCGGTCTTCTGTGGTGGGCGGTCGCCCACGCCATCGGCCTCTGGGCCGCGCGGTCGGATCGGCGCTTCTTCGACGTTCTGCGGCGCCATCTGGCCCTGCCGGGCCATCTGGACGGGTGAGGGGCGATGCGGTTTCTCGACGAATACCGGCGCCGGCCCGCAGCGCTCGCGGACCACCTGCCCTGGGCGGCCCTCGTGGCCCCCGGCGTCGTCCTTAACAAGGACGGCTCCTTCCTGGCGGGCTTCCGCTTCCGCGGACCGGACCTGGAATCCTCCACCGAGGAGGAGTTGATGGCGGTCCGCGCGCGCCTGAACAACGCCCTGCGCCGGCTGGGCACCGGTTGGTGCCTTCACGTCGAGGCGCACCGCCGGGCCGCAGCGCCCTATCCGCAAAGCGACTTCGACCTCGGCGTCGCCTGGCTGCTCGACGAGGAGCGCCGCAGCCGGTTCGAGACCGCCGACCCGGCCTTCGAGACCGACCACCGGCTGGCGCTGACCTGGCTTCCGCCCGCCGATGAGACCCGACGCCTTGAGCGCTGGCTGTTCGACGGTCTGGCCAGGAGCGGCGCCGACTGGCGGGTGGCGCTCGACGCCTTCATCCGGGAGGCGGACGCGGTGTTCGACCTCCTGTCGGACGGCCTGCCGGAAATCCGCCGGCTCGATGACGCCGGTCTCCTCTCCTGGCTGCATGACTGCGTATCCCCCCGATCCTTCGAGGTCCGCCCGCCGGAGACGCCGATGTTCCTGGACGGCTGGCTGGCGGACGCGGACCTGACCGGAGGGATCGCGCCCAGGCTCGGCGACCGGTGGCTCAAGGTCGTCTCGGTGCGCGGGCTGCCGTCCGTCACCCGGCCGGGTCTGCTCGACGCGCTGGGCGCCCTCCCGTTCGACTACCGCTGGACCGCGCGCTGGATCGGGCTCGAGAAGCCCGAGGCCGAGCGCGAGATCGTCAAGCTGCGCAAGCGCTGGTTCGCCAAGCGCAAGGGCGTCGGCGTGCTGCTGCGCGAGGCCATCACCAAGGAGGAGGTGCCGCTTCTCGACACCGACGCCGCGTCCAAGACCGAAGAGTGCGACGGCGCGCTCGCCGCGCTAGGCGCGGAAAGCTGCGCCTTCGGCTATCTGACGCTGACGGTCTCCGTTCTCGATGCGAGCGAGGAGGGCGCGACGGCCAAGGCCCGCGCGATCGAGGCCGCGCTCAACGCCCAGGGTCTGATGGCGCGCATCGAAGACCTCAACGCCGTGGAGGCCTGGCTCGGATCGATGCCGGGCGAACCCTACGCGGACGTCCGCCGGCCGCTGGTGTCCACCCTCAACCTCGCCGACCTGCTGCCGATCTCGGCCGTCTGGGCGGGGCCGTCGGAAGACGCCTGCCTCGACGGCCCGCCCTTGGCCACGGCGCGCACGACCGGATCGACGCCGTTTCGCCTCGCGCTGCACGTCGGGGACGTCGGCCATGCGATGGTCGTGGGACCGACCGGCTCGGGAAAGTCCGCGCTGCTGGCCTTCCTCGCCCTGCAATGGTTCCGGTATCCGGACGCGCGCGTGGTCTTTTTCGACAAGGGGCGCTCCGCGCGAGCCGCCACTCTGGCGGCCGGCGGGCGCTGGCGCGCGATGGAGCCAGGCGCGGGTCTCTCGCTGCAGCCGCTGGTGGGGATCGATCGCGACGATGCGCGCGCCTGGGCCTCGGAATGGCTGGCCGAGACGGTGCGGTTGGCCGGGCTGGAGCCCACTCCGCGCGTGCGGGAGGAAATCTGGGCGGCCCTCGCCGCCCTGGCCGACGCGCCGGTTCCCCAACGGACGCTGACCGTCTTCTGCGCCCTAGTGCAGGATCGCGCCGTCGCCGCCGCCCTCGAACCCCTCACGCTGAAGGGACCGCACGGCGCCCTGTTGGACGGGGAGGGTGCGGCGTTGGGGACGAGCCGGTTCGACACCTTCGAGCTCGAAACGCTGATGGCCACGCCGTCGGCGGTGGCCCCGGTGCTCTCGGCCCTGTTCCGGGAGCTCGAGCAGGGGTTCGACGGACGGCCGACCCTGCTGATCCTGGACGAAGCCTGGCTGTTCCTGGGCGAGACGGCCTTCGCGGCGAAGATCCGGGAATGGCTGAAGACTCTGCGCAAGAAGCGGGTGGCGGTGGTGTTCGCCACCCAGAGCCTCGACGACGTGGCCGCGTCCGCCATCGCCGCCAGCCTGATCGAGAGCTGCCCGACCCAGGTGTTCCTGCCGAACCCGCGCGCCATGGAGCCGTCTTCGGCCGAGCTCTATCGGGGCTTCGGATTGAACCGGCGCCAGCTGGAGCTGATCGCCTTCGCCCCGCCCAAGCGGTCCTACTACTGGCGGCAGCCTCGGGGCCGTCGGCTGTTCGACCTGCGCCTGACGGGCGTGGCCCTGGCCCTGTGCGGCGCCGGGACGCCCGAGGACCAGACCCTCATCGACGACGTCCTGGCCCGATCCGGCGAGGCCGCCTTCGCCCGCGAATTCCTCAAAGCCAAGGGAGTGCAGAATGTGGATTCCGTTCTCGACGCCTTCGACCCGCCGCTCGCGGCGGAATAGGACGACGGGCCTGGCCGTCGCCGGCCTCCTCGTGCTGGCGTCGCCGGTTCCGGCCGGCGCCCAGCAGGTGGTGTTCGACCCGCGCAACCACCTGGAGAACGCGCTGCAGGCCGCCCGCCAGCTGGAGAGCCTCGCCAACGAGGCCCGCAGCCTGGCCGCCTCGCCCTACAGCCATCTGGCGGGCAGCAGCCAGTCGCTGCGGGACATGGCCGAGCTGGCGCGCACGGCGCGCGGGCTGGCGACCTCGGTCAGCGGTCTGGAGCGCCAGTTCGAGACCTACTACCCCGACGATCTGGCCGGCGCGGACGTGCTGCGCCTTCTGGAGCAGAGCGGAGCGCGAACCGCGAACGCCCGGCGCACCGCCGAGGATCTGGCGCGGACGGCGGCGGAACTGGAACGGCTGGGCGGGACCCGCGACGCCCGGGTGGCCGGTGCGCTCGGCGCCAGTCAGTCGGCTGCGGGACAGACCGCGGCCGTGCAATCGACCAATCAGCTGCTCGCGGTTCTGGCCGAGGACCTGGCGGCCCTGCGGACCCTGATGCTGGCCCAGTCGCGGCTGATGGCGGAGGCCACGGCGCGGGAGGCGGCCGACCGCGCCTCCGGCGAAGCGGCCCGCCGCCAACGCTGGGCCGGCGCGGGCGCGGTCCCCGTCGCGCCGTCCTTCGATCCGTTCGCCCGCGCCCGGGACTGATCGTCATGGCCCCGGTCAGCATGGACACGCCCAACGATCTGATGGTGGTGTTCTCGAACACCGTCTCGGCGGGCTTCGACACCCTGTCCGGCGCCGTCAACGGCGTGTTCGGCCTGTTGATCGTGCTGGTCGTGGCCCTCACCGGAATCCAGTGGGCGCTTTCCTCCAACCGGGAGGTGCTGGCCGCCGGCTTCGGCAAGGTGCTGCTCATCGGCGTCTTCGCCTGGCTGATCAACGACTGGCAGGCTTTATCGGAGACGATCTACGCCGGCTTCCTGGAGCTGGGCCTCGTCGCCGGAGGCGGTTCGCTGTCTCGGGCCGAGTTCCTCAACCCCGGGGCCGTGCTCCAGCAGGGCTGGGAGATCGTCAAGGCGTTGGGCGAGACCCCGGCGCCGGTCGACAACCCCCTGGACGTGGTCGGCAACATGGCCGACGCCCTGATCCTGGGCTTGGCCATGATCGGCATCCTGCTCGCCTTCGCCATCCTTGCTCTGCAGATCATCGTCTCTCTGCTGGAGTTCAAGATCGTCACCCTGGGCGGCTTCATCCTCCTGCCGTTCGGCATCTGGTCGAAATCCGCCTTCCTGGCCGAAAGGCCGCTCGGCTACGTCGTCTCCTCCGGCCTCAAGGTCCTGGCCCTCGCCATCGTCGTTTCGGGGGCGCGGACCGTATTCGATCAGCTCCAGCCCTCGACCAACCCGGACATCTACGAGGCCCTCACCATCCTCGTCGCATCGATGCTCCTGGCGATGCTGGCGATGTTCATCCCGAACCTCGCTTCCGCCCTCGTGACCGGGGGCCCGGCGCTGGGGGCGGGCGGCGCCCTGACCGGCGCGCTCGCCGTCGGTGGGGCCGGGGCCCTGGGCGCGGCCGGGATCGCGGGCGCCGGAGCCCTGATCGGCGGCGGCGCCGCGCGGCTTGCGGGACCGGCGCGCGCCGCCGCCGGTGCGACCGGCGGACGGGCGCCGCCCTCGTCGCCACCGGTCGGGCCGGGTCGGGGCGGCGGCGGGCCGTCGACGCCGCCGGCCTCGAACGACAACGGATCGACACGGCGCAGCGCCGGGACGGTCCGTCCGGCGGGTCCGACTCCGTCTTCCGGGCCGGGCGTCGCGGAGCCGGCCCGGGCGTGGTCCCATCACCCAGGCGCCGCCGAGGCCGAGACCGGCTCCGACCATCCAGCGTCGGGCGATACAACGCCGGGCGGCGGAGCCAGCCGGCCCGCCTCGGTCCGCGACGCCGAGGCCCGGGCCGCCCGGTCGGATTTCCAGCGCGCCCTCGCCGCCTCGGATCCCGCGTCCGCGCCGTCGCGGCGACCGGGACGGGCGGCGGCGCTCCAGGCCTTCTTCGTCGCCAACGCCGGACGAACCTTGATGCCCGCAGGCGAGACCAGCGGCGTCCTGTCCCCCAACCTCCGCACAGAGGAGACCTGAGATGCATCCGTTCTTCCGACCGAAGCGGGCCCTGGCGGCCGCGCCGGAGGCGACCCCTTGGCGTCGCGCCGGTCAGATGTGGGACGACCGTATGGGGCTGTCGCTGGCCCATGCACGAAACTGGCGCCGGATCGCCGTCGCCAACCTGGCCCTGGCCGGCTTCCTCGGCGCGGGGTGGTGGGTTCAGGCCGAGCGGGCCGTGGTGAAGCCGTTCGTGGTGGAGGTGTCGGACTACGGCGAGACCCAACGGATCACGGCCATCGGCGGCCGCTACGAGCCCAACGAGGCACAGATCGCCCACGCCCTCGCCGGCTGGGTCCGGGACGTCCGCTCCAAGTCGATCGATCCGATCGTCATCCGGCAGAACTGGCTGCGGGCCTACGACCTTCTCACGCCCAAGGCGGCGGGCTTCCTGAACGCATGGGCGCAGGCTCACGACCCGTTCGCCGAGGCTGGACGCGAGGCCGTCAACGTCGAGATCCTCAATGTGGTCCGCCGCTCCGGCCGCACCTTCGATCTGCAATGGCGCGAAACCCGCTTCGTCAACGGCCAGGCCGCCGGATCGGAGCGCTGGCGCGCTCTGATCACCACCACCCTGCAACCGCCGCGCACGGAGGCCGAACTCCTGCGCAATCCCCTGGGATTGAAGATCGAGGATGTGTCATGGACCCCCGACGCGTCCTGATCCTGGCGCTTTCGAGCGCCCTACTGTCCGGCTGCGCGATCTTGCGAGACGCGGTCGCGCCGTCGGCGGCGCCCGCCGCAAGCCTGAGCCAGGCGTCCTCCCTGCCGCTGGGTCCGATCGCTCTTGACGGGCCGGCGCCGACGACGGCGGACGATCCGGAGCCGGAGCCGGAGCCGGAGCCGGCGGCGGCGTCCGCGCTGGAGGCGGACGCGGCGCGGCCCTACCTGGCGGAAACGCCGTCGCGACCGGCCGCCGATGCGACGCCGGCGGCCCCGGCGCTGACCGGCCGCAGGGCGATAGCCGAAGCCAACAGCGCGGCGAGCGCGCCCTCCCGGTCTGACCGCTTCCAGGGCGGCGTCCAGATCTTCGCCTGGGAGCCCGGGCGGGTCTTCGAGGTGTGGACTGCGCCGCTTCGGGTGACCACCCTGACGCTCGGCGCGGGCGAGACCCTGATCGCCAAGGCGGCGGGCGACACCGTCCGCTGGCAGATCGGCGAGGTCGCGTCGGGGGAGGGGCCGGACCGTCGCGTCCACGTCCTGATCAAGCCGCTCGAACGCGGCCTGGAGACCAACCTGGTCCTGACCACCAACCAGCGCGTCTACCTTGTCGATCTGCGCAGCGGGGCGGCCGACGCCTTCAACGCCGCCGTCGCCTGGGACAGCGCACCGACCGGGGTCGTCGAGGCAGGGCCGGCTGCTGTCGCCTTGCAACCGGCCATGCGGGTGCCTGACGCCGTCGTCATGCCGGAAGGGCCGCTCGACGCCCGATACCGTCTCGAGCCTCAGGGAAGGCGTCCGAGATGGACCCCCTCGGCGGTGTTCCACGACGGCCGGCGCACCTTCATCGCCTTCCCCGCCGATCTCCAGGTCGACGAGGCGCCCGCCCTGTTCGCCATCGCGCCCGACGGCGAGGCGCAGCTGGTGAACTACAGGCAGGCCGGCGGCCTGTTCATCGTCGACCGCGTGCTTGATCGCGCCGAACTCCGGCTGGGCGATCGCAGGCCGCAGGTGGTCCGCATCCGTCATCAAGGAGCCCGTCCATGATCGAGACACCCCCGCAAACCCTCCCTGGTCCGCCCCAGGGCGACAGCGCCGGACCCCGCGCGCCCAAGTCTCCGGCGCCGGAGCTCGCCAGCCGGGCACCCCGTCCGAGCGCGGTGCGTCTGCGCAAATCCGTCGTCCAGCTTTTCGTCATCGGCGGGGTGGTCCTGATCTCCGGATCGCTGGCTTGGGCGTTCGTCGTGCAGCCCGAAATCCGGCAGGGCGCGCGCACCCGCGCCGAGGCCGCGCGCGAGGACGAGGCCCGCGGCGTGGTCCGCCCAACCGAGGTCGTCACCGAGCAGCCGGCCACCTACGACCGCCTGCCAGAGCCGCGTTCATCGGCCGAGCCGAGCGAGGTCGACGACGCGCCGGCCGAGCGTTCCGAACCGCCGCCTCGGGCGGCCCCGCCCGTCTATCGCCCCGTGTCTGCACCGCGGGGACCCGCGCCCGGAGACCTGGCGCGCCGGTCCGGCCTATTCTTCGCCGAGGTTCGCGACGGTGCGGCGGCCGCCGCGGTCCCGGCGGGCGCCGAGCGGCGGGCTCCGGCCGGCGTTCCTTCGGCCAGCGCGGACTACGGCGCCACCTACAACGGCCATGTCCTGACCGCGCCCCTGTCGCCGTATGAACTGAAGGCCGGCGCGATCATCCCCGCCGCCCTGCTGACCGCGGTCGATACCGCCCGGGCGGGCCCCGTCATCGCCACGGTCACCCAGAACGTCTACGACACGGTCAGCGGCCGCCACCTTGTGCTCCCGCAGGGGACGCGGCTCATCGGCCGCCATGAGGGCGAAAGCGCCTATGGGGACCGCCGCGCCTTCCTGACCTGGGACCGGCTGATCCTGCCCAATGGCAAGAGCCTCGTCTTGACCGGCGAGCCCGGCGTCGACGCCCAGGGCGCCGTCGGCGTGCGGGGCTCGGTCGATCGTCGTCTGTTTCCCCTGCTGGTCGGGACGCTGTTCGCCGGGGCCATCACCACGCTCGGGCAGATCGCCCGCGACGATGAGGGCGGCGGCGGCCTTCTCGGCGACGCCGGCGACGCGGCGGCCATCGAGGGCGCCCGCGTCGGCGGCCGGCTGATCGACCGGGAACTGGAGGTCCGCCCGTCCATCCGGCTGCGGGCGGGCGCGCCCGTGCGGGTGATGATCACCCGCGATCTGATCCTTGAGCCGTACCAGCCATGAGCCCGCTCGATAATGGAAACCGCTGGTGCGTGACGGGCGTCGCCGTGTTCGCCCTCGGCTGCCTGGCGCTGATCGGCGAGCACGTCCCGGCGTTGGCGCTCGTCAACGAAAGCCCGAGCCTGCCCGAGGGCCTCTACGCCCGGCGGTTCGGCGCCGAAATCGAGCGTGGCGTCGTGGTGGCCATTCCCCAGCCGACCACGGCGCGGGCCTATCTCGCGGATCTCGGCATGCCGGGGGACGTGGCGCTGATCAAACGGGTCGCGGCGGCGGGCGGCGACCGCATCTGCGTGGATGGCGCGCAGTTGCGGACGCCAGGCGGCGTCCGGTGGGTCCGCACCCACGATCGGCGCGGCGCGGTCCTGCCGCGCTGGTCGGGGTGCCGACGGCTCGGGTCGGACGAACTCTTTCTGCTCGGCGATACGGCCGGGAGTTTCGACAGCCGGTATTTCGGGCCCGTGATGCGCTCCGAGGTGCTCGGCGTCTATCAGGAGGTGCTGAGATGGTGAGAATGATCCTTTGGGCGGCGGCGCTCCTCGCCTTGGGCGCGCCGGCTTCCGCCCAAACCGTCGACTGGCGCGCGGCGGGCGGCGACCTGTTCGGCCGAGCGACGGCGGAGGCCGGATCGGCGCCGGCCGACGCAGGGGAGGGGGATGCGCCCCGCCTGGCCGCGCTCAGCCAGCCTTTCCAGGCCGAGATCGCCCGAGCGGCGGCGGCGCACGGACTGGACGAGAAACTGCTGCACGCCCTGGTCCTGACCGAGTCCGCCTACCAGCTAGGGGCTCTGTCCCCGGCGGGGGCGGGCGGACTGACCCAGCTCATGCCCGATACGGCCCGCGAACTGGGGGTGGGCGATCGCTTCGATCCGGTCCAGAACCTGCGCGGAGGCGCGGACTATCTTGCCCGGCAGCTGCTGCGCTTCGGAGACCTGCGCCTCGCGCTGAGCGCCTACAACGCCGGCCCGGGTCGCGTGGCGCGGCTTGGCCGGGTTCCAGATATAGCCGAGACCCAGGCCTATGTGATTTCGGTCATCGACTGCTACCTGGCCCTGACGGCGGGGCAAGCCCCGCGCAACAGTCTGCACTGCCGCCCGCGTGTGCAGCCATGATCGGGGTCGGTCTCGGGGAGGACGCGGGAGCCGCCGGGGGCGCCGACGACCTTCTGACGCGCACTGAGGCCTCCGCCTTCCTGTCGCAGCTCGGCATCCAGCTGAAGCCCGCGAGCCTCGCCCGGCTCTGGTCGACGGGATCGAACGGACCGCCATGCCGCCATATCCGTTCCAAGCCGTTTTATCCCCGCGGGCTGCTGCGCGACTGGGCGCGCAGCCAGATCACCGACGTTCGAACCGGGGCCCCGCCGGCCGCTCGGGGGCGGCGTCGTGGCTAGGGCCGGTGTCACAGCGGCGCAGATTCTCGCGGACCCTGCGGCGAGCTTCGCCCTGAAAGCCGTCCTAACGGAATGGCGGCGACGGGACCCGATCGACGCGGCGAACGACGCCCGCTTGCTGCGGGACGTATTGGAAGATGAGGTGGACCGGAGACTTGCGGGGCGCTGTCATGACCGGGGATGAAGGGCCGCCGGACGTTGGCGGCAGGGACGACCGCCTCCTGTCCTGGGACCAGGTGGAACGGATCGCCAGCATCAGCCGGTCGACCGCCTGGCGCATGGAGCGGGATGGCGAGTTCCCGCGCCGCGTCCGCGTGTCGCCCGGCCGCGTCGGTTGGTGGGAGAGCGAACTGACCCAGTGGAAGCGGAGCCGGTCAGGCGAGGTCCCGCCGCCCCCGCCGCGCAAGGGCGCCCGCGCGCCGCGGTTGCCGGGGATGCCGCGCTCCATGCCGCGTCCGGGTTCCGGATCGGAGCCCGCGCCAAACCTCCCGGTCGCGGCCCCTGCGCTTACGCCCAGGAAGCGTCGGCGTCGGCCGGCTGACCCCGGGGCCCAGATCGACTTCGGGTTCTGAGACGCGCTTGACCGGCGCCGCCTGCCCGTCCGGTCGAGGCGGCGACCGACCAGGCGGGTCGGCAGGCTTGCCGGCGTTTTGCAATGGGTCGCGCATTGCTCCATGGCGGCTTCTGCACGACAATCGTCCGAATCAGGCAGACAAAGGACTTGCCGCATTTCTCGGGGGGAACCACGCACGCCATGCCTGCGCCGGCACGCCCGAAAATCTATCACATCACCCACATGGACAACCTGCCGACGATCATCGGCCAAGGCGGGCTGTTCAGCGACGCCCGGATGATCGCCGCCGGCGGCCCGGTCACCGCCATCGGCATGGCCTCGATCAAGGCGCGGCGCCTGGGCCTTCCGGTGCGCTGCCATCCTGGCGATACGGTCGGCCAGTATGTCCCGTTCTATTTTTGTTCTAGATCGGTGATGCTCTATCTGCTACATCGGGGCAATCATCCCGAGGTCAACTACCGCGGCGGCCAGGAACCGATCGTCCACTTGGAGGCCGACCTGCGCACGGTGGTGGACTGGGCGCAGGCTCACGGGCGGCGCTGGGCGTTCACCTTGTCGAATGCAGGCGCCTACTATGCGGAGTTTCGCGACAGCCTCGAGGCGCTCGACGAAATCCGTTGGGACGCGGTGATGTCCAATGCCTGGTCCGCCGCCGAGGTTCGGGAAGGCAAGCAGGCCGAGTTTCTCCTGCACGACAGCGTCCCGTGGGATCTGGTGGAACGGATCGGGGTGGTGAACCAGCCCGTCAAGCTGGCGGTGGAGGCCCGATTGCGCGGCGCCGCCCACGCGCCGCGCGTCGACCTGCAGCCGACGTGGTATTACTAGGGGGGAGCGATGATCACATTCACCAGCGGCGACATCCTGAAGTCGGGCGCCGAGGCGCTCGTCAACACCGTCAACTGCGTCGGCGTCATGGGCCGGGGCGTCGCGCTGCAATTCAAGAACGCGTTCCAGGACAATTATGAGGCCTATGCGCGGGCGTGCGAAGCGCAGGAGGTCCAGCCGGGCCGGATGTTCGTCTATGAGCGCCATCGCCTGGATACGCCGCGCTTCATCATCAATTTTCCGACCAAACGCCACTGGCGCGGCAAGAGCCGGATGGAGGACATCGACGCCGGCCTGATCGACCTGATTCGCGTGATCCGCGAGCGGAAGATCCGGTCGATCGCCATTCCGCCGCTCGGCAGCGGCCTGGGCGGACTGGATTGGCGTCAGGTGCGGCCGCGCATCGAGCAAGCCCTGCAGGCTGTCCCGGATGTCGAGGTCATCGTCTACGAGCCGGGCGGCGCGCCCGCGGCCGACGCGATGTCGAGGTCGCGCGCGGCGCCGGCGATGTCGCCGGGCCGCGCGGCGCTGGTCGGGCTGGTCGACCGATATCTCAACGGCCTGCTGGACCCGTTCGTCAGCCTGCTCGAGGTCCACAAGCTGATGTACTTCATGCAGGAAGCCGGCGAACCGCTGAAGCTGCGCTACGCCAAGGCCTTTTACGGGCCCTACGCCGAGAACCTCCGGCATGTGCTGCGCGAGGTCGAAGGCCACTATCTGTCCGGCTACGCCGATGGCGGCGACGCGCCGACCAAACGGCTCGAGCTGGTGCCCGGCGCGGTCGTCGACGCCCAGGCCAAGCTCAAGGACGCCCCCGAGACGCAGGCGCGCTTCGAGCGCGTGACCGATCTGGTCGAGGGCTTCGAGTCGCCGTTCGGCCTGGAGCTTCTGGCGACGGTGCACTGGGTCGCGACCCGGCTGGACGCCGGAAGCGCGGACGCGGCGGTGTCCGAGACCTATGCCTGGGGCGAGCGCAAGCGCCAGTTCTCGCCCGAGCAGGTGCGGCTGGCCTATGACGTCCTGCAGGACAAGGGCTGGTTGGCGTCGCGGCCGCTGGCGGCCTGATGGCGACCCATCGCGTTCAGCTTCAGGCCAAGCAGGACCACATCGAGACCGTCGTTCGCACGACGGAGCCGCTGCGCGCGATCGCCGAACTGGTTTAGAACGGATTCGACGCGGGCGCCACGCGCGTCCATGTCGAGTTTCGGCGTACGGCGCTGGGCGGCGTCGACGAGATCATCGTCAACGACGACGGCGAGGGGATCAGCGCGGACCGCGCGGACCGGGATTTCGGACAACTCGGCGAATCCTGGAAACGCTCCGCCGCGCCGAGCGGCCGCGCCTATCACGGCAAGGAGGGACGGGGTCGGCTGCGGTTCTTCTCCCTGGCCGACCGCGCCCGCTGGACCTCGCGATACGCGAGCGAGGACGGTCTCAAACAGCTGTCGATCGACATCCGCGCCGAATCCATCGAGACCGCCGAGATCGGCGACCCGGAGCCGGCGGTCGGCGCCCCGGGCGTTTCGGTGTCGTTGCATCCGCTGAAACAGAACCTCGACGCCCTCGTCACCGACGAGCAGCGCCGGCAGTTCACCGCCATCTTCGCCCAGTATCTGAAGCTCTACCCGCAGCTGGAGCTCTGGTACGACGGCGCCCGGATCGATCCGTCGACGGCGATCGCCGACGCCGTCTCTCTCGTCCTGCCGCCCATCGTCGGCAGGGACCGGACGATCCGCGACGTGAAGCTCGACATCGTCGAATGGTCGACGCCGATCGACAGCCGCAAGATCCACTTCTGCGGCGACAACGGCATTGTGCTCGGCTCGCAGCCGGCGCGCATCAATGCGCCAGACTTCGCCTTCTCGATCTACGCGACCTCCAGCTTCTTCGTCGAACTCGCCGCCGACAACCTGCTCGAACTGGAGCTGACCGACGGCGATTTCGCCAGGGTCGTGGAGGCGGTCCGCGATCAGTCGCAGGCGCACTTCCGCAGACGCGGCCACGAGCGGGCCGGACGCCTGATCGAGGAGCTCAAGGCCGCGGGAGCCTATCCCTACGAGGGGGACCCGACCGATACGCTTCAGCAGCGGGAGCGGGACGTGTTCGACATGGCGACCTACGCCGTGTCCAACTACTCCAAGGAGTTCCGCAAGGCCGACACCGGCCTGAAGCGCATGACCCTGACCCTGCTGCGTGAGGCGCTGCGGCACAACCCGGACTCGCTGACCCAGATCCTGCACGCCGTGGTGGGACTCCCCAAGGAGCGGCAGAACCAGTTCTCGGCCCTGCTCAAGAAGACCGAACTGTCCAACATCATCGCGGCGTCCAGCCTGATCGCCGACCGGATCGCCTTCCTCCAGACGCTGCGCCAGGCCGTGTTCGACACCGACGGCAAGAAGGTCATTCGCGAACGCGGCGGCCTGGACCTGCTGGTGCGGGACAACACCTGGATTTTCGGCGAGCAGTTTCACCTCGCGGTTCCCGAAGCGGGCCTGACCAAGGTGATGCAACGGGTCTCGGAGGACCTGGGCGGGAAGCGCGCCGGCGGGCGGGTCACCAAGCCGGACGGTCGCACCGGCCGGGTCGACCAGTTGCTCGGCCGCAGCATCCCCGGGCCCCATCAGGAAAGACGGGAGTATCTGATCGTGGAGCTCAAGCGGCCCTCGGCCAAGGCCGATCGCAAGATGCTCAACCAGATTTCCGACTACGCCTTGGCCCTCGCCGGCGCGCCCGACTTCCGGCACACCGACACGCGGTGGAACTTCTTCCTGGTCGTGGGCGAATACGACGACATCGTCGGACAGGCGATCACACAGGAAGGACGCGAGATCGGCATCGCCGTGCGACAGCCCAACTATACGGTGTGGGTGCGGTGCTGGGGCGAAATCCTCCGCGAATGCGACGCCCGGCTGCAGTACATCCAGGACCACCTGAAGGTCGAGATTTCCGACGAGGAGATCGCCAGCCGGCTTCGGGCCTTGCAGACAAGCTTCGGCCGGGAGGCCGGCGACGACCCCGAGACCTCGCCGGGGTCCTGACCTACGACTGGCGCTTTCAGCCAGCGGGTTCGTCGTTTCCAACTGCGCCGCCTCGGCTGCGCGCGCGATCCGCTCTAGTCGAGCGCGACGGCCTGCGGCCGCGCGGCGCGGAACTGGGGCCAGGCTTCGCCGAGCACCTTGATCGCCGAGCGGAAGAACAGGAGGGCGATGACGCCGCCGACGAGGATGTCGGGCCAGCCCGCGTTGAACCAGGCCACTCCGCCCGCCGCGATCAACACGCCGGTGTTGGCGATGACGTCGTTGCGCGAGCACTCGAAGGTGCTCGACAGGTTCACGTCGCGGTTCCGGAACCGGTAGAGCATTGCGAGGCAGGCCAGGTTCGCGACCAGGGCGATCGCGCCGAACACGCCCATGGTCTCGGCGGTCGGGGTGATGTCGCCCATCAGCTTGCGGACCACTTCCACAAAGACCCAGATTCCGAAGGCGGCGATGACTGCGGCCTTCACGAGCGCCGCTCCGGCGCGCCAGCGCAGGCTGCGCTTCAGGGCGTAGAGGCTTAGCCCGTAGACAAGGGCGTCGCCGAGCATGTCGACGGAATCGGCCATCAGGGCGGTGGACCGCGCGAACAGTCCCGCCCCGAACTCGGCGAAGAACATCAGCAGATTGATCACCAGCACGATGACCAGCACGCGCCGGACGTCGGCGTGCTCACCCAGCGCGGCGATCTCGTCGCCCTTGGCGGAACAGCAGTCATCGCCCGCGAAATGGGTCTGGGCCGGGACGATGGGCGCGGCCGTGACGAAGGACGGCGTGGACGCGCAGGGGGTCGGCCCGGCGCAGCACCCCGCCGCCGCCGAAGCGGACGCCGGCTCCAGGACGCTCTGGCTCGAACAGGTCGGGCCGACCTCGTCGGACGTCGGAGGGGAGCAGCAGTCTTTCATCGGAGCGAGCCTTGCCGGAAACGTGTCGGCCGCCGATATACGATCTATAGTCCCTATAGGTTCAAGGCCTGTGACAGAGAGATTTTCGATCGGCGAGCTTGGGCGGCGCACGGGCTGCAAGGTGGTCACCATCCGCTACTACGAGCAGATCGGTCTATTGGACGCGCCGGAACGCGGGGAGGGCGGCCACCGCGTCTATGAGCGGGCGCATCTGGACCGGCTGTCCTTCATCCGACGCGCCCGTGATCTCGGCTTCTCGCACGACGACATCCGCAGCCTGCTGACGCTGTCCACCGGGCCTGCCGCCGGTCCGTGCCAGGCGGTCGATCATGTGGCGGCGGCTCATCTGGACGCGGTGCGGGCCAAGATCTCGGATCTTCGGCGCCTGGAACTGATCCTTGTCTCGGTGCTCGACCAGTGTGGGCGGACGACGGTCGAAGCCTGCTGCGTGCTCGACGCCCTGAGAGCGCCGTCCGCTGAGGATGGCGTGCGCCCTGCCTTTGTTACCACCGTTTGACCGTCACCAGGTCTGAGTGAGGGGTCGTGCGGCCGCAGCCGCCTTACGCGCCGTTGTGTCGTCCGAAGGGGCGCGTCGAGCCGTCCGCGAGGATCAGGAGAGTGACATAGGGCTCTCGGCCGGCGGCCTCCATGCCGGGCGATCCGGCCGGCATGCCGGGCGCAGTCAGGGCGCGCGCGGCGGGGGCCTCGCGCAGGAGCCGTTCGACATCCGACGCCGGCACATGGCCTTCGATCGCGTAGCGGCCGACCACGCCGGTGTGGCACGACGCGAGGCGGTCCGGAATCCCGTGACGGGCCCGGATCGGGGCGAGGTCTTCGAGGTCGACCACGCGCGCCGTCCAGCCGGCGCCGCGCATGTGTGCGACCCAGCCGCCGCAGCAGCCGCACCAGGGCGTCTTGTAGACGGTGATCTGCCGCGCGACCCGACCGGGGGTCTGCGCCAGGGCGAGGGGCGGGAGGGCGGCGGCCGCCAGACCCGTGACAAGCGCGGCGCGGCGGGTGAGACGAAGAGAGGACATGGCGGCTCCTGCGGACGGACCTGATCCTAGCAGCGCGCCGGCTGCGTGCACGCGACATGTCGCCGCTGATCGGGGTCATAGGGCGTTCGGGAAGACCTGTGGACTATGTAACAGATTGCCTCCTCTGGAGAACGGAAGTAACGAGCGCGCGATGACCTCGTCGATGACGACATGGGCGAAGCTGATCGCGGCGATGACACTCGTCTTCGCCGCCTTCTTCTTCGCGCCCGCCGTCGACGCCGCGACCTGCATGCCGGAGCCCCCTGCGGCCCACGCCTTCGTCGATCACAATCCCGATGACGGCGACCACGGCGACCCGTCCGGGAGCCATGGCATCTGCGCCCACGGACATTGCCACCATACCTCGACGGCGCGCACTCACGGCGTCGACGCCATCGCGCCGACGTTCGGCGAACTGCTGCTGCAAAGCGGCCGCCACGATGACGTCCAGGCCTCGGTCACGCCCGACGGCCTGAAGCGACCGCCCAGAGTCTGACCGAAGGCCTGCGCCCTTGCGGGCGCCTCTTCGTGATCAGAAATCTGGAAATGGAACATGTCTCCCACATCTCGCCGGCGACCGCGTCTCGCGGTCGGCTGCGCGGTTGCTGCGATCGCAGCGACTCTGGTCAGTCCCGCGTGGGCTGACCCCGCCCCGACCTACGCCCAGCTGCTCGCGCAGCTCGGCCAGACGCCCGCCACCCTTGAGGCCGGCGCGAACCTCGACGCCGCGGAAGCCCGCGTGCGTCAGGCCCGTGTACGCCCCAACCCCGTGCTCGGGCTCGATGTCGAGAACGCGTTCGGCTCCGGCCCCTTCTCGGGGATGGACAACGCCGACACGACCCTCGCGCTGAGCACGGACCTCGAGCTGTGGGGACGTCGCGCGAGCCGCATCGCCGCCGCGCGCGCCGAGGCCGGCGCCGTGGGCCTGCAGCGCGATCTGGCGGTGATCGACGCCGCCGGTCGCCTGGCCCTCGTCTATTCCGAAGCCGAGGCGGCGCAGCGCCGCGCGGCCCTGGCGGACGAGGTCCTGACCCTGACCCTGGCCGACGCCCGCGCCGCCCTGGCGCTGGTGGAGGAGGGGCGCGAGCCGCTCCTGCGCGGCATCCAGGGCGAGGCCGAGGCCGCGTCGTCCCGCGCCGCCCTCGACGAAGCCGTCGCCGAACGGGACGCCGCCTACGCTCGCCTCACGGCCGTGGCGATGATCCCGTCGCCCGTGACGCGCATCGACGCCAGCCTGCTGGACCAGGAGCCGACCGGGGTGGGCTCCGCGATCGACGACGCGCCCACCGTGCGCGTGGCCGAGGCCGAGCGAACGGCCGCCGAGCGCCGGATCGACGTGCAACGCGTCCAGGCCCGCCCGGACATCAACGCCAGCGTGGGCATTCGCCGCTTCGAGGCGGAGGACGCCACCGCCCTGACGTTCGGGATCAGCATGCCGCTGCCGCTGTTCGACCGGAACCGGGGGAACATCGAGGCGGCGCAGGCCGAGTTCAGGGCGGCCGACGCCCGCCTGATGTCGGCGCGGCAGGAGGCCCAGGCCGACCGGGCCGCCGCGGTGGCCCGCCTGGCCGCCTCGGTGAGTCGCGTGTCGGCCGCCGACGCCGGCGTCACCGCGGCCGAGGAAGCTTACCGCCTGTCGCGGATCGGCTTCGAGGCCGGTCGCATCTCCCAGGTCGAACTGCGCGTCACCCGAACCGCCCTCGTCAACGCGCGGTCCGCCGCGGTCGACGCCCGTCTCGCGCGCGTCCGCGCCGAGATCGATCTCGCGCGCCTGGACGGCCGCGCCCCCTTCCAAGGAGCCAGTCGTCCGCGCGACATTTTCGAGCGCCACCAGTGTCAGGCCCAGTGCG
>NZ_JAEMRD010000052.1 GCF_016463485.1 Brevundimonas sp.
CCCCTGGTGTCTGGGCAAAGACCACCGTTCCCCCGCCCGCCAGCCGTGCGATCGATACGGACGTCGGATTCAAGGCCGTCAGATCGATCCGGTCGGCGCCAGTGACGAAATCGGTAATGATGTCGGAGGCGGCCGCCGTCGAATCCGAAGTCAACAGGTACCGGAACACGTCTGTCCCGGCTCCACCGCTCAGGGTGTCTGCTCCCCCGCCACCGGTGATCAGGTCGCGGTTCGACCCTCCGGCAAGGGTTTCAGCAGACGGAGTACCATTGATGACGTTGGTTGGATCCAGAATGAGCTGCACGGTTCTGTCGGTGAAAACCAGAAGCTCAATGTCCGTCAGCGTGTCGGTTCCGTCCGTCCCGCCGGTTACAGTCGTGGTCGCACCGCTTGTCGTGATCGAATAGCTGGTCGACGTACCGCTGAAAATCGCAGTATTCGTGCCGCCGCCGCCGCTGAGTGTGTCGTTGCCTGCTCCGCCCTCGAGGACATCATTTCCGGCCCCGGCGACGATCTGGTCGTTTCCGGCACCTCCATTGATTCTCAAATCCCCTATGGTACCCGCTCCCTCGAAGCGGTCGGCACCCTGTCCCAGTGCCACCAGTCCGGAGATGAGGCCGGTGTTGACAAATACGTCGGCGCCCGAGCTCAGCGCCACGCCGCCTCTGAGGTCACCGCTATTGTTGAACGAAATGCCTTGGCCGAAGAAATAGGTACCGACCTGGACGGCCATATCGGCCTGGATCAGGCCGCTGTTCGAGAAGATCAGGTTGTCAGACAGGATTTCCATGCCGACGCTGATGCCGGTCCGATTGACGACGACGATGGATCCAGAGTTGGTCGCTGATGTGGTTCCGATACCATACACCCCGACGGCGAGGCCCGAACCCTCGACCCGGATTGTGCCGGTGTTTGTGAAACTCCCGTACTGGCCGAGGCGCACACCATAGGCCGATGACTGGGCAACAACGTCGAGGAGCCCGCTGTTGCTGACCGTCAGGCCCGGCCTAGTCCCTTCAGCGCCGTACGCTTCATGAGAGGAGCGAACAAAGATCGAGCCACGATTGTCGAACACACTATTCTGACTGTTGAAATAGCCACCGACGGCGCGACCAGAGGTGCTGTTTGTCAGGTAGGCATCCAGCCTTCCCCCGGTACCATTGGTGAATCCTGCACCCGATATGGCTCCATCGGTTGAAACGCCGATGGTGCCTGAACTTGTCGAGGTTGAAACAATCTGTCCGTTGTTGGTCAGGTAGCCTGATGCCCCGGTTGTCCATCGGCTGACGACGATGCCACCTGTTGCGTTGTTGAATGCAAGGCTTTCGCCCGCATAGACCTGCTCGCTCGCGGTAACTTGCCAGGGTTCGGTACCCAGCATCGCCGGAACAGGTCCAGAAACGGCATAGCTAGGGCGCGTCGCGAGCGAAAAGTTCAGGTCCGCTACCGAAACGCTAGCCGCGCTGATTCCTTGCAGAAGAATAGTGTCGGTGTCGGACAGGACAATCAGTGCACCGTCCGATGTCTGACGCAGTTCGCGATACCCGGCGTAACCAAATATCGACAGCGTATCGCGTTCGCCGCCAAGCCTGAAATCCGTAATCACATCGGTGCCATCGCCCGCCCCGAAAACGAATGTATCACGTCCGGTTCCGCCGGTCAGAACGTCAGCACCTGCTCCGCCGATGAGGACATCATCACCGTCTCGGCCGATCAGAACGTCAGCACCGTCGGCCCCGAACAACAGGTTCGCAGCAGTGTCACCCCGCAGGGTGTCGTTCCAGCGGCTGCCATAGACGTTCTCGATACTGATGAGCGTATCTTGTCCTGCTGAAACAGATCTACCACCGACAAGATCGAGATCGACCGCGATGGTCAGATCCGAGTAAACTGCGGTATCGGTTCCGGCCCCGCCGTCGAGGACATCTGATCCTCTGCCGCCACCGAGAAAGTCATCGCCGGACGCCCCCGAAAGAATGTCTTCGCCGCTTTCGCCATAGAGAATGTCCGATCCAGTTCCTGCAAGCAGGCGGTCATCGCCGAACCCTCCATACACGCCTCCTGATTGCGTACCCCGTTCGCCTTGATAGAGGTCGTCTCCTGCGCCAAGTGTGATCGAACCCACGATCGACCCGACGTTGACGATCTGATCCGCTCCCCGGGCGAGATAGATTTGACCGCGAATCTGGCCGAAATTCGTGACGACCTGAATGGCATCTTGGGGTGGACTGTAGGTCTCGCTGGCGTCGAAAATCGCGTAATTCGCTTCGATCAGACCGGTATTGGTGATCGTGCTGGACTCTGTCGCCAGATGCGCGACACGAATTCCCACGGCTGTGCCGGTCGGGTTTGTTACCCGTATTGTGCCGGTGTTTTCGAGCGTCGACGTCCGTCCGAGGTCAAAGCCCACCGCAGTCTGTCCACCACTCACTTCTACGAGTCCGGAATTCCTGAATATGCCGCCGTTCTGGGACTTGGCACCCCAGCTACTCAGCGATTCCGAAGTAACCCGAAACGTCCCGCTATTCTCAAAACTGAAGGCCAGATCCGCAGTGAATACACCCAACGCAACTGCCGTCGCCCTTACGGTGAAGCTTCCGCGGTTTACGAGGTCGCTGTTCGCACCCTCTCCAAAAAGCCCATAGGTCGGGTTGTCTCCGGTCTTGATGAGTTCGACGACGCCGGATTCAGTAATGGTGATCACACTGTCTGTGAACGCGGTCCCGCGCGTGAACTCGAACAGCGCCGTGATGTACGGCTGACTCGAGGTCATGCTTATCCGGCCTGCGACAACCAGATTTGGACCAGGCAACTGTGGTGTCGAGCGGAGCTCGTAGCCGCTCAATTCCTGAGAAATGCTGACGATCTCACTGGTCCCTATCGTGGTGTCCGCCGTGATGATCCTGGGCATTTCTACATCTCGCTACGCAATGATTGGCCGAACCGCATCCACGCTACCCTGGATTGGATTCGTGGGAAAGATTCACCCCACATCCTCGGTGATGAAGTGCCGCCCCTGCCGGTCCTCGACCTCGACGACCCAGAGGTCCGGGTCGTAGCCCACCTGTCGCTGCACATAGGCGTCCAGTTCGCTCTCGAACTCGCTCTCCACGGGCTGGATCCACAGCCGTTCGCCGTCCGGGCCGAACGCCTCGGAATACACCCGCGCCCTGCGGGTGGAGGTGTCCCAGGCCTTGACGATGACGGTGCCGGCGCGGGTGTCGCCGCGGCGCACGACGGTGGCGTTCGCGCCGGCGATCTCGGCGCGGCGGATCAGGGCCGAGACCCACAGGTCGGAGTTCAGAAGCAATTCGCTAACCCTGCTCGGAAACGGGACCGGAACCCGGAGCGGGTAGGGTCGCCGCATGAGGATAGGCCCTAATCATCGTCTTGGCAGCACTCGCCTTGCCCGCGCTCGACGTGTCCGCGTCGGCATGATCGCCGCGCTGCTGGCCGGTCAGCCGCTGGCCGCCCTGGCCCAGGCGACGGCGCCGACGGCGGCACCCACCGGCCCCTATTACGACCGCGCCTTCATGCTGGCGGCGGACCAGAAATGCCGTCTGTTCCAGCCCATGGTGGCCAGGGCCCTGACCTCGGCGACGCTTCAGGCGCGGGGGGCGGCGGTGCGCCACGGCGCGACCGCCGATGATCTGGCAGCCACCGCCGGACGGGCCTCGGCCAAGGCCAATGCAACGGCCTGCGACAACTCCGACCTGGTCCGGGTGCGCGGCCGGGTGGCCACGGCCTTCGCAGGCTGGGCCCAGACGCCGCGCATGACCTTTCCGGGGACGAAGGCCGACTGGGCGGCCGACCGCTATGGCCTGGTCCAGGCGGGCTGGCGGCTGAAGCAGTCGGTCACGACCGGCCAGGCGCCGGTGACCTTCGGCCTGGTCGGGGATGCGGGTCAGGGCGAGACCCTGGCCGCAGTGGTCAGCTTCGTGGGCCACAGTCGCCCCTATGCGGCGCGGATCGTGCTGCGCGACGCCGAACGGTCCACCAGGCCCTGGCTGCCCGGCGGCCGCGCCGGTGACCTGCCGCCCGAAGCCTTGCGCCGCTTGGTCTTCTCCGCCGGCAGTGCGCAGGCCGCGCCCGGCCTGCTGGAGCCGACCCGCGAGGATGGCCAGGCCTGGCGGTTCCCCGACACCGCCGCCGACCTGATCGCGGCGCTGGACCCCCGCGAGGTCTTCGCCATCGAGTTCCTGTTCCGCGACGACAGCATCGCCCGCGCCACCTTCGAGGCCGGCGACTTCGCCGCCGGTCGGGCGTTCGTGGACATGGGCTCGCTGTAGGTCAGCGCGCCTTAAGACCCCGCCGGCCTCAGTTCGATGATCTCGGCTCCGCCTTCGGGCACCGCGGGCTTGGCCAGGGTCACGACCGGCAGGCGTACCGTCACCGCCGCGCCTTCGCCCAGGGTCGAGTCGATGTTCATGCGCCCACCGTGCAGCTCGGCCAGCGACCGGACCAGCGACAGGCCCAGACCCGTCCCTTGCGCCTTCTGTTCGGCGGCGCCCGCCTGTTCGAACGGGCGGCCGAGGCGACGCAGGTCTTCGGGCGCGATGCCGACACCGGTGTCGGAAACGACCAGCTCCAGATAGGGGCCGATGGCCTCCAGCGTCACCGTCACCGACCCCTCGGCCGGGGTGAACTTGATGGCGTTGGACAGCAGGTTCAGCGCGATCTGCTTCAGCGCCCGCTTGTCGGCGTCGACGGTCAGGGCTTCGGTCGGCAGGACGCTGCGCAGGTCCACGCCCTTGTCCGTCGCCGCCACCCGGATCAGGGCGATGGCCGCCGAGACGGTCTCGCGCGCATCGAACCGCTCGATCGCCAGCTCATACCGTTCGGCCTCGATCTTGGACACGTCCAGCACGTCGTTGATCAGGTCCAGCAGGTGCCCGCCCGCCTCATGGATACTGTCGGCATAGCCCGCATACTTGTCGGGCAGCGGGCCGAAGATGCGCTGGCGCATGATGTCCGAAAACCCGATCACGGCGTTCAGCGGCGTGCGCAGCTCGTGGCTCATATTGGCCAGGAAGCGGCTCTTGCCGGCGTTCTGGGCCTCGGCCTCGGCGCGGGCGGTCTCGAGCCCGGATTCGCGGGCGAACTGAGGCGTGCCGTCGAAGGCCTGGCCGATCAGGCGCACCGTCTCGCCGTCTCCGTCCAGGCGACGCAGCACCAGGGTCACGCGGCGGTCCAGGGCCTGGCGCGGGGCAAAGGACACCTGGGCCTCCTGTCCCGCCTCTGCGCGGGAGAGGGCGGCGAGCAGGTCGCCCCTGTCGGGCGCATGGACGGCGGCGATCATGCCCTGGTCGAACAGGGCCTCCACATCGATCGCAGGCGGCGCGGTCCCATAGGCGGCCAATACCCCGCCGGACGGACTCAGGACCAGCATCAGCCCCGGCTGGGCCGCCAGCAGCGTCTCGACCCGCATCAGGCTGTCACCGACGACGCCCAGCGCCCGATCACGCGGCCCCCAGGTCAGGGTGATCGCCGTGGCAAGGGCTCCGGCCGACAGCAGGGCCACCGCCGCCGCCAGAACCCAGTCTGCCTGGGCCGGGCCACCCAGCCAGACCGAGACCAGCCCTACCAGTACCGCCAGGGCCGTCCCCACCGCCCCGGCCTGGGCCAGACGCAACTCGCCCAGCATGATTCCGGCGGCAAACGGCATGATCGCCAGCCCGGCCAGGGAACCCGTCATCCCGCCCGACAGGGCCGCAGCCGCCACGGCGGCCAGGCTCCATCCGCCCAGCACCAGCGCTCGCTCGGCCCAGCCGTCACGCGCCATCAGCCACAGGCCGCCGACGCCCGGCAGGACGGCGATCAGGGCCGCGATGACGACCCCGGCGTCCAGTGCGGGGCGCAGCAACACGACCGACGTAGCCAGCACCGCCATGGCGATGGCCCAGCCCATATGCCACGCCACGACCGGACGGACCCGGTCGGTCTCCCTGGGGGCTGAAGGTGGGGCGGCGGGCGTCAATGGATATCCGGGCGGAAGCTGCGGGAGGCGCAGCCGCCGAGCCTAGCCCTCCACACGAGTCGGCGCGAGGCGGCTCCCGCATCAGGCGAACCGGCGACGGGGAGAAGCCGTCATGGTCTGGGGGCCGTCGTCCCGGTTGTCGTTAACGCCGGGGCGGCCTATCTGGCGGCGGTGACCGAACCTGCACCCACGATCGACGACACCCTGGCCGAGCTGATCGCCGACTTCGACCTGCTCGAAGACTGGGAACAGCGGATCGAATACGTCATCGACCTGGGCAAGGGTCTGGCTCCCTTGCCGGACGCCGACCGCATCGAGGTCAACAAGGTGCCCGGCTGCGCGGCCCAGGTCTGGCTGGCAGATGACCGTGACGGGGATCGCCTGACCTTCCGCGCCGACAGTGACAGCGCGATCTCGAAGGGCAATGTCGCCCTGCTGCTGACCCTCTATTCCGGCCGCCCGGCGTCCCAGATCCTCGCCTTCGATGCGAAAGCGGCGCTCGACAGGCTGGGCCTGCCGCAGGCCCTGACTCGACAGAGGGCGAACGGCCTGAACGCCATGGTCGGCCGCATCCGCCAGGCGGCGATAGCGGCGGACTGAGGGGACCGTCTGGCGATCCCCTCGTCGCCATCAGGCCTTTTCGATCGCGGCGGCGATCTGGTCGGTGGAGTGGCCGGTCAGGTCCTTGGCGATCTCGCCGACCAGCTTGGCCTGGGTTTCCTTGTGCCAGCCCTTGCGCAGTTGCCCCAGGGTCTTGGGCGCGGCGATGACCATCAGATGGTCGACCTTGTTGTTCAGCACCCATTTGTTCAGCACCTCGGCGACGCCCATTGCGAACCCGTCCTCGGCCTGGGTGTCGTTGTCCGGGTTGGCCTCGCTGGAAATGCGACCGGCGGCACCGGATGCGCGCTCGGCGATCGTCGGCGTGGGTCGGGCGCTCAGTTGCACCTCCTGCTGCCCGGTGTTCTCGAACAGGGCCAGTTTTTCGCCGTCGACGACGGCGACGAGGGCGCCTTTGGGAAGTTTCATATGAGGGAGCTCCGGTGGTTTGCGGGGTCCTTCAACGGGTCGGTGCCGTGGCGGTTGCCTCGTCACCCGATCCCGTAGTGTTCCGCCAGCGCCTGAAGTCCCTGTTTCAGCATCGTCTTGCCCTGACGTTTGCGCAGGCCCAGTTCCTGTTCGGCCAGTTGCAGGCTGGAGCTTTCCAGACAGATCCGCACCACCATCGGTCTCAGCCTCGGCCCGACCGCGCGCAGCGCCGCCTCGACCCGGGCCCCGGCCGACATGGCCCGGTCGCCGGGCTCGATCCGCGCCGCCGATCCGCCGCCCGAACGGGGCAGGGCGTCCCAGCGCATCGTCACCGACGGGCCCGAGGTCGCCGCCTCCGCATCCCGCCGCAATCGCTCGCCCGCCACGATCTCGGCCGGCGTCAGCCAGGGCCGCCCCGACGGATCGCGGCGTCGGGCCAGCCAGGCGATCGGGCTCTCGCCCAGATTGGCGCGCCGCGTCGTCAGCCGCCCGTCGGCCTCCATGACCGCGACCTCGCCCTTGATCACGCCGGGTCGACCGGGCTCCGGTCCGTCGAGGCTTGCGGGCGGTCGCGCAATCCAGCCACCGCCGGGCCGTGCCTTCAGGCCCGGATCGGCGACCAGGGCACTGAACACCGTCTCGTCCAGGGTCATGGCCACCCGCGCCCGCCGATCCGCACCCAGACGCAGGGCATAGGGGGCCGCCCATCCCTCGATCCAGGCCCCCGGTCGGCGCAGATGGGTGCGCACCCGCTCGGTCAGCGTCCTCATCGCGCCACCGCCACGGCGTCGAGGCGGGTCATCTCCAGGTGGGGTGTCTCGCAGACCTGTCGCACGGCCAGTTCCAGCCGCTCCATCAGACCATCCACTGCCGGATCGTCCCGGGCGTCCTCCACCCACCGACAGCCGGCGCTGACCGTCGCCCGGTTGAAGCCGAAGGCGTGCCCGACCCGCTCCACCGTCCAGCCCAGGCCGACATGGGCCAGATACATGGCCAGCCGCCGCGCCTGCACCTGACGCGGTCCCTGCCGGACGCCGGCGACCATGGCCTCAGGCGCAATCCCGGTGGGCACGGCGACCAGCTGCATCGCCAGTCCGGCGCGGATTCGATCCCCTTCCTTGACCGGAACCCGATACGTGTCTTCCATGACTGTCACTCCTGCTGATCCGACGGCCGATCATAAATGCATGTCGTCGTGAGTTAGGAAAATCATCCTAATGTACGTCAGAAGCGGTCGCATCCCCATGGCGGGCAAGGGGTTGTGCGGGGTGAAGTTGGAGAACTCACCCGGATTCCAGCGTCATGCGAAGAAAATTAGAATCGTTGACTCACGGCGCTCGACGCCGATTCGCAAATCAGCCTACGATTCGCCTCAATGGGGTGGCGTTAACCGTTCTTAAGGTTTTCGCCGGTTAACTCTCGAACAAGGTTACCCGGAACTGACGACCGGGCCATATGGTCTAGCTTTGCCTGGAGGGGCTTGAATGCGCGTTCTGCTTATCGAAGACGATCACGCGACCGCGCAAAGCATCGAGCTGATGCTGAAGTCGGAGGGCTTCAACGTCTACACGACCGACCTGGGCGAGGAAGGCATCGATCTGGGCAAGATCTATGACTACGACCTCATCCTTCTGGACCTCAACCTGCCCGACATGAGCGGCCTGGAAGTCCTGCGCCAGCTGCGCGTCGGCAAGGTCAACACTCCCGTCATGATCCTGTCGGGCTCGACGGAAATCGAAACCAAGGTCAAGACCTTCGGCGGCGGCGCCGACGACTACATGACCAAGCCCTTCCACAAGGACGAGCTGATCGCGCGCACCCACGCCGTGGTCCGTCGCTCCAAGGGTCACGCCCAGGCCATCATCCACACCGGCGAGATCGCCGTGAACCTGGACGGCAAGACGGTCGAGGTGCACGGCCACCGCGTCCATCTGACGGGCAAGGAATACCAGATGCTGGAGCTGCTCTCGCTCCGCAAGGGCACCACCCTGACCAAGGAAATGTTCCTGAACCACCTGTACGGCGGCATGGACGAGCCCGAGCTGAAGATCATCGACGTCTTCATCTGCAAGCTGCGCAAGAAGCTGGCGACCGCTGCGGGCGGCAAACACTATATCGAAACCGTCTGGGGCCGCGGTTACGTCCTGCGCGACCCCTCGGAAAACACCGCCGTCGCCCCGGTCAGCGCCGCCGCCTGATACGGCGTTCGCGCCAGGAAAATAGGCCCGCCGGATCGCTCCGGCGGGCTTTTTCTGTTCAGGCGAGATGCGCGCGACGGCTCTGGCCTGAGCCCGCTGCTCAGTCGACCAGCCCCAGATCCCTAGACCGGTCCTTGTCGCGGCCGTAGCATTCGCAGACGATATGTTCGAGCCGGGCGCGTTGCAGCACATGCACTCGGCGACGGCCCAGCCGGACGGCGCCCGAGGCCTTGATCTCGTGCAGGACGTCGCTGACGGTCGAGCGACGCACCCCCAGGGCAACGCCCAGATCGGCCTGGGTCACCGGCACCTCGTCCGATCCCGCCCGGTCGATGGCCAGCAGCAGCCACCGCGACAACCTCTGGGTCGCCGAGTGCAGGATGTTGCAGGCCGCCGTCTGGGCCGCCTGCGCCTGATAGTCGTGCGACAGCAGGATCAGTCGTCTCATCAGCCGGTCGTCGGCCTCGGCCAGGGCTCGCAGCGGGGTCACCGGGATCCGGACCATCTGCCCCGGAATCTGCACCGACACCTGCCAGGCGCACGGCGCATCGGCCAGGAAGGCCGCCAGACCGGACAGGCCCTCGGACCCGATACAGGCCGTCTCTGCCGCCCGTCCGTCGGAGAACAGGACCAGGTTGGACAGGGTCCCCGACAGGGGGAAATGCAGTTCGGTGATGGGCGCGCCCTGCTCGATCAGGATGTCCCCCGCCGCCATGTGAGCCGGCGTCATCCATTGCGACAAGGCTGCCCGAGACGATGGCGTCAGGCTCGCAAGCAGGCTGTTCCGGGTCGGCATGATTCGCAGCGTCACTCCACTAGGCCAAGCGGAGCTTTAACGGACCTGTCTGCTTTCGGATGCACGGTGGTGGACATTCGCCGACACTATTCGGTCGGCACGCGGACCAAGTCTCTTCTGTTTGAACGGTACCGTACCGTTCTAGTTTTGAGATTGCGGCTCAATACTGGGTAGGGGTTTCGGGGACTGGCCAACGGTGACCTGGCCGAATGTCGCGGGACCCGCGGATCAGGTCCGCGTCCTGACGGCGATCCAGACGCTTTGGACCAGCACGCCGATGAACACTGCGAGGCCCAGCAGGCTGAAGCCGTAGCCGACCGTCGTGGCGGTGCTGAGGGTGCGGTACAGCGCGATCTTCTCGGGCCCTGGAGTGGAAACAGGGATGGTGTTCAGGACGAAATACGGCCCTGTGATGAGCACCGTGCCCAAGGTGATGAGGCTGAAATGGAACCAGGCACCGACTCGAGTGAATCGCAGTCGGACACGTTCCAGGACGAAATATACGACCGCGAAGGCTGCGAACCATCCCGCCCCACTGAGGCCGTATTGGGCCAGGGCAGATGCGGGCGCGATGATCCAGCTGATCGGCCCGATCGCGACGGCGCTGACGAACCAGAGCAGTCCCATGGGCAGCGCGAAGGGCCCGCGATCGCGTCTGTTCGGCATCCTCGCGACCCTGGTCCGCTGCGTCTGGCGGCAGGCTACGCCCGTTGCGTAAACCCGGCCACCATCGCGTCGAACATCGGGTTCGGACGACCGCTCGCATCGAAGGGCAGGGGCTGGTCCTGGCCGTCGTCGCGCTCGCCCTGCCTCAGCCAGCTGTCGGTGTCGCGCAGGCCCCAGACGGTGAAGGCGAACCTCTGGCTGGCCGGCAGGGCCATGAAGGCCTCGGCCAGTTCGCCGACCCGGCCGGTCTGTTGCGACAGGCGTTGATCGCGGGAACGCAGGTCCAGGCGCCGGTCGCTGCGCAGCGAGGCGTCCAGCTCCGAGATGTGAATCGGCAGGCCCAGCGAGCCCGCGTCGCGGATGAAGTCGCGCACCTGACCCGCCGGAATCTCGATATCCAGGTGCGACTGCGATCCGATGCCGCCGATCGGGGCACCGGCCTTCATCAACCGCTCGACCAGTTTCAGGAAGGTCGCGCCCTTGGCCGGGGTGTTCTCCAGATTGTAGTCGTTCAGGAACAGCACGGCATCCGGGTCGGCCGCCCTGGCCCGTTCGAAGGCCCGGATGATGTATCCGTCCTGGCCCAGGGCCCGGCTCCAGTGACAGTCGCGTAAGCCGTCGCCGGCATCGGTGATCGGCTCATTGACCACGTCCCAGCTGACGATCTTGCCGCGATACCGCCCGGCGACCGTGGCGATATAGGCGTCGAAGGCGGCGGTGAACCGGGTGCGGTCCAGATGGGCGAACGCCTCTTCACCCTGAGCATACCAGATCAGCGTATGCCCATGCAGCCGCATCCCCCGCTCGGCGGCGAAGGCCGCGATCCGGTCGGGCCCATCGAACCTCGGACGGTCCAGGCCCTCGGCCAAGACGTACTCCATCTTCATCTCCCACTCGGGCGTGAGCTGGGAGACGTGTCTGGCGGCCAGATCGACCCAGGCCGGGTCATTGATCTGGTTCGACTTGATGCAGGTCCCGATGGGGAAGGGGGCGATGGCTTTCAGGCCGGGGACCGCGCGCGCCGGTGTCTGCGCCTCGGCGAACCGCTCGCAGGCGGCCAGGGCCAAGGGCAGGCCGAGAAGGAGGCGACGGTCGAGCATCACCCGGCGCGGCGGCGCAGCCCCATCTCGTCGAACGCCGCCGTCTCGCGCTTGTTGGCGGCGACGATGGCGTTGAGGCGGGTCAGTTCGGCGACGTGTTCGAATTTCTTGAGCTCGCCAAAGGCTCCGGTCAGGGCGTCACGGGCGCCTTCTTCCTCGGCGTCGAGGGTGTCCAGATCGGCCTCGGCTGCGCCCTTGCGCGCCTTCCAGCCGGCCAGATAGGCCTGCAGCATCATGCCGGCCTGGGCGTCGGCGCGGGCGCGCTCGCGTTCGATCTCGACCTCGGCGTCCAGCACGGCCAGCCGCATCTCGGCCGAGGCCTTGCGGTTGGAAATCTCGGCCAGGCGCTTCTGCAGCGTCTCGACCTCGTAGTTCGAGATGCGGATCAGCGAATGGGCCCAGGCGGTCATGCAGACTTACTCCAGCAGGTACGGGTAGGGATCACTGAACCATGCCCTGGTTCAGGATTGCCTCCAGGCGGGTAAAGGAATCGGAAAGACGGGTGACGTCCTCCTTGTCCTGACCCAGGAAGGCCTCCAGCGCGGGGTTCAGGGCGATGGCCCGGTCGGTGATCGGATCGGCACCGGTCCTGTAGGCGCCGATCTTGATCAGCTCCTCCATCGAGGCATAGGCCGACAGGCACTGACGCGCCCGGCGGTTCAGCTCGCGCTCGGGCGGGGTCTGACAGCCGGGCAGGGTGCGGCTGACGGATTTCAGCACGTCGATGGCCGGAAACCGCCCGCGCTCGGCGATCTTGCGATCCATGACGATATGGCCGTCCAGGATGCCTCGCACGGCGTCGGCGATCGGCTCGTCGTGGTCACCTCCGTCCACCAGCACGGTGAACAGGGCGGTGATCGGCCCCGCTGTGGTCCCGTCCGGCCGGATCGGTCCCGGCCCCGCACGCTCCAGCAGCTTGGGCAGTTCGGTGAAGACGGTGGGGGTATATCCCTTGGTCGTCGGCGGCTCGCCTGCGGCAAGGCCGATCTCGCGCTGGGCCATGGCGAAGCGGGTGACGCTGTCCATCAGGCACAGCACCTCAAGGTCCTGGTCCCGGAAATATTCGGCGATGGCCAGCGTCATATAGGCCGACTGACGCCGCTTCAGCGCCGGCTCGTCCGACGTCGCCACCACTACGACCGCGCGGCGCAGACCTTCCTCGCCCAGGGTTTCCTCGATGAACTCGCGCACCTCCCGGCCCCGTTCGCCGATCAGACCGACCACGACGACATCGCAGGTCGCCTGTTTGGCCAGCATGGACAGCAGCACCGACTTGCCCACGCCGGATCCGGCGAAGATGCCCAGTCGCTGGCCACGGCATGTGGTGGTGAAGACGTCCATGGACCGGACGCCCAGGTCCAGTCGTTCTCCTACCCGGCCGCGCGAATGGGCCGGCGGCGGCGAGGCGCGCAGGGGATAGGGCGCAGGCCCGGTCGGCAGCGGCCCTTTGCCGTCGATGGGCTGACCGAACGCGTCGATGATCCGGCCCAGCCAGGCCTTGGTCGGCCGCACGCTGGCCTGCTGGCCGATGATCTTGATGTCGGCACCGGGGGCGACGCCCTCGACGGGACCGAAGGGCATCAGCAGGGCCTTGGAATCCCGGAACCCCACGACCTCCGCAGGCAGGGCCGTCGTGCCCCGCCGTGTAATCTCGGCCCGCGCCCCGACCGCCAGCCGGCTCAGGCCGCCCTTCGCCTCGATCAGCAGGCCGCTGACGCCCGCGACCTTGCCGGTCACGACCAGGGGATCGATGGCTTGAACGGCGGCGACGAGGTTGTGCATCGCGTTAACGAATGCGCGATCGTGGTTAACGGGGGGTGAAGCCGGGCCGGTTCATCCCCCTGTGGGCGCAGTGATCACAAGGCGCGTGCCGGGGCCGTCAGGGCGGTTTTCGAGCGTGCCGTCGATCTGGCGCACGAGGCTGTCGATGACCCTCAGACCCAGGCTGCGGCTGGTTCTTGCCGTGGCCAGGTCGAAACCCTGGCCCTGGTCGCTGATCGTGACCTCGATCCGGCCGTCGCGCACCCGCCCTTCGACCGAGACCGGTCCGCCCGCGTCGCCATAGGCGTATTTCAGGGCGTTGGTGACCATCTCGTTGACCACCAGCCCCAGCGGAATGGCGATGTCGGCCGGGACCGCGACCTCGTCCGCCTCGCAGCGGACGGTGTGATTTGGGCTGCCGTCGGCCACCGCCTCCACAAGGCTGCACAGGAAGTCGGACAGCATCACCGACTGGACGTCGGCGCTGCGCCAAAGCTGATCATGCACCTTGCCGATCGCCAGGATGCGCGCCCCGGCATCCGTCAGGGCCGCCTTGACCTCGTCCGAGGACGACCCCCGCGCCTGCATGTTCAGCAGGCTGGAGATCAGGGTCAGGCTGTTCTTGACCCGGTGGCTGACCTCCCGCGTCAGCAGCGCCTGGTGCTCGATCGCGGCCAGCAGGCGGCCCTCGGTCGACTGCCGGGCCAGGGCCGCGCCCAGGGCGGCGGCGAAGGCGTCCAGGAACAGGGCGTCGCGGGCGTCGAACTGGCCCTCATCGGCGCTGTCGACCTCCAGCACGCCGAAGGGTTCGCCGTCGATCTCGGGGCGGATCAGCACATTGATGGCCCGGCGGATGCCGTGGTCGGCCAGGAGTTTCGGCGTATGGAACTGCTGCTCGTTCTCCAGATGGTTCGAGATCAGCGGCTTTCCGGTCTGGAAGGCATAGCCGGCGGGTGAATCCAGCTCGACGCTGAGCGACGCCTTGCCCTCGACGTCCCCGCCCCACCCCACGCCGGCCAGCAGGACCAGGCGATCGCGAACGTCGTTGTGCACCAGCACCTTGGCGAAGGGCGTCTCCAGCCCCTCCGCGCACAGGGCGCAGGCGGTGTCGAGAAGCGTCTGGCGGTCGCGCTCCCGCAGCGCGAACTCACCGAACCGCGCCAGCAGGGACTGTTGCCCCAGACGGTATCGCAGTTCCTCGGCCAGCGGCCGGCCGGGGGCCTCGGCGTGGTCGGGCGGCGTCTCCACCTTGGGAGGCACGACCACATCCATCTGCGTGCGGGTGGGGGCCTCGGCGTCCGCGCGCACCTCCGCGACCAGTTCGGCGATGTCGGGGGCAAGGACGATTTCGGATTCAGGACGACTGGACAACAGGGCTCGCGCGATCGCTGGGGTTTGGCCCTAGTTAGGCGGCTGCTCCCGGAAAGTTAAGCGCCGCTCACGGTTCGATCATCTCGGGGTGAAGCCGGCCTCGCGAACCTGCCCGCGCCGCTCCAGCCCGGCGATCAGGAGGGGGACCATCATGTGCGGCACCGTCAGGATCGACAGGGTCATGAAGCTGGCGGCCATGATCCGGTCCGGGACAGCGGCCCGCACCTCCAGGCCGAAGATGAGGCTGGCGATGACCCCGGCCGCGAACGTCAAGGGCAGGACCACCCAGCCCCAGCGGGCAAAGCCCCGCCAGCGCAGGCTCGACAGGCTCTCGCGGAAGTGTCGGGGCGAGTGGAACAGGCAGAAATACAGGGCGAACCCCACGATCGGCGGCAGGACGATCATCCCGGTCAGGGCGGCCAGCCCTCCCAGAGCCTGGGACCGTCGCCCGGCTTGCCAGAGCGACCCCAAAGCGACCAGGCCGACCCCAAGCGCCACGGGCAGGGCCAGCATCATGGCATCGGTGACGGCCGAGGCCTCGACGCGGTCGGTCAGACCGGTGAAGATCATGTCCAGCTCACCCCTGTGCAGCAGGGTCGGAGCGCACAACAGGGCCAGCGCCAGACCGGCTCTCAGCAGCACCGAGCCGGCTCCTTGCCAGTCCTCCGAGAAATGCACGACGGCGATGGCGATGAAGGCGGCCAGAGCCAGGACGGGCTCGACCCGCCAAAGGCCGTACATCGCGGCGGCCAGCGTCAGATAGATCAGGACCAGGGCGGCCATTCCCGTCCACGGTCCGGACGCGCGGGCGCGAATGAGCTCCAGGTCCAGCGTGCCGTGCGGAAGCCCGAACACCAGCAGCGCCAGGCAGGCTAGGGTCGTCGTGACGGGTCCGTAAAGCGGCGCGCCGGCCCACAGTCCCACAAGCGACAGTATCAGAGCGCCGACGAACAGTCGGGCTCCGGACGGGACTTTCGGCGACAGGCTCGTAGGATCCAGGAGCAGTGACATGCTTTGCCTCCTGTTGAGACGAAGTCCGGACAGGCGCTGGGCCTGTCCGGACCTGTCGTGTTTCGGCCGATCAGGCTGGGGCGGTTTCGTGGGTGGCTTCACCGTACTCGACCCGCGATTTGCGGACGGCGATGATGTAGATCAGTACGCCGACGCCGGCCTTGGCGATGATGTCGGCGATCGTGTAACCGACCTGGACATAGGTTTCGGCCGCCGCGCCCCCGATGTTGGTGTAGGGGATCATGTAGACGATCGGATAGAAGCCCCACGACGCGAACGTCACCAACCGGGCCTTCTTGATCAGCCCGCGCACGCTTTCGGGCTGACGTTCGATCGAGGCGCCCAAGCCCTTGAAAAGCTCCCAGACGATGTAGACGAACGGGATGCTCGACAATGTGCCCCAGATGGCCCGAGTCGTGTTGTCGTCGGCGATCTCGCCCGGATAACCCAGAATGATCATCAGGGCGGCGGCAAAGCCCAGCTTCAGAGACTTCGACATCGTCTCTTCCTGGCTCAGGCGCATGACCAGGATCAGTTCGATCAGCAGCAGCGGCACCGTCAGCAGCCAGTCGACGTAGCGATAGGCGTCGTTGAACGCCAGGCCCGTGACGGTAATGACGCCGTTGCGGACTTCGTAGGCGGACTCCCAGCTCTCGAAGATGCGGAAATAGTGATAGGCCGCGATGGCCGTCACAAGTCCGGAAATCGTCAGGGCCGTCTTGTAGGCGGGCCCGACCTGGGATCGCCCGAACCACAGAAACAGCGTCGCCGCCGCCATGGTCGCGAATGTGAATGAGAAAGCATTGTAGACGAGCAGATATTGCCCGATTTCGACAGTCGGCATTGCAGTCATCCTCTCCTATCGGCTTGCTGGCTCCGGGTCAGAAACTGCGCCAGGAAAGGCGACACCGGATGTTGGGCCGTGGCGGAGGGTTAGGCATTTGGGCGATGTCGCACCATACGGCCTTTAGGCCGTATTCCGGTCCAGATCGCGGCGTCGGTTGCTAAAGACCGGCCTCGACGGCCAGCCGGATGGCGTCGGCGATATTGTGGGTGCCGATCTTGTCCAGGATCAGGGCGCGGTGCATCTTCACCGTCTTCTCGCTGAGGCCCAGGTTGAACGAGATCTGCTTGCTGCGGTAACCGGCGGCGATCTGCTGGAGAACCTCGCGCTGGCGAGGCGACAGGGTGCGCACCACCTCGACGGCATGGTGGTGACGGCTGGACGAGGGTCCGACCGCGTCCTGATCCAGCTCGACCTGGGAGCCGATGAAATATTCCAGCTCGCCGTCCGGCAGAAAGACCGGGGCCACGAGCACCGCGTTGCGGAACGGCTGCCCGTCGCGCTTGTAGTTCAGGATCTCGACCAGGGTCGGCTTGCGGTCGCGCGTCCCCTGCCGGATGCGCTCTGTCAGCCAGGGTTCGGTCGCCGGGCCGGCCAGGAAGCGGCAGTTGCGTCCCACGATCTCGTCGTCGCCATAGCCCGTCAGGTCACAGAAGGCCTGGTTGACCGCGATGATGGGGTTGTCGGGCAGGCGGGGATTGCTGATCACCGAGGCGATGGGGCTGTTGACGATCGACGACAGCAGCACACTGCCATCCTCGTCCAGATCGTAGTCGATCACCGCGCCGCCGTCCCCATGGTTCGAGTATATCCAATGGCGCGCCAAAAGCGAAGCTTGACCCGTCGTCGCACGTCCGCCGGCTCGCCCACGGCCGGGCCGAACTCGCGATCGTCTGGTTGCAAGCGCGTTGACGCGTTTGGCGGACGCGGCGCCTACGCCACGTGGTGCCAAAAGGACCCCTCACCACTTTTCGGGGTATGGCGGACCCCTTGCCAGCGTCTATGCTGAGGGCCTGTCGATCCAGGAGTTCAGTATGTCGCGGGCCGGGTTGTTGAGCGGGGCGGATCGCCCTGAGGTGATGGCGGTCCAGGACGCGACAGGCGATGGGGCGTGGGCGTCGATCTCGGACGACGCCATGTCCGGCACGGACGGCGATGACAGGGTGGTCTTCTCCTCGTCCAACCTTGATGGCGGGGCCGGGTTCGACACGGTCGATTTCTCCAGCCGTCCGGTCTTCGATGGCGAGTTCTATTCATCCCTTACGCTTCGAGCGGGCGAGACCCCCGGGTCGGTCGATGTCTGGAGCGCGGACTTCGTTCGGGGCAGCGGATACAACAACCGTATCGCCGGGTCGTTCACGAATTTCGAGCAGATCCTGATGGGCTACAAGATGAGTGTCGCCCTGGAGAACACGACCCGGGACTGGACGGTCGTCGGCTTCGACATCACCTTCGCTTTCATCGCGACGGGATCGGGAAACGATACGATCACCGGCAGTTCGACCGACGATACACTCAGTCCCGGCGGGGGCTCCAACACCGTCCACGGCGGTCGGGGCGACGACAAGGTGACCCTGCCCGTGGCCTATGCCGACTCGACGATCACCTATGCGAACGGCGTGCTGAGAATCCAGACCGGCAGCACCGTCAACCTGCTGACCGGGGTCGAGCACGTCATCTTCACCGATCGCGTCCTGGACCTGACGCAGGACGGCGTGATCGCGCCCGCTGTGCGGCGTGTCGCGATCGACCCCACTGCAGGCGGCAGTGTGGGATTCACGGCGACGGCCGGCGCGGATATCATGGTCGGATATGTCGCGGCTGACGTCATCGACGGCCTGGCCGGCGACGACTGGCTGTACGGGGCCAGCGGCGTGGACACGCTCAAGGGCGGACTCGGCAACGACTACATCGATGGAGGGGTGGAGTCGCGTTACGACATCGCCGTCGACACCGCCGTGTTCGAGGGCAATTTCGCCGACTACAGCTTCAGCCTGTCGAACGGCATCTGGACGGTGTCCGGCGCGGACAGCGGCACCGACCGCGTCGTCAATATCGAGACCTTCCGGTTCGCCGACCGCAGCGTGACCGTGGGCCCCAGCGGCCTGGTCCAGACCGGCACCGAGGGCGCCGACACCCTGACCGGCACGACCGCGCCGGATGAGCTTTCAGGCCTGGGCGGCGACGATCGTCTCGACGCCGGATCGGTCCCGCTGACCAACACCGCGCCGATCACCATCGTCATCAACTCCAGCGACATTCTCAGGGGCGGAGCGGGCAACGACATCCTGACGTCGCAGGGCATCTCCAACGGCTCGATCCTGGACGGCGGCGACGGCGACGATGTGATCACGGCGGGGTGGTCGGGGACGTCGCAGCTGGTGCCTGCTGGCCGGGGTATCATGCAAACCGCCTACACCGGCGTGGCCGGGGACGCCGTCACCCTGCTGGGAGGCGCCGGTTCGGATCGAATCCGCGCCTTTTCCAACGCCGTGATCGACGGAGGGGCCGGAGATGACGTGATCACCGTCGGCACGGGGCCTTCGGGGTTCAACGGACCCACCTACGCCACTGGATCGGCCGACGGGGGCGTCCGCATCACAGGCGGGAGCGGGGCCGACACCTTCGTGCTCTCCAACCCGCTGGCGACGGCGGTCATCACGGATTTCCAGGTCGGGGTCGACAGGATCGACGCATCGGACAGCTACAACAGCGATACAAGAATCAGGCAGGAGCGCCTGATTCTGGGTCAACAGGGCGCCGACACCCTGATCATGTCGTACGACGGCTCGCAGACACTTGCGCGTCTCGTCGGGATCGACGCCGCGTCTCTGGGCGGATCGACGTTCCTCGACAATGCCTACGGCGACCCGATTTTCGTGAACGACTTTTCCCCGATCCAGGCACCCTACATCGACCCTTCACGGATCTACCGCGTCGGGACCGAGGGTGCGGACACCTTGGTCGGCGTGACTCAGGCCATGGGGCTGGGCGGCGACGATGTGATCTCGGCAGGCTCGGCGGCGAGCGTGCTTGGGGGTGGCGCTGGTAACGACCGGCTGACGGGGTCGATCGCCGCCGACATTCTTCGCGGAAACGATGGGTCCGACGTCCTGATTGGTGGCGACGGTAGTGATAGTCTCTACGGAGGTGCCGGTGATGACCGGATCGAAGGCGGGCGCGGAGCCGACCTCCTGTCGGGCGGCTCGGACCCTGCCGTCGGTACGGCGAATGGTGCGGATGTCTTTGTCTTCACCTCTGCTGCTGATTCCACTGCGGCCGGTTACGACATCATCCAGGGTTTCGAAGCGGGCCTGGACACCATCGATCTGAGCGCTCTGGCGACAAGCCAGATCACCATCATTCGCGACGGGTTCAACACGGCCTTCGTCTTCGCCGCTACCGCCGACGGAACGCTCCAGGTCGGCAGCACGGCCTATGTAGACGGTCGCGATCTGATCTACACCGGTGCCCACGGCGTCAACATGTTGGCCGTCGGGTCAAACCGCGCCTTTCTCCACGGCTCGGCGCGCGGCGACACGATCACGGGCAGCAGCGGCGATGACGCCATCTGGGGCGAGGCAGGGGCCGATGTCCTGACCGGGGGCGAAGGGGCCGACACCTTCCAGTATGTAACCCTGTCGGATTCCACGGCGGCGGCATCAGACATCATCACCGACTTTCAGACGGGCGTTGATCAGATAGGCCTTGGCGGTTCCATGAGCGGGACCGTAGCGTCGGTCACCATTGTCCGAACTCAAGGTTCGAGTTTCCTTTTCGCGACCGGCCTCACAGGCAACCTTCAGGTCGGCCTGGCCGGTGCTGCGCTCAATGGCCGGGACCTTCTCGCTTTCGCGACCGGTGGAGGCATGGTGGCCGTCACCATGATTGGTTCGGCAGCGGCTGACGTGTTTATCGGTGGGACGGGGGCCGACATCGTCCTGGGTGGTGGCGGCGCGGACCTCCTGACCGGCGGCCTCGGCGCGGACATCTTCCGCTACACGGCGACGTCGGATTCGACCGCCGCCGCCTATGACGTCATCACCGACTTCGCGACCGGCTCCGATCGCATCGACCTGACCGGGCTGAACACCACCTCGATCTCGGTGATCCGGTCGGGCGGGTCCAGCTTCGTCTATGCCGAGACCCCGGCGGGCGGGTTCCAGCTGATCGCCTTGAATCAGGCTGTGAACGGTTCGGACTTCGTCTACGGCGGCACCCACGGCGTCTATCTGATCGGCTCGGCCGATGCGGATATCCTGCGGGGCACATCCCTGGCCGATCCCATCGCGGGCGGGGCGGGCAATGACACCATCACCGGCGGCGGCGGGGCGGACGCCCTGTTCGGGGACGCCGGGGCGGACACCTTCGTCT
>NZ_JAEMRD010000188.1 GCF_016463485.1 Brevundimonas sp.
GGCGGAAGCGGCGTCGCCTTCGGCAGGGGCCCGACCTGGAAGATCTGCGACGGCGGTCGACCCCACTGGGCCTGACGACGCACGAAGGGCTGGTGCGCGACCTGCGACGGGATGGGGGACGGCGTCGGCGGGGTGTCTTCGGTCGCGTCGTCTCGATCGGTCATGGCGGGCTCACGCGGGGGTCTTCGTACGGGGCCGGAAGACTTGCCTCCGAACCGGGTCGGATTCATGACCCGCCCCCCGGACGACGGTCGCGGCCGCCGGTCAGCGGACCTGAACGCCCTTCCAGAAGGCGATGCGATCGGTGATTTCGGCCGCAGCGGACTTGGGCTCGGGATAATACCAGGCGGCGTCGGTGTTGGTTTTGCCGTCCACCTCGATCGAATGATAGGACGCGGTCCCCTTCCAGCCACAGACGCTGGTCGTCGCGCTGGGCTTCAGCACGGCGGCGTCCACCGCCTCTCGCGGGAAATAGTGGTTGCCCTCGACCACGACGGTATCGTCGGACCGCGCGATGACGGCCCCGTTCCAGACGGCTTCGACCATGGCGATGTCTCCTCAGGCTTTCAGACGGTAGCCGGTCCGGAACATCCAGCCGACGATCAGCAGACACACCCCCAGGAAACCCAGGGTCGCCAGCACGCTCCAACCCACGGCAACATCCCCCGACCCATAGAAGGTCCAGCGGAAGCCCGAGATCAGATAGACCACCGGGTTGAACAGGGTGATGGTGCGCCACACCGGCGGCAGCATGTCGATCGAATAGAAGGACCCGCCCAGGAAGGTCAGGGGCGTCACCACCAGCATCGGGATCATCTGCAGCTGCTCGAACCCGTCAGCCCAGATGCCGATGATGAAGCCGAACAGGCTGAAGGTCACCGAGATCAGCACCAGCATGGCGAACATCGCCACCGGATGCAGCACCTGCAAGGGCACGAAGAAGGCCGCCGTGCCCAGGATGATCAGCCCCAGCACCGCCGATTTGGTCGCCGCCGCCCCGACATAGGCGATGACGATCTCCATCGGACTGACCGGTGCCGACAGGATCTCGTAGATCGTGCCGGTGAACTTTGGAAAATAGATGCCGAACGAGGCATTGAAGATCGACTGGGTGAACAGGCTCAGCATGATCAGCCCCGGCACGATGAAGGCCCCGTAGGCTACCCCGTCCACCTCGGTCATCCGCCCGCCGATGGCGGAGCCGAAGACGACGAAATAAAGCGCCGTGGTGATCACCGGCGTGACCACCGATTGCCACAGGGTACGCAGGGCCCGCGCCATCTCGAACCGGTAGATCGCCCAGACGCCGAATGCGTTGAAGGTCATGCGGCGGCTCCGGTCGTCTTATCGCGGTGGACAAGGCTGACGAAGATGTCTTCGAGCGAGCTTTGCTTTGTATTCAGGTCCTTGAAGCCGATCCCCAGCTCTTCCAGTGCCCGGATCAGGGACGGCACCCCGGTGTCCTCGGCATTGGCGTCGAACTCATAGACCAGTTCATGGGCCTCGGCGTTCAGGCTGACGTTCCAGCGCGCCAGTTCGGGCGGCACGGCGGCCAGCGTCTCGGTCAGGTTCAGCGTCAGGGTCTTCCTGCCCAGCTTCTTCATCAGGGTGGCGGTCTGTTCGACGAGGATCAGTTCGCCCTTCAGGATCACCCCCACTCGATCGGCCATCTCCTCGGCCTCCTCGATATAGTGGGTGGTCAGGATGATGGTGACGCCGCGATCGCGCAGCTTGCGCACCAGCCCCCACATGTCACGGCGCAGCTCGACATCGACGCCAGCGGTCGGCTCGTCCAGGAACAGGATGTCGGGTTCGTGAGACAGGGCCTTGGCGATCATCACCCGGCGCTTCATGCCGCCCGACAGCGTCATGATCTTTGAGTCCTTCTTGTCCCACAGCGACAGGTCCTTGAGCACCTGTTCGATGAAGGCCGGGTTCGGCGACTTGCCGAACAGACCCCGGCTGAAGGTCACGGTCGCCAGCACGGTCTCGAAGGCGTCGGTGGTCAGTTCCTGCGGCACCAGGCCGATCTTCGACCGCGCCAGCCGATAGTCCTTCTGGATGTCGTGCCCGTCGGCGATGACCGTGCCGGTCGAGGGCGAGACGATGCCGCAGACGATCGAGATCAGGGTCGTCTTGCCTGCCCCGTTCGGACCCAGCAGGGCGAAGATCTCGCCGCGTTCGATGGTCAGATCGACCTGTTTCAGGGCCTGCAGACCCGACTTGTAGGTCTTGGTCAGACCCGTGATGGTGATGGCGGACGGCATGGAGGCTCCCCGGTGCCCGACGTTGTCGTCCGGCCCGCCCGCGCAATATGGCGACGTTCGCTCGCCGCTCAAGACGCAAGGCGCGCCTTTGCCCTCCACGCCGCTGCATGGAGCCTTTGAGCCCCGGAGGTGTTCATGCCGGTCGGGAGGCGCGCCACGTGAGAATCATCGACACCGCGCGGACCCGCCTCGACCGCTGGGTCCACCGCCTGCCCTTGGTGAAATCCCTGATTCCGGCCAGACGCCGCCCCGTCCACCACGCGATCGAGACAGCGGCCCGCATCGGCTATGGGGCGCTCGGCTTCGTCTATCTGTCGGCCGGTGTCCTGACCCTGCTGGCCGCCCTGGGGGTGCTCGACGAGGCGGCAGGATCCCAGGAGACCACCCTCTGGCTGGCCGCCCAGCCGCTGGGCCGGGTCTGGTTGCTTCTTCTGGGGCTTGGGCTTCTGGCGTTCGTCCAGTGGTGCGTGCTGCAATCCGTCTTCGACGCCGACCACGAAGGCCGCTCTCGCGACGGACTGATGAAGCGGGCGGGACAGGGCGCCAACGGCCTGGTCCACCTGGCGCTGGCGCTGACAGCCCTTCGCCTGCTGTGGATCGACCGCCCGGCCGAGGCCCGGATCGAGGGCGCCGTCGCGACCCATGACGCCGCCGCGCGGGTCCTGGCCTTTCCGTCCGGCGACCTGCTGCTGATCGGGGTTGGACTGATCATCATCGGGATCGGGATCGGCAACGTCGTCAACGGTCTGCGGGCCGACTTCACCGGCAGGCTGACCTGTTCGGAGACCCTGTGCCGACGGCTGTCGCCCCTGGCCAAGGCCGGCAATGTCGCCAAGGGGGTGTCCCTGTTGCCGCTCGGCGTGTTCGTGGTGCTGGGCGGCCTGAGCTCACGCGCGTCCGAGGTCCGCACCTTCGGCGACGCCCTGGACGGACTGGCGGCCCAGCCGGCGGGGCCCTGGGTGCTGGGATGCGTGGCCCTGGGCTTCATCGCCTTCGGGCTGTTTTCCTTCATCGAGGCGCGCTTTCGCCGGATCAGCCCGCCCCGCGATCTGAGCGTCGGCTAAGGCCGCGTCCGTCGACGGAACCTCGACGTAGCTGCGGGATTGCAGATGCGCTTATGGAGCGGACCATGTCCCTGAGAACCCTTCTGGTCGCGGCGACCGCCGCGATGGCCCTGTCGGCCTGCGTGACCGCCCCGCCCATGTCCGCCTACCGCGCGCCCCAGCCGGCCAAGGCGGTGGACGCCGAGCGCCTGTACAGTGGCCGCTGGCTCGAGATCGGGCGCACCCCGATGCGGTTGACCGACGGCTGCGTCGCCGGCACCACCAGCTACAGCCTGACCGGTCCCGACAGCCTGACCCTGCGCGACACCTGTCAGGACAAGACCCCGACCGGCAAGGAGAAGGCCATCGGGGCCCGGGCCACCATCCTGGACCCCGGTGCCAACACCAAATTCCGCGCCCGCTATTTCGGCGGCCTGGTGACGTGGGACTTCTGGATCCTGGATCACGACGAGGCCTACAGCTGGTTTATCTCGGCCGACCCCACCTTCGATCGGCTGTGGATCTATACCCGCACAGCGCCTCCGCCGGCTGAGCTGGAGCGGCTGGTTCAGCGCGCCCGCGCCCTGGGCTATGATACCGACCGTCTCGAGTTTCCCGCCCCGCTTCCGAACTGATCCGAAAGCCTGACCATGTCCCGAACCGCCCTGCTGGCCGCCTCGACTGCCGCCGCCCTAACGCTGGCCGCCTGCGGAGGGCCCGCCGCCTTGCCGCCGTCGGCGGGGTTCGGCCCCAACCCCACCCTGCCCGAGCCGCACCGGGGAATGTTCCCCACCGTGAAGGTCGCCGACGCCGTGGGCTGGCCGGCCGGCGCGACACCGACCGCGGCGCCGGGCCTGAGGGTTCAGGCCTTTGCCAGCGGGCTGGACCACCCCCGCTGGATCTATCGCCTGCCCAACGGTGACGTCCTGGTCGCCGAAAGTGCTGCGCCGCCCAAGCCCGAGGGTCTCAAGAAGGACGAGGGGATCAAGGGCTTTTTCCAGACCCTGTTCATGAAGAAGGCCGGGTCGGTGACGCCCAGCGCCAACCGGATCACCCTGCTGCGTGACGCCGACGGGGACGGCATCGCCGAGATGAAATCCGTCTTCCTCTCGGGCCTGACCTCGCCGTTCGGCATGGCGCTGGCGGGGGGACGGCTGTACGTCGCCAACGCCGATTCCGTGGTCAGCGTGCCCTATCAGGACGGCCAGACCGAGGCGTCTGAGCCGCCGGTCAAGCTGACCGACCTGCCGGCCCAGCGAAACCATCACTGGACCAAGAGCCTGGTCGCCAGTGCGGATGGATCGAAGCTCTATGTCGGGGTGGGATCGAACTCCAACGTCGCCGACCACGGGATGGCCGAGGAGACCAACCGCGCCGCCATTCTGGAGATCGACCGGATGACGGGCGTCAGCCGCGTCTACGCCGGGGGTCTGCGCAACCCGGTCGGCATGGCCTGGAACCCCGAGAGCCGGATGCTGTGGGTCGCGGTCAACGAGCGCGACGAAATCGGCGATGATCTGGTACCCGACTATATGACCTCGGTGACGCCGGGGGCCTTCTACGGCTGGCCGTGGAGCTACTACGGCCAGACTGTCGACGAACGGGTCAAGCCGCAGAATCCGGCCATGGTCGCCTCGGCCATTCGTCCGGACTATGCGCTGGGGGCTCATACGGCATCACTGGGCCTGACCTTCTACGACGGGACTGCCATGCCCCGGTATCGGAATGGGGCCTTCATCGGCCAGCACGGCTCGTGGAACCGCAGCGAGCCCAGCGGTTACAAGGTCATCTTCGTGCCGTTCGCAGGCGGAAAGCCGTCGGGCCCGCCCCAGGATGTCCTGACCGGCTTCCTGAACGCACAGAGCCAGGCCCAGGGTCGTCCGGTCGGGGTCCAGACCGACAGGACCGGCGCACTTCTGGTCGCCGACGACGTGGGCAATGTCATCTGGCGGGTCACCCCCGCCGCCTGACGCAGCGTCACC
>NZ_JAEMRD010000189.1 GCF_016463485.1 Brevundimonas sp.
GGCTGGGGGCGGGCAGGGGGCCGGTGGCGGCGGGTGCGGCCGGGGCGGCGGCGGTCATCTTGCGCAGGGTGTCGGCGGTGGCGGCCTTGGCCCCGCGCACGGTCGGCCGGTAGAAGACCCAGGTCGCGGCCAGCAGCAGGATGCTCACGCCCGTCCAGATCAGCCGGTTCCACAGGAAGACGCCGGTCAGCGCCACGTTCAGCGTGTTCTTCTCGGCCGGTGTCCAGTATTTCGAGACGAGGCCATAGGCGCTGGCACCCAGGGGTTCGGCCCAGGCCATGGCGGTCTCGAGCTCAGGCTTGGAGCCCAGAATGCCGGTGGTCACCAGATAAGCGATCAACACCGCCACTACCCCGACGTAGGTCGCCATCAGCGACCGGGTCACCGTCGCCAGCATGAAGAACAGGGCGCAGGTCAGAAAGACGCCCGGCAGCCCCATGACGAAATAGGCGTACAGATAGTCGCCCGGACGGAAGGGCCCGATGGTCTCGCGGTCGATCCAGGGCGCGAGCGTGCCCGCGAACATGCCGATCGTGACGGCGGCGAAGCACAGGGCGGTTGCAGCGAACGCGCCGGCGAACCGGCCGTAGAGATAGTCGAAGGGCTTTAGCTGGGTCGACTGGATGATCGGGCCGTAGCCCGACTGGACGTCGCGCACGATGACGTTGGCCACGATCACCGTGGAGCCCAGCATGAAGAACAGCACCATCGAGACGTGGATGGCGGCCAGGAAATAGGGGGCGTTCTTGTAGACGTTGCCGCCGGCCGACACGTTCAGGTCGGGCATGGCCAGCATGCCGAAGCCGACGAGGGCGAACAGGATGGCGATGACCCAGAAGGCCGGCTGGCGCAGCTGGTAGCGGAATTCGAAGGCGGCGACCTTGAGGAACATCGTCTTACGCCGCGACTTTGCGCGAGGCGCTCAGGGTCGAGAAATAGACGTCTTCCAGCCCCCCCGAGACCGGGTCGAAACCTTCGCCGGGACGACGGTCCGACAGGACGTGGATCACGGTGCGACCGGCGAACAGGCGGGTGGAGATGACCTCGTATTTCGCCTTGGCCTCGTCGAGATCGGCCTTGTCGATGGTCTTCTTCCAGACGCGGCCCTCCATGGATTTCAGCAGGTCGATCGGCGCACCCTGAAGCTGGACCTTGCCGCCCGCGAGCACCGCCATGCGGGGGCACAGGTCAGCCACGTCCTCGACGATGTGGGTCGACAGGATGATGACGACGTTATCGGCGATCTCGGCCAGCAGGTTGAGGAAGCGGTTGCGCTCCTCGGGGTCCAGGCCGGCGGTGGGCTCGTCGACGATGATGAGTTTGGGATTGCCGATCAGGGCCTGGGCGATGCCGAACCGCTGGCGCATCCCGCCCGAAAAGCCGGCCAGGGCCTTCTTGCGCACCGACCACAGATTGGTCTGCTGGAGCAGGGTCTCGACCGTCTGTTTGCGATCCCTGGCCGAGGCAATGCCCTTGAGCACCGCCATGTGATCCAGCATGTCGTAGGCCGAGACGCGGGGATAGACGCCAAAATCCTGGGGCAGATAGCCGAGGGTGCGGCGCAGCTTCTCGGGCTCCTTGATCACGTCGATGCCGTCGAAGTCGATCGATCCCGAGGTCGGGGTCTGGAGCGTCGCGATCGACCGCATCAGGGTCGACTTGCCCGCGCCGTTGGGGCCGAGCAGGCCGAACATCCCGGTCGGGATCTCCAGCGAGACATCGTCGAGCGCCCGCGTACCGTTGCCGTAGACGTGGACGAGATTCTTGATCGACAGCATGGCGAGCCCCTTCGCTAGTCAAGCATCCTTGTCACCGTGAACGGCGGGCGGCAAGTTACAGAACGGTAAGGTAGGCACGTCCCTTCTCCCCCTGCGGGAGAAGGTGGCAGCCGAAGGCTGACGGATGAGGGGTCGCACTGTGTTGAAGTTGAGCGCGTTTCGACGTCGACATTCAAAATCGGCGTTACCCCTCATCCGACCTCGCTTCGCTCGGCCACCTTCTCCCGCAAGGGGAGAAGGGAGCTATGAATGCATCGTCTCGCCGTGCTGCGAGTAGTCGAGGCCCTCGATCTCGCTCTCCTTGGTGACGCGCAGGCCGGTCGTGAACTTGCAGATCATCAGGACCACGAAAGTGCCGACGGCGCTCCAGGCGATGACGGCAAGCAGGCCGATAGCCTGTTTCACGATCGAGGCCCCGTCGGCGACGCCGTTGATCGCGGCATTGGCGAACACCCCGGTCAGCAGGGCACCGACGATGCCGCCGACGCCGTGGATGCCCCAGGCATCCAGGCTGTCGTCGTATTTCAGCGTGTGCTTCAGCCAGGTCGCGCCGAGATAGCAGACGGGTCCGCCGATCAGGCCGATGATGAAGGCTCCCTTGGGATCGACCAGACCGGCGGCGGGGGTGATGGCGACCAGGCCCGCGACGATGCCGCTGAGCAGGCCCAGCAGGGTTGGGCGTTTGTGCTGGATCCACTCGACGACCATCCAGCCGAGCGCGGCGGCGGCCGGGGCCAGGATGGTGTTGAGCGCCGCGACCGAGGCGATGCCGTCGGCGGCCCAGGCGGACCCGGCGTTGAAGCCCAGCCAGCCGACGAACAGCAGGCCGGTACCGATGGCGGTGAAGGCCAGGTTGGCGGGGGCCATATTGTCTCGGCCGAAGCCGTAGCGGGGGCCCAGTACGATGGCGCAGACGAGGCCTGCGACGCCCGCATTGACGTGGACCACGGCACCGCCGGCGAAGTCGAGCACGCCCAGTGAGCCCAGATAGCCGCCGCCCCAGACCTGATGGCAGATCGGCGCATAGACGATCAGGTGCCACAGCCCGAAGAACAACAGGCTCGCCGAGAACTTCATCCGCTCGGCGAAGGCACCGGCGATCAGGGCTGGGGTGATGATGGCGAAGGTCAGCTGATAGGCGACCCACAGGAACTCGGGCAGACCCGGTGCCAGGCTGTGGGCCGTGTCGATGGTCACCCCGTCCAGGAACAGGGCCTGGACCCCGCCGATGAAGGGGTTGGTCGCCTCCGGCCCCGTGCCGAAGGACAGGCTGTAGCCCGCGACAAACCACAGCACGGTGACGATGATCAGGGCGATGGTCGAATGGGCGATGGTGGCGATGATGTTCTTCTTGCGCACCATGCCGCCGTAAAACAGCGCCAGACCGGGCAGGGTCATCAGCAGGACCAGGGCCGTCGAGGTCAGGATCCAGCCCGTCGCCGCATTGTCGATGACCAGCGGCGCCTGATGGGCCAGAAGCGCCGGCTGCGCCGACGCCGCGCCTCCAAGCGCCGTGAGGCCAAGGATCAGCGGGGCGGCGAGCGCGAGCAGGCGTGGGTTCATCGTCGTGCTTTCAGGGGGAGCGAAAACAAGGGTGGAACCCGGATCATGCGGGTACGGCCAAGGTTTCCGCAAGCCCCCCCTGTGCCACGGCCTCGGCCTGGGCGACCGGGGTCGGGACGATACGGACGAAGCGGGTGACACTGTCGGACCAGGTGACCAGCAGGCGGCGCGCGAGCGGAGACCCCGTCGCCTTGTCGTGGGCCAGAACCAGGGCGTGCAGACGATCCGCGGCTTCGGGTGTCATCCGGGCGAAGGACGCCAGGTCGCCGTTGAGCGCCAGCTTGCAGCGGGCCCCCTCGTCGTCGAGCACGAACAGCTCGCCACCCGACATCCCGGCCGCCAGATTCCAGCCCACGGGGCCGAGAACCACGACGCAGCCGCCGGTCATGTATTCGCAGCCGTGGGCACCGAGGCCCTCGACGACCGCCTGGGCGCCGGAGTTGCGCACCGCGAACCGCTCGCCCGCTGATCCGGCGACGAACAGGCGGCCGGACGTCGCCCCGTACAGGGTGGTGTTGCCGATAGCGGGCTGGTGCTCGCGCCACTCGACCGGCTTGACCACGATGTCGGCACCGGACAGCCCCTTGCCGACATAATCATTGGCTTCGCCCGTCAGTTCGAGCTTCAGCCCCTTGGCCGCGAAGGCACCGAAGGATTGGCCCGCCGAACCCGACAGCTTGAGGGTCAGCACGCCGGTCGGGCCGGTCGGGCCCCAGCGCCGCACGATCGCCGAGGACACGCCCGCGCCGATGGTGCGCATGACGTTGGAGATCGAATAGCTGAGCTCCGAGGTCTGGCCCCGGTCGAGGAAGGCCCAGGCGTCGTCGAGGACGCGGGCGTCGAGAGTCTCGGGAATTTCGGCGCGACCCTTGGCGGCCCAAGCCTTCTTCTCGGGCGCTTCGACCCGGACCAGCAGGGGGTTGAGATCGAGGTCGTCCAGGTGCGACCCGCCGCGACGCACCTGGCGCAGCAAATCCGTGCGGCCGACGATCTCGTCCAGCGTCCGCGCGCCCAGCATGGCCAGATATTCGCGGACCTCCTCGGCGATGAAGCTGAACAGGTTGACGACCTTGTCGGCCGTGCCGGTGAACTTCTCGCGCAGACGCGGGTCTTGCGAACAGACGCCGACCGGGCAGGTGTTGGAATGGCACTGACGCACCATCAGACAGCCCATGGCGATCAGCGACGCCGTGCCGATGTTGAATTCCTCGGCACCCAGGATGGCGGCGATGACGATGTCCCTGCCGGTGCGCATCCCGCCGTCGGCGCGGACCACGACGTGGCTGCGCAGGTTGTTGAGGCTCAGCACCTGATGGGTCTCGGCCAGGCCGATCTCCCACGGCAGGCCGGCGTGCTTGATCGAGGACTGGGGCGAGGCTCCGGTGCCGCCGTTGTGGCCGGCGATCAGGATGGCGTCGGCCTTGGCCTTGGCCACGCCCGAGGCGATGGCCCCGATGCCCGATGCCGAGACCAGCTTGACCGTCACCCGGGCGTCCGGGTTGATCGACTTCAGGTCGTAGATGAGCTGGGCCAGGTCCTCGATCGAATAGATGTCGTGGTGCGGCGGCGGGCTGATCAGGGTCGTGCCGGGCACGGCGTGGCGCATCCGGGCGATGAACTCGGTCACCTTGAAGCCGGGCAGCTGCCCGCCCTCGCCGGGCTTGGCGCCCTGGGCGACCTTGATCTCGATCTCGCGGCACTGGTTCAGGTATTCGGCGGTGACGCCGAACCGGCCCGAAGCGATCTGCTTGACCGCCGAGTTCATGTTGTCGCCGTCCGAGCGGGTGGCGTAGCGATCGGGATCCTCGCCGCCTTCGCCCGAGACCGAGCGGGCGCCGATGCGGTTCATGGCGA
>NZ_JAEMRD010000190.1 GCF_016463485.1 Brevundimonas sp.
GGATGGACGCGGGCACCGTCCGTGCGCGCGGCGGCGGGGGCGGCGAGACCCAGCAGGACGGAGGCCATCAGCTCGTCGGCGAAGACCTGGGCCTCGGCCGCGCCCTCGAACACCCCGACCGCGCGGCCCCAGGCGGTCAGGCGGGCGGCCCAGTCACAGAGGGCCCCGTCCAGCACAGCCTGACGCATCACGGCCTGACCCGGTGCCGGGCGGATGTCGCAGGCGAGGGCGGGACGGTCGGTGGGCAGGGTGTCGGCCCAGTCCAGCCAGGCCTCGACCCGGGCGTCGGTCCAGCCGTCAGGGGCTACGGTGTCGACGACCGTCGCCGCGCGCTCGACCGAACGCAGGCCGATCGACAGGTCGGCCGTGAGCGGGGCGAAACGGGGGGTGAAGCGCATTCGGGACCGTCTGTGCCGGAAATCCTGAAGCAGACTAGGCCGCAGGCGGGGGCTCTTCAATAGATGTTGCGGGTCGGGGTGGGCTTACCCCCAAGATGTTGATCGTAATGGGCGACCGGTCATGCTGGACGTGGGCCCCTGTGGTTTCTATGATCGCGGACGCGTCGTCGGCCTCCCCGGCGGCCTGGATTCGGGATCGCCTCAGTTGCTCAAGACGATTTTCACCTGGTGGAACGGCGCCACGGTCGGGACCCTGTTCACCATCGCCAAGCGCGGCGTGCTGGTGGGATCCGACGAGTTCGGCAACCGCTATTACGAGAGCCGGGATCACACCAGCTATGACGGACGCAAGCGCCGCTGGGTCGTCTATGACGGCTATGCCGAGGCGTCCAAGGTGGCCCCCGACTGGTACGGCTGGCTGCACTACACCTATGACGCGCCGCCGACCGAGCAGCCGCTGGTGCGCCGCAAGTTCGAGCTGGACTACCGTCCCAACATGACCGGCACCCCCCTGGCCTGGCGTCCGCCCGGCTCGCTGGCCGCCGAGGGCGTGCGCCCGGCCGCGACCGGCGACTATGAGGCGTGGAAGCCCGAATGATGTCGCGCAACGTGGTCCTCGTCGGCGCTGCGGCCCTGGTCCTGTGCGGGCTGGGTGTCGGAGGCGTGGTCGCGGGGGGCTTGCAGGACAGTCCGCCCCAGGACGCACGACCGGTCGATCCGATCGGCGACATCCTGAGGAACGCCCCGCCGGTCGAGGCCGCGCCGGCCGGAACGCCCGCGCCCGCCTCACCGATCGCCATCGTGCCGCCGGCCCCCGTGGTGACCACGGGTGAGCTGGACGAGACGGCCGCCTTGGCTGAAGAAGACGCGGTCAAGTCCGACGCCGAGGTCAAGCCCGCCGAGAAGGTCGAGGAGCCCGAGGTTCCCCTGCCGCGCCAGCGCCGCCGGGTCGCCATCGTCGAGGCCATCGACAAGGTCACGGCCGAGCGAATGCGGTTCGAGGTGGTGGTCGGCGGAAGGCCTGTGCGCTTCAACGGCAGCCTGATCTTCTCGGCCCGCGCCTGCGAGGTCACGGCGCCGAACGAGTCGGTCAATGACGCCGTGGCCTATATGGACATCACTCTCCAGCCCAAGGGCACGGCTGTCCAGGCAGCGCCGCGGCAGATCTTCCGGGGCTGGATGTTCGCCTCCACCCCCGCCGTGAGCGGCCTTCAGCATCCGGTCTATGACGCCTGGGTCGTGGGCTGCAAGGCATAGGTCACGGCGTCCGCGCCTGACAGCGGCCGACCGAGCGAGCCCTTGTCGGGGGTGCAGGTCAGGGACACGGCAAGGCGTTCCAGATAGGCTGCTTGCGGCGTTTCGACCGCTCCGAACTGGCTGAGGTGGTCGGTCAGGAACTGGGCGTCCAGCAGTGTCCAGCCGCCGCGTCGCAGGCGGGCGACCAGATGGACCAGGGCGACCTTGGAAGCATCCCGCTCGCGGCTGAACATGCTCTCGCCGAAGAAGGCGCCGCCCAGCGTGACGCCGTACAGGCCCCCGACCAGCCGCTCGTCCCGCCAGCACTCGACGCTGTGGGCCCGGCCCCGGGCATGGAGTTCCAGATAGAGCCGGCGGATCGGGCCGTTGATCCAGGTGTCCTCCCGGCCCGGAGCGGGCTGGGCGCAAGCGTCGAGGACGGCGGCGAAGGCGGTGTCGATCCGGACGACGAAAGGTTCGGTGCGGACCGTGCGGCGCAGGCGGGACGGAATATGAAATGAATTTAACGGGATAACGCCGCGTTGTTCCGGCTCGACCAGGAATATGCGCGGATCGTCCCGCGCCTCGCCCATCGGGAAGACGCCGGTGGCGTAGCAGTTCAGCAGCGCGTCGGGGCCGAAGCCGCCGAAGGGGTCGGTCAAGGAGTGGGCTTTCGTGGGCGTGTGGGGTTGGTGTCGGCGGACTGTCCGGACTCAAAAAACAGAGTCCGAAGAGTCCGATGAGTCCGGACTCAAAAACAGAGTCCGAGGAGTCCGAGGAGTCCGGATCCTGTGAACTCGGGTGCCGTGGGTGGGACCTCTCTGGATGTGAACGTCGGCGGACCACCAGCTTACCACAGCCGGGGACGGCGCCAGGTCGAAGGGCTCAACATCGAGGCAATCCGTTGTGGAGCAAGGGGTTCGAGCCGCGAAGTTGCGAAGTTGGCGCTGTTCTTCTCCCGCGTAGCGGGGGAAGTGTCGCGTCCCTGAGCGCAGCGAAGGCTGCGACGATGGGGGTCGTTTGATGCAAAGCGAAGAAGCCAGACTTCCCCCATCGACCCTGGATCGCTTCGCGATCGACGGGCCTGAGGACGGCTCGTATACGAGCCGCCCGCAGCCCCCGCTGTGCGAGGGAAGAAGAGTCTACGCCGTCGCCTTCTTCTTCGCCGGGGCCTTCTTGGCGGCGGGCTTCTTCGCTGCCGCAGGCTTCTTGGCCGGAGCCGCTTTCTTTGCGGCGGCCTTCTTGGCCTTGGGAGCGGCGGCGGCGCGGGCGGCTATGAGGGGGAGGGCGTCCTCCAGCGTCAGGTCTTCGGGGGCCATGCCCTTTGGCAGGGTGGCGTTGACCTTGCCGGATTTGACGTAGGGACCGAAACGGCCGGCCATGACGTGGATCGGCTCGCCGGTCTCCGGGTGGGCCCCGAGGTCCTTGAGTGGGGCGGCCGCCTGTCCGCGACCGGCGAACTTGCCCGCGCGCTTGTCGGCCAGCAGGGTGACGGCGCGGTTCAGACCGACCTCGAACACCTCGTCGATGTCGGCCACATTGGCATAGGTGCCGGCGTGGAGCACGAAGGGACCGTAGCGGCCCAGACCGGCCGTGATCGGCTTGCCGTCCTCGGGGTGGATCCCGACCTCGCGGGGCAGGGCCAGCAGGCGCAGGGCCTGATCCAGGGACAGGGTCGCAGGCGACCAGCCCTTGGGCAGGGACGAGCGTTTGGGCTTGTCTTCGCCGGCGACGGCGGTCTGCACATAGGGGCCGAAGCGGCCGATCTTGAGCTCGACCGGCAGGCCGGTGACGGGGTCGAGGCCCAGGTCGCGGTCGCCCCCGGCCTCGGCGCCTTCGGCATTCGAGCCCGCGCCGAAGCCGCGAGTGTAGCGGCATTCGGGATAGTTGGAGCAGCCGACGAAGGACGACTTCATCTTGAAGCTGGCCTTCAGGTGCAGGCGGCCGGACTTGCACAGGGGGCACAGGCGGGGGTCGGCGCCGTCACCCTTGTCCGGGAACAGGAAGGGACCGATGGCGCTGTCGAGCTCGTCGATCACCCCCTGGCGCTCCAGGACGGCAGCGGTGGCGGGCTTCAGCTTGGACCAGAACTCGCGCAGCAGGGCCTTCCAGTCGGCGTCGCCGGCGGAGACCTCGTCGAGCTGGGTCTCCAGGGCGGCGGTGAAGTCGTACTGCACCCACTGGCCGAAGAACTGCTCCAGGAAGGCGGTGACCAGGCGGCCGTTGTCCTCGGGGATGAAGCGGTTCTTGTCCATGCGGACGTATTCGCGGTCGCGCAGGGTGGTCAGGATGGAGGCGTAGGTCGAGGGGCGGCCGATGCCGAGCTCTTCCAGCTTCTTGACCAGGGTGGCTTCCGAGAAGCGGGGCGGGGGCTCGGTGAAATGCTGGTCGGTGCGGATGGCGTCGACCTTGGCCTTGGCGCCCTCCTTCAGGGCCGGGAGGCGGGCGGTGTCGTCGTCCTCTTCGGTCTCGGTGCCCTTCTGCTTTTCGTCTCGGCCCTCCTCATAGACGGCGAGGAAGCCGTCGAAGGTGACGACCTGGCCGGTGGCGCGCAGGCCCGTCTGGCCGTCCGGGGTCTCGACGTCGACCGTGGTGCGGTCGAGGCGCGCGGCCTCCATCTGGGAAGCGACCATCCGCTTCCAGATCAGCTCGTAGAGGCGTTGCAGGTCGGATTCGAGACGCAGGCTGTCGGGGCGGCGGGCGATATTGGTCGGGCGGATCGCCTCGTGGGCTTCCTGGGCGTTCTTGGCCTTGGTCTTGTAGTAGCGGGCCTCGGCCGGGACGAAGGCGGGGCCGAAGGTGTCGCCGATCACTTCGCGGGCCTGGGCGATGCCCTCCGGCGTGGTCTGGACGCCGTCGGTCCGCATATAGGTGATCAGGCCGCCGGTCTCGTCGACGCCTTCGTACAGCTTCTGGGCTGCGCGCATGGTGCGTTGGGCGTCGAATCCGAGCTTGCGCGACGCCTCCTGCTGCAGGGTCGAAGTGGTGAAGGGGGGGGAGGGGAAGCGGCGGACCGGCTTCTTCTCGATCGACTTGATGGTGAAGTCGCCGGCCTTGATGGCGTCGCGGGCCGCATGGGCCACGGCCTCTGACGGGATGTCAAGGCGCTGGACCCGCTTGCCCTCGTGCTTGACCAGGCGGGTGGTGAAGGGCGGGCTGTCTGCGGCGAGATCGGCCTCGATCGACCAGTATTCCTGGGGCCGGAAACGTTCGATCTCCAGCTCGCGATCGACGACGATGCGCAGCGCGACCGACTGCACGCGACCGGCCGAGCGGGCCCCGGGCAGCTTTCGCCACAGCACCGGTGACAGGGTGAAGCCGACCAGATAGTCGAGCGCGCGGCGGGCCAGATAGGCCTCGACCAGTTCCATGTCGAGCTGGCGCGGGGCGGCCATGGCTTCGAGCACGGCCGACTTGGTGATGGCGTTGAAGGTGACACGCTCGACGTGGGTGTCCTTGAGCGCCTTCTTCTTGTTCAGGACCTCGAGCACATGCCAGCTGATGGCCTCGCCCTCGCGGTCGGGGTCGGTGGCCAGGATGA
>NZ_JAEMRD010000053.1 GCF_016463485.1 Brevundimonas sp.
CACGCGGAGCGTTCGTCTTTCGCCGAAACGGTAATCACTACCCCTATTCCGGGCGGGAGCCCGGACGCTCCGCCGGCCCTTCCCAACCCTTCAGCGACAGATCGCGTGAGGGCGAAGAGGCGTGCAAAAATGCTCAGCCGAACCCACTAGGAAACCGGTGTCATAGCGCCTAATCTGATACGGAAGGACCGCAGAGTCCGCCCCGTGGAAGCGTTCGGAGTATCCTCATGTCCATCTCGATGAACCGCCGTGCCCTGCTCGGGGCCGCCGCTGCGAGCGCCTTCGCCTCGGCCGCGCCCGCCACCTTTGCGCAAGGCTCGCCGGACCGCACCGCCATTCTGGCCGCGATGAAGAAGGCCGCTGCCTTCATGACCGACGAGGTCGCGGTCGGCGGCGGCTATGTCTGGAACGTCCTGCCCGACTTCTCGCGCCGCTGGGGCGAGCTTGAGGCCTCGCCGACCATCATCTGGGTCCAGCCTCCGGGTACGGCCACGGTCGGCCACGCCTTCCTCGACGCCTATCACGCCACCGGCGACGAGCAGTTCTATGACGCCGCCAAGTCCGCCGCCGACGCCCTGGTCGCCGGCCAGCATCCGCGCGGCGGCTGGAACTACGTCGTCGATACGGCGGGCGAGGAAAGCCTCAAGGCCTGGTACGAGACCTATGGTCACAACGCCTGGCGCATGGAGGAATATCACCGCTTCTACGGCAATGCGACGTTCGACGACGCCGGCACGGCCGAGGCCTCCCAGCTGCTGCTGCGCGTCTATCTGGAGAAGCGCGAGCGCAAATACCGGGCCCCGCTCGACAAGGCGATCCAGTTCGTCCTCGATGCCCAGTATCCCAACGGCGGCTGGCCCCAGCGTTTCCCCTTCGTCGAGAACGGCGGCGCCCACGGCCATGCCGACTATACGCCCTACATCACCTTCAACGACGACGTGGCGGGCGAGAACATCGAGTTCCTGCTCTATGCGCATCAGGCCCTGGGCTCGAACGACGCCCGTCTGGTCGATGCCATCGAGCGGGGCATGGACATCTATGTGAAGACCCAGCAGCCCATGCCGCAGCCGGCCTGGGGCCTGCAGCATTTCCCCGACACGCTGAAGCCCGCCCCCGCCCGCACCATCGAGCCCCAGGCCTTCGCCACCCACACGACGGGCACCAACATCCGCTCGATGATCGGCTTTTATCGTCTGACCGGCGACCGCAAATTCCTCGAACGCCTGCCCGAGGCCCTGGACTGGCTGGATCAGGTCAGGACGCCCCAGAACCTGATCGCGCCGGGCCGGACCCATCCGACCTTCATCCTCGAAGGCTCGAACACCCCGGTCTATATCCACCGCCGCGGGTCCAACATCACCAACGGCCAGTATTACGCCGACACCAATCCGAACAATCTGATCGTCCACTACGGTTCGTTCCGGAACGTGGATACTGCCGCCATCCGCGCCGAGTACGAGGCGGCTGCCGCCATGGACCCCGCCGCCCTGATCGCCGCCTCGCCGCTGAAGGCGCGGGCCGGGTCGCTCAAGCTGCCGAAATATTTCACCCTGCGCGACGTCAGCATCTGGGACATGTCCACCGACGCCCGGCGCGAGCGGCCGATGACGCCGGCCCGCGTCGCCGAACTGGTCTCGGGCCTGAACGCCCGGGGCTACTGGCCCTCGCCCCTGACCACGACCTCCAACCCCTATATCGGTCCGGCCCCGGCCGAGGTGACCGGCGGCGAGTACCAGACGACCCGCGTCGGCGACCTGTGGGACACCTCGCCCTACAACACCGACTTCCCGGTCGAATGCATCTCGACCCAGGTGTTCGTGCGCAATCTGGGCGACCTGATCGAGGGTCTGGCGGCATGATCGACAGGCGCCAGATTCTGATCGGCGGCGCGGCGGCGGGGCTGGTCGCGACGACCGGATGCGCGACCTTCGCTGGGTCGGATCAGCCGGACCAGACAGTCTGGCGCTTCGGCGACCTCGACCGGGTCGGCGCACCCCTGACCATCGAAGGTGCCCCCCAACGCATCGAAGGCCCGGCCTCTCTGCCCGGCGGTGCGCTCAAGTTCGACGGCGTGGACGACGCCCTGTTCATCGGCGACCACCCCCTGGCCGGTGCCTCCACCTTCGCCTTCGAGGCCGTCTTCCGTCCCGACGGCGGTGCCTACGAGCAACGCTGGTTCCACCTCCAGGCCGACGAGACCGTCGTCCCCGGCCAGACCCCCGTCGGTACCCGCTTCCTGTTCGAGATCCGCGTCTATGGCGACCAGTGGTCCCTCGACGCCTTCACCAAGGGTCCGACCTACAACCAGACCCTGCTGTTTCCCGACAAGCTCCACCCCGTCGGCCGCTGGTATCACGTCGCCCAGACCTATGACGGGACGATGTACCGCTCCTTCGTCAACGGCGAACTCCAGGGCGAGGCCGCCGTCGCCTTCACCCCCCAGGGCCCGGGGCGGGCGTCCGTCGGCTGCCGCATCAACCGCGTCAACTATTTCAACGGCGCGGTGGCTGAGGCGCGGTTCACCAAGCGGTTCCTGCGGCCGGATCAGTTCACGGGTTTGAATCCAGTCTGACGTGCCTGCCCACGGTCTTTGACAACTCAATCCCGCTCATCCCGGCGAAAGCCGGGACCCAGTCCTTTGGGCAATCGGCGGCAACGGATTTGCATTGCCGGCAATCCCACACCCGTGACTCCCAAAAGCACTGGGTCCCGGCTTTCGCCGGGATGAGCGGATGTGGATTACCCCGCCCGCTGCTGATCCCACCACCGCACGGCATCCGCATCGCGGGCGCTGAGCTCGGGGTAATCGGGGTCGGACCCGACGTCGGGCACCCGACGCCAGGAGCGGGCGCATTTCGGGAAGTCGGCGAGGCGAACCTCGACTGACGGCGCATCGCCCAAGATCAGTTCGGCACCGGACGTTCGGAAGATCTCCGCCGCGTCCAGCCCCTCGAACGGCGCGAAAGCCTCGGCCGACGCCGTAACCACGGGCCAGGCGTCGAGGGCTCCGCCGATCAGCTTCTCGCGACGCGCGCCCTCAAGCTTCTCGTTGACGACCTCCAGCAAAGACTGGACGCCCGCCCACCGCTTCGCCTCGTCCTCGTTCCGCCACTCACCCGGCGTCTCCGGAATCACCCGCGCACAGTTCGTTCCCGCTTCCGGGAACCGCGTCAGCCACGCCTCCTCCATCGTGAACGGCGTCAACGGGGCCAGCCAGGCGGTCAGGCGCATGAATACCTCGTCCATCACCGTCCGCGCCGCACGGCGGCGGATCGCATCCGGACGGTCGCAGTACAGGCTGTCCTTGCGGATATCGAAATACAGGGCCGACAGGTCGTTGGCGCAGAACTCCAGCACCGGCCGGACCACGTCCTGGAAGCGGTATTCGGCGTAGGCCTTCCTCACCTGGCCATCCAGTTCGTGCAGCCGATGCAGCACGAACTTCTCAAGAGGCGGCATCTGATCGTAGTCGGTCAGTCGCTCGTCCTCGTCGAACCCGACCAGGGCGCCCAGCAGATAGCGGACGGTGTTCCTCAGCTTGCGATAGGCATCTACCGTCGTCTGAAGGATCGTCTTGCCGATCCGCTGATCGTCCGAATAGTCCACCAGCGCGACCCAAAGGCGCAGGATGTCAGCCCCGCTCTCCTTGATGATGACGGCGGGGTCGGTCGTATTGCCCTTGGACTTGGACATCTTCTCCCCCTTCTCGTCGAGGGTGAAGCCGTGGGTCAGGACCGCATTGAACGGCGCCCGGCCGCGCGTGCCGGACCCCTCCAGCAGCGACGACTGGAACCAGCCGCGATGCTGGTCGGACCCTTCGAGATAAAGGTCCGCCGGCCAGTGCGAGGGCCTGTCGCCGACGTATCCGTTGGCCGGATCACGCGGCTCGATCGTGAAGGCATGGGTCGATCCGCTGTCGAACCAGACATCCAGGATGTCCTCGACCTTCTCGTACCGCGCCGGGTCGTGGACACCCAGGAAATCGCTGTCGGGCGCGCTGAACCAGATGTCGGCACCGTGCTCGGCGATGGCCTTCAGGATGCGGGCGTCGACCTCGGGGTCATGCAGCGGCTGGCCCGTGTGCTTGTCCACGAACATGGCCAGAGGCGTGCCCCAGGCGCGCTGACGACTGATCAGCCAGTCCGGCCGGCCCTCCACCATCGACCGGATGCGGTTGCGACCCGCCTCGGGGTGGAAGTCGGTGTGGTCGATGGCCTTCAGCGCCGTTTCGCGCAGGGTGTCGCCGTCCTTCAGGGCTGCATCCATGCGGATGAACCACTGCGGCGTATTGCGGAAGATCACCGGTGCCTTGGACCGCCACGAATGCGGATAGGTGTGTTCGATCCGACCGCGCGCCAGGAGCGTCCCGGCCTCGATCAGCTTCTCCATCACCGCGCCGTTGGCGGGCCCGAACTTGCCGGTCTTCTTGCCCTCGGTCTCCAGCACCTTCAGCCCCGCGAACAGGGGCACGCCGGGATAGTAGGCACCGTCGGGATCGACCGTGTCGGGGACCTCATGATGACCGTGGGCCTTCCACACCTCGAAGTCGTCGGCGCCGTGGCCCGGCGCGGTGTGGACGAAGCCCGTGCCGGCGTCGTCGGTGACGTGATCACCGGCCAGCAGCGGCACCGAAAAGCCATAACCGGGATCGAGCGCCGCCAGCGGATGGGCGCACTCCAGCCCCGACGGATTCAGGTCGCCGACCCGAGTCCACGTGGCAATTTTCGCCGCCTTGAACACGTCCTCGGCCAGCTTGTCGGCGACGATCAGCCGGTCGCCGGGCGCGGCCCAGGGCTCGAACTCCAGCCCCTGTTCCATCGACTGGACCTCGTACAGGCCATAGCCGATCTCGGGCCCATAGCTGATCGCCCGGTTGGCCGGGATGGTCCAGGGCGTAGTGGTCCAGATCACGATAGACGGTGTCGCGTGCCGGAAGGCCAGTAGGTCGTCGTCGTGGTCGTTCGACGCCGCGATGACCGGAAACTTGACCCAGATCGTGGGCGAGACGTGGTCGTGGTATTCGATCTCGGCGTCGGCCAGGGCGGTGCGCTCGACCGGCGACCACATGACGGGCTTGGAGCCGCGATACAGCTGGCCCGAGTTCTTGAACTTGTGGAACTCGGCGACGATGGCCGCCTCGGTCGTGAAGTCCATGGTGGCGTAGCGGTTGTCGAAGTCGCCGGTGATCCCCAGCCGCTTGAACTGCGCGCCCTGGACGTCGATCCAGCCGGCGGCATAGTCGCGGCAGGCCTTGCGGAACTCCTCCTTGGAGACCTCGTCCTTGCGGCGGCCCTTGGCGCGGTACTGTTCCTCGATCTTCCACTCGATCGGCAGGCCGTGGCAGTCCCAGCCGGGGACATAATCGACGTCGTAGCCCAGCAGGAACCGCGACCGGACCACGAAATCCTTCAGCGTCTTGTTCAGCGCGTGGCCGATGTGGATGTCGCCGTTGGCGTAGGGCGGGCCGTCGTGCAGGACGTACAACGGCGCACCCTGGGCCTGACGTTCGGCGCGCAGGGTCGCGTAGAGGTCGCCCCACTGCTCCAGAATCGCCGGCTCCTTCTGCGGCAGGCCGCCCCGCATCGGGAACGGCGTCTCGGGCAGGAAGACGGTCTCGCGATAGTCGCGGGTCTCGGTCGGGGCGGGGGACTGGTCGTCGGCCATGGTTGGTCTCGGCGTCTCTGGAGTGATCGTTCGCTGTCTCGATGGTCGCTCGGGTCGTGAGCGGAATGTCCCGGCGTGGGCGGGGCTGAAGCAGCCCTCGGCGCTACGCCGGGCGGCTAATCGAAATCGGGCGACGGAAGACGCGGACGGTCATGATGGGCGCTGTCTAGCAGAGCCGGAACCGGCTGCGCCAGTGCGGGCGTCAGCATTCGACAGTGGGACCGGAGCGGACCCGGCGCATGATCCGGCGGAATACGGAGGCGAGGATGCGGCATTTTCCAGCGATGATCGTGGGTCTACTGATAGCGGGCATGGCCACATCGGCCTCCGCCCAGCGCGGCGACGAGGGGGCCGCTGCCTTCGTGCGCGGCGTCTATGCCGCCTATTCCGACGAGGACGTCTCGCCGCCGGACCTGGGCGATCGGGCGGTCTGGTCGCCCCGGATGGCGACTTTGATCCGACGCGACCGCGAACTGGCCACCGACGACCTGCCCTATCTCGACGCCGATCCGATCTGCGACTGCCAGGATTGGGAGAACCTCCGCGTCCTTTCAGTGGTCGTCAGCCTCGACACCGCGCGGATGCGCTGGATCGCGACCGTCAGGTTCGTCAACTCGGGCGAGACGAAGACCGCTCGACTCCTGCTCTGGGGTGATCCGATCCGGGGATGGACGATCGACGACGTGCTGAACCCCGGCTACCCCAGCCTGGCAGACCAGTTGACCGAATCCATCCAGCGGGTCGAGGCGGGAGGGTCGGCTCACGAATAGGCTGCGGACAGGGCTGGGAAATCACCGAAAGGCGGCCTAGCGTCGACATCAGCGCGGCGACCGATGATCGCGCAAAGTTCCAGGAAACATCCATGCGTCTCGCCATCCCCTTCGCCGTCACCGCCCTGTCGCTCGGTCTGATCCTGAGCGGTTGCGACAAGGGCGAGACCGCATCCACTCCGACCAGCGCCGAGACCCCCGACGCCGCCCAGGCCGCCGATCCCGCGGCGGAGGCCTTCGTGCGGTCGCTGTACCCGACGACGCAGGGCGGCACCGCGACGGGCGAAGGCCCTGACCTCTACAGCGCCGCGCCCTGGTCCACACGCACGGCGACTTTGATCGGTCAGACCCAGACCCTGACGGCCGAGGGAGACATGGGATTCTTCGAGGCCAATCCCTTCTGCGCCTGCCAGGACGACACCGGAATGCGCCTGACCGCCGTCACCGTCACGCCGCGCGACGCCGACCACGCCGACGCCGCCGTGGTCCTGACCTTCGCCGAGGCTACACCGCCAGAGACGGTGAGCCAGACCTACAACCTCGTGCGCGAGAACGGCGCCTGGAAGATCGACGACATCCAGCGTGACCAGACCCGGGAGTTCCCCGAACGGCCGCTGGTCGAATCGCTGAACGCCTGGATCGCCGAGGCCCGCGCCCAGCCCGCTGCCTGAAAGAACGGAGACCGTCGATGCGCCTGCTGATCCCCGCCGCCCTGGTCGTGAGCGCACTCATGGCCGGCTGCTCGCCCCCTCAGGAGGCCAAGGCACCCGAGGCCCCGGCCGCGGCTGCCCTGCCGCCCGGGCGTCCCGCCGTCTATGCTGCGGCGGCCGAAGGTCCCGAGCCCTTCGTGCGAGCGCTGTACGCCGTCTATGTCGCCGGTGGTCCGGGGACCGATACGCCGGCACCCGGTCAGGATCCGATCTATTCGCGCATGCTGAACGCGACGATCGGTGCGGACTTCCGGGTGGCCAACGGCGAAGTACCGACGCTGAACTATGACCTGATCTGTGCCTGCCAGGACCAGGGGCCGTTCACCCTCGACAGTCTGACCGTCGGTCAGACGGGGGTGAACGCCGCCACGGCCGCCGTCGTCTTCACCAACGCGGGCGAGACGACCACGCAGACGTTTAATCTGGTCCGCGAGGGCGTGAACTGGAAGGTCGACGACGTCATCGGCGCCGACGGCAAGTCGGTGCGGGCCGAGACCCTCAAGGTCATCGAGGCGGCGGGGGGATGAGCGACAGGGCAGCCTTCGCCGCCATCGCATCCCTGTCGATCTGAACCTTCAGCGCATCCAGCCCGTCGAAGTGCATCTCGCCCCGTAAGCGCGCGACCAGTTCGGTCTCGACGATCTGGCCGTAAAGGTCGCCTGTGAAATCGAACAGCCAGACCTCCAGCAAGGGCTCCTCGATCTCGAACATGGGTCGGACGCCCAGGTTGGCGACGCCGTCGATGACGCGACCGTCTGCCAGCCGCGTCCGCGTCGCATAGACCCCGTAGGCCGGCCGCATATAGTCGCCGAGCCGGACGTTGGCGGTCGGGACGCCGATGGTCCGGCCGCGCTTGTCGCCGTGGACCACCTCGCCCTCGATGGAGAAGGGGCGGCCCAGAATGGCGGTGGCGCGCGCCATGTCGCCGGCCTGCAAGGCCTCACGCACCGCGCTGGACGAAAGCTTCAGGCCGTTGGCGTCATCGACCCGGGACGTGACCGACACGGTGAAACCCAGGTCGTGTCCATAAGCCTTCAGGGACTGGGGCGATCCCGACCGACCCTTGCCGAAGGTGAAGTCGAAGCCGACGGCGGCGTGACGGATGCCCAATCCCGCTCCGAGCACGTCCCGGGCGAAGTCGGCATCGCTCATCGCCCCCATCTCGGCGTCGAACGCCAGCAGATGAAGGTGCTCCACGCCCAGCGGCTCCAGCGCCCGCGCCATCTGGTTCGCGCTCATCAGCCGGAACGGCGCGGCCTCGGGCTGGAACCAGCGGCGCGGATGCGGGTCAAAGCTGACCGCTGCCAGAGGGGCGTCCAGCCCTACGGAGGCCTCCCTCGCTGCGGCGATCACCGCGCGATGGCCCCGATGCACGCCGTCCAGCGCCCCGATCGCAGCGGCCGCGCCCTTCAGATCGGCCGGCAGGTCGCGCCAGCCCCGAATGACCTGGATCGCCATGGACGGTCAGTCCTTGGCGGGACGGCGCCGGCGGGGCACACGCACGGTCGCCTCGCCGTCCATGATCAACTCGCCGTTCACATGGCCCTCGCAGGTCAGGACGACCCGGGCGGACACCTCATCGACCGAGGCCACCGTGATCTTGGCGATCACGACGTCGCCGATCCGCACCGGCTTGTGGAAGGCCAGGGTCTGGGCGAGGTAGATCGCGCCGGCACCCGGCAGGATGGTCCCGACCACTGCCGAGCCGAACGACGCCGACAGCAGGCCGTGGGCGATCCGCCCGCGATAGGCGGTCTTGGAGGCATAGGCCTCGTCCATGTGCACGGGGTTGAAGTCGTCGGACGCCTCGGCGAAGCGTTGAATCCGCTCTTCCGTGATGATCACTGGCTTCTCGGCGACCATGCCGACCGAGAGCTCTTCGAGGATATAGCCGCCTGAGGGGTGGGGTCCGGTCATGCGTCGCTGTTAGACGGCCGACATCACTTTGGCGAGGCCTGCCAGGTCAGATCCAGCGCGGAGTACCGGGCATAGGTCGTCTCGGCCTTCAGCAGGTCCGCCGCCAGCGCCGGGTCGATCAGCCCGTCCGGGCCCTTGGCCGCGTCGCCGTGGATGCCCTGGGCGATGAACAGACAGTCGAGTTCCTGCTGGTTGGCCCCGAGGACGTCGGTGATGACCCCGTCGCCGATGCACAGCACCCGCGACCGGTCGACGGTCCGACCCAGCAGCCGCTCGGCCTCGGCCAGGGCCAGGTCATAGATCGGGCTGAACGGCTTTCCGGCCATGGTCACGCGGCCACCGAGTTCCTCGTAAAGATCGGCCAGGGCGCCGCCGCAGTAGATGATGGTGTCGCCGCGCTGCACGATCCGGTCGGGGTTAGCGCAGATCATCTCCAGGCCCCGTTCGGCGGCGGGCTTGAGACGGTCGCGATAATCGGCGGGCGTTTCGGTCGTGTCGTCGAGCAGGCCGGTCACCGACAGGAAGGCGGCGTCGCCTGCACCTTCGGCCAGGTCCAGCCCAAGGCCGTCGTACAGGGGCCAGTCCCGGTCGGGTCCGAGAACCCAGGCCGGACCCGGTGCGCGCTTCGCCAGTTCCGCGCGGGTCGCGTCGCCGGAGGTGACGAAGGCCCTCCAGCTCTCGCGCGGCACGCCCAGCGCGTCGAGTTGAGCATGCACGTCCGAGGCCGGACGCGGTGCGTTGGAGATCAGGATGACGTGGCCATGGTCTCGGTTGAACCGGGCCAGGGCTTCGCAGGCCTCGGGCCAGCTTTCGCGCCCGTTGTGGATCACTCCCCAGACGTCACACAGCAGGATGTCATAGTCGGCGGCGATCTCGGAGAGGCCGGAAATGGCGTGGGGCAAGGTCATGGAGGGCCAGATAGCCGTTCGGACGCCTGCGGAGAACCCGCCTGTTCGCGCACGAAGGGGAAGATTTCATTTGTGGCGTATGCTGCGGAACTGATTCGCCTGAGAGGTCGCGTGACCGCACCTGCCCATCCCTCGCCGAGGTTCCGCTTCGATCCGCTGCTGATCGTGATGGCGGTCGGCTTTTCGGTCGCGATCGGAGCCCTGGCCTGGCCGGCTTTCCGGTCGGGCCCGACGACGACGCCCCATGCGGTGCTTCTCCTGACGGTCGCCGCCATGGCCCTGATCGGCCTGCTGGCCTTCGGGCGAGGAGAACGCAAGGCGACGGGGGCCGCCCCGGCCGGGGACCTCGCGGTCGAGATGCTGGACGCCATGGCCGAGCCGGCCGCCCTGGTTCGCGCGAGCGGACAGGTGCTGGTCTACAATGCTGCGTGGGGTGCGCAGAACGGTGCCCTGGACGCCCTGCCCAAGGGCAAGTCGGCACAGGCGCTCTACATGGCCTTCGCGCAGGCCCGGCAGGGCGAACAGGGACGCGCCATCGTTCTGGTCGGGACTCGCGAGATCGAGATGCTGATCGGTCAGGCGGGGACCGATGCGACCGGAGGCGGTCGCTTCCTGGTGCGCGAGGCCCCGCAGGCCGCGCTGGAGACCCCGGCCTCCGCCCTTCCCAAGTCCTATGTTGCCGCCTCAGGCGAGGGCAGGGCGATGGCGGCCGGCGCGCCGTTCGGCTCGGCCGTCATCGATGGCGACGACATCTTCGCCAGCCGCACCGAGGACGCCAATCCGGCGCTCGCCGTCCTGACCGGTCCCAATGCCGCCCGCGACGCCGCCTTCGGCCATCTGTTCGAGCCGAATGGCGTGTCAGAGGCCCGCGCCCGTATGGCGGCGGGATCGACCGGCCCGATCGAACTGGTCGCGCGCGCCCATCCCGACAAGATGCTGCACCTGTATGTCGCCCCCGAGGGCGACAAGCGTCGGGTCTGGCTGTTCGACGTCTCGGCCCAGAAGTCGATGGAGCTGCAGCTGTCTCAGGCCCAGAAGATGCAGGCCGTGGGCCAGTTGGCCGGGGGCGTGGCGCACGACTTCAACAACCTTCTGACCGCGATCCAGCTGCAGCTGTCGGGACTGCTGGAGCGCCATCCGGTCGGCGATCCCTCCTACGACGGCCTGAACGAGATCCGTCAGACCGCCATCCGCGCCGCCGACCTGGTGCGCAAGCTGCTGGCCTTCTCGCGCAAGTCCACTGTGCGGCGCGAGCGGCTGGACCTCGGCGAACTGGTCAGCGAGTTCACCGTCCTGCTGCGTCGCCTGCTGCGCGAGGACGTGCGGCTTGAGACGGACTACGGACGCGACCTGCCGGTGGTGCTGGCCGACAAGTCCCAGTTGGAGACGGCGGTCATGAACCTGGCCGTCAATGCCCGCGACGCCATGCGCGGCGTGGTCGAACCGGGTGCCGGCGTCGTCACGATCCTGACCCGCCGCCTGACCGGCGCCGAGGCCCGGACCATGGGCTGGCTCGATGCGCCGACCGACGAGGTCGCCCTGATCGAGGTTTCGGACACCGGTCCCGGCGTGCCCCCCGAACTGCTGGACAAGATCTTCGAGCCCTTCTTCACGACCAAGGCCGTCAATGAGGGCACGGGCATGGGGCTGGCTACCGTCTACGGCATCGTCCAGCAGGCGGGCGGCCATATCGGCGTGACCAACCTGCCGGGGGCGGGCGCCGCCTTCCGCATCTTCCTGCCCGCCGCGACGGCCGAGGAATTGGTCGAGGCCGCGCCCGTCGTCGTCAAGGTCAAGGCCGCGCCGCGCGACCTGTCGGGTGCCGGACGCATCCTGTTCGTCGAGGATGAGGCTGCCGTGCGCGGCATCGCCGCCCGCCTGCTCCGCCAGCGCGGCTATGAGGTGATCGAGGCCGCCGACGGCGAGGAGGCCCTGGCCCTGGCCGAGGAATGGGCCGGCCAGATCGACATGATGATCTCGGACGTCATCATGCCCGGCCTCGACGGGCCGTCCCTGCTCAAGAAGGCGCGTCAGTATCTGGGCGATGCGCCGGTGATGTTCATCTCGGGCTATGCCGAGAGCGACTTCTCGGATCTGTTGCAGGACGAGAAGGGCGTGTCCTTCCTGCCCAAGCCGCTGGACATCAAATCACTGGCCGAACGGGTAAAGCAGGAACTGCACGCCGGGTAACGCTTGCGTCGGGACTTGGGATCACGGCTGATACGCAAAGTCCCGTCCCCGGAGTCCCCCATGATCGATCGCCGCCGCCTCCTCGTCGCCGCCAGCGCCCTGGCGGCGCTATCGGAACCCGCTCGCGCCCTCGCCGGGCCCGTGCGCCAGACCGCTGCGCCCGGTGGAAGCGCGGCCGATGCGGCCCTGACGGCTGCGATGGACGGGATCGTGCGCGACATGATCATGACCTCGCCCCAGACCCTGACCATGCTGGGCCTCGACAAGGGACCCGCGGCACCGATGAAGGCACGGCTGGATGACCAGTCCCAGGCCAAGATCGACGCAGACAAGGTCAAGATGCGGGCCAGCATGGCCGAGCTTTCCGCCATCGACCGCAACGCCCTGACGACCCAGTCCAGGGTCTATTTCGACTCGGTCAAATTCTTCGGCGAGACGGTGGCGTCGGGCTCCGACTTTCCATACGGCGGCGGCCAGTACCCGTCGCCCTATACGATCAGCCAGCTGGGCGGGGCCTATCAGTCCGTGCCCGATTTCCTGGACAGCCAGCACTCGATCGAGACAGCCGAGGACGCCGAGGCGTATCTGTTGCGCCTGTCGGCCCTGGGCAAGGTCTACGACCAGGAGACGGAGCGGATGCGGGCCGACTTCGGTGCCGGTGCCGTTCCGCCGGACTTCGTCATCGACCGGACGACCGGCCAGATGGACCGGACGCTGGACGCCGATCCGACGGGTCTGACGCTCGTGACCTCGGTGGCGCGTCGGGCGGAGGCCAAGGGACTGGCGGGGGACTGGTCGGCGCGGGCGCTCGCCATCGTGTCCGGAGAGGTCCTGCCGGCCCTGCGTCGCCAGCGCGAGGCGCTTGCCGCCCAGCGTCCGGCGGCGGTCCATGACGCCGGTGTCTGGCGCCTGCCGCAGGGCGAGGCCTACTACGACTTCGGCCTGCGCTTTTACACGACCACCAGCATGACCGGGCAGGAGATCCATCAGATGGGTCTCGAACAGGTCGCGGAGCTGTCCGCCCGCGCCGACGTGCTGCTGAAGGCCCAGGGCCTGACCCAGGGCACGGTTGGGGCCCGGATCGCCTCAATCGCGGACCAGGTGCCCGGCCAGCTGTATCCCAACACCGACGAAGCCAAGGCAGCCCTGCTGAACGATCTCAATGCCCAGATGGAGCGGGTCATGGCGCGGATGCCGGAGTATTTCGGCCGGCTGCCGAAATCCGGCTGCGACATTCGACGCGTGCCCAAGGACATCGAGGCGGGCGCGCCCGGCGGTTACTATCAGTCGCCGTCGCTGGATGGATCGCGACCCGGCGCCTACTACATCAATCTGCGCGACACGGCCGAGTGGCCGAAATTCACCCTGCCGACCCTGACCTATCACGAGGCGGTTCCCGGCCACCATTTCCAGATCGCCCTGCAACAGGAGAACGCTTCGGCACCCATGCTGATGAAGATCCTGGGCTTCTCGGCCTATTCCGAAGGGTGGGGCCTGTATTCCGAACAACTGGCCGACGAGATCGGGATGTACGACGACGACCCCTGGGGCCGGATCGGCAGTATCCAGTCGCTGATGTTCCGGGCGACCCGGCTCGTGGTCGATTCCGGCCTGCACTACAAGCGCTGGAGCCGCGAAGAGGGCATCCGCTACATGGTCGACACCCTCGGCGACCAGGAAAGCTCCATCGCCACCGAGGTCGAGCGCTACGCCGTCTGGCCGGGTCAGGCGTCCAGCTACAAGGTCGGCCATTCCACCTGGGTACGCCTGCGCGAGGCGGCCAGGGCCAAGTTGGGCCCGCGCTTCGACATCAAGGGCTTCCATGACGTGGGTCTGGCCGCCGGTGGCGTGCCTCTAACCGTGCTTGAAGAGGTGATCGACGGCTGGGTCGCGTCGCGTCAGGCCTGATGAGAGAGATGACCATGATCGATCGCCGCCGCCTGCTCGTCTCCGCCGCCGGTCTCGGCATGGTCGCGGCCTTGCCCGCCGCGGCCCAGACGCCGCCCGTCATGTCCGAGGCTGGTGCCCGGCTGGACGCCATGATGACCCGCTGGTTCGAGGAGAATCTGCAGAACAGTCCCGAGCAGGCGACCAACCTCGGCCTCGACCGGGGCGACAAGTCCAACCTGTCCAGCAAGCTCCGCAAGTCCGGCCTCGCCGACGCCGAAGCCGATCGCGCCCGCGCCCGTGCCCGCTGGACCGAGATTCAGACGGTTTCCGAGGACGGCCTGTCGGACCAGGCCAAGGTGACCCGGGCCATCTTCCGCTTCACCGCCGAGGGGGCGGCGATGGCGGCGGACATCCCCTATGGCGGTGGCATCGGCCCCTATGTGGTGACCCAGCGGTCCGGGGCCTATTTTTCCGTGCCCGACTTCATGGCCAACCAGCACCGGATCGAGACCGAGGCCGATGCCGCCGCCTTCATCTCGCGGCTGGAGGCCTTCGCCGGCGTGCTGGACGGAGAGAGCGAGCGGATCGCGGCCGACGGCCGGGCGGGGGTCATGCTGCCGTCCTTCCTGATGGACAAGACCCTGACGCAACTGAAGACGCTTCAGGCCACGCCGCCCTACGAGATGGCCATGATCCAGGCCCTGATCCGCAAGACCGACGACAAGAACCTGATGGGCGACTGGGGAGCCCAGGCCGCCGATGTCGTCGAAACCCTGGTCAAGCCCGCCCTGGCCCGTCAGATCGCGGTGTTCGAGGCTCAGCGCCCGAACGCCACCGAGGACGCCGGGGCCTGGAAGCTGCCCGAAGGCGGCAAGACCTATGGCCTGGCGCTCCGTGCCTACACCACCACCGACTATACCGCCGAACAGATCCACCAGATCGGTCTGGAGCAGGTCGCCGAAATCCAGGCGCAGATCGACACCATCCTGAAGGCCCAGGGCATGTCCGAAGGATCGGTCGGAGCCCGCATCCGGGCCCTGAACGAAGACCCGCAATACCTCTGGCCCAACACCGATCAGGGCAAGGCCGATCTGCTGGTTTCGCTGAACGAACAGATGGCGGCCTTGGCACCGATGCTGTCCCGCGTGTTCAACACCCTGCCCAAGGCCCAGGTAGAGATTCGCCGCGTGCCGCCCTCGATCGAGATCGGCGCGCCGGGGGGCTATTACCAGGGAGCGTCGCTGGACGGGACGCGGCCGGGCGCCTATTACATCAACCTGTCGGACACGGCGAACTGGCCCAAATGGGGTTTGCCGACGCTGACCTATCATGAAGCCTCGCCGGGCCATCACCTTCAGATCACCATAGCGCGGGAGGCTGGCACCCTGCCGGTCTACCGCCGCATCGCGGGCAACTCGGCCTATAACGAAGGCTGGGCCCTGTACGCCGAACGCGTCGCCGCCGACGACCTCGACGTCTATGCCGACAACCCCCTGGGCCGGGTCGGATATCTGCAATCATACCTGTTCCGCGCGGTGCGGCTGGTCGTCGATACCGGCCTGCACCACAAGCGTTGGACCCGGGATCAGGCCATCCAGTACATGATCGAGGAATGCGGCGAGCCGGCCGGTTCCGCCGAGAAGGAGATCGACCGCTATTGCGTCTCCATCGGCCAGGCCTGTTCCTACAAGCTGGGACAGACGGTCATCGAACGCCTGCGGCAGGAGGCCGAAAGCCGACCGGGATTCGACCTGAAGGCCTGGCACGATCGGGTCCTGCTGAACGGTTCGGTGCCCTTGGCGGTTCTGGAAGCACAGCTTCGCTGACGGGCCAGGTTCAGCGACCGAGGGTGGTCAGAGCCTCGCGGATCGCCGGGTCGGCGGCGGCAGCCTCCAGCAGCCATTCGCGGAAGCGCACGATCTTGGGTGAGCGCCTACGATCGGCGGGCCAGCAGATCCAGTAGCCGGGACTCAACTCGACGATCTGAGGGAAGGGCCTGATCAGCATTCCAGCCGCGATCTCTCGCGCATAGAGAATGGGCGAGGCCAAAGCCACGCCCTGACCGCCCAGGGCCGCCGCGACCTCCAGCGCCTGGAAGTCGGCCTGCAGTCGCACCGCCGGATGGGCCACGCCCTCGACCCCGGCGGCGGCGAACCAGGCCCCCCATTCCTTTTCCTCTCCGATGCGGGGCGCGGCGATCAGGTCGGCGGGCGTCTTCAGCTTCAGCGTCTCGCACAGGGCGGGCGTGCAAAGCGGAGTGAACACGCTGGGCATCAGCAGAGCCGCCTCCAGCCCCGGCCATTGACCCGTGCCCGAGCGGATGGCGATGTCGGTGTTTTCCCGGCTCAGGTCGATCAGGTTGGACGAGGTATCGACCCTCACCGCCAGGCCGGGATTGGCGATCTGGAACCCGCCCAGCCGCGCCGCCAGCCACTGACTGGCCAGGGTCGCCAGGGTCGTGATCGACAGCACGCCCTCGTCCGCGTCGGTCAGGTCGGTCAGGGCCCGGCGCAGCACCAGCATCGCCTCGGTGGCGGCGCGCGACAGCCGCTCGCCCGGCTCCGTCGGCTGTACCTCGCGCGGCAGGCGGCGGAACAGGCTGAGCCCCAGTCGTGTCTCCAGCGTCTTGATCTGCCAGCTAACCGCCGCCTGGGTCATGCCCAGTTCGTCGGCGGCACGCGTGAAGCTCTTCAGGCGGGCCGCCGCCTCGAAGACGCGGATCGAGGCCAGGGGGAAGCCGGCGAGAGGATCTGGCATAAGTCGGCCTTGTGATTACGAGCCATCATCTGGCTTGAGACCGGCGGCCGTCAAGCCCAGATATCGGCTTCCCCGAAACGACGGCCTGAGGAGGCTGACATGGAAGAGATGAACCGCACTCATAAGGAACCCGCATGGGGCTGGATCGGCGCAGTGGTCGCCGTTCTGCCGCGCCGGGCGCAGCGGCGGGCCCCGAAGCCCCGCCATGTGGTCACCCCGTGGAGCCCTCGCTCGGCCCCCGGCTGGTCGGCCTAGACCGTCTGGCTGTCCGCTTTGCGCAGGGCGTTGTGGATGGCCGTGGCAGCGATCGCGGCCTCTGCCGTGGCGACCGCGATCTGGTTCAGGCCCCGCACCACATCCCCGGCGGCATAGAAGCCGGGGATGCTGGTCATCTGATGATCGTCCACCAGCAACCGTCCGTCGTCGCACAGGGCGGCAGCCAGTGTCCGGGCCAGGACGGCATTCGCCGAGGTGCCGAGCGCGGAATAGACCATATCGAAAGCCGTCTGGCGGCCTCCCCAGCTCAGGGCCGTTACCCGATCGCCTTCCAGATGCACCTGCTCTATCGGCGTCTCGACCAGGTCGATACCCAGCCGTTCCAGCGCCGCACGTTCGGTCAGGGCACCTGGCTCCCCGACATGGATCAGGGTCACGCGGTCGGAATAGGTGCGCATGAAGGCGGCCTCGCGCACGCCCATGTCGCTGGCACCGATCACGGCGACGGCCTTGCCGGTGGCCTCATAGGCGTCGCAGATCGGGCAGATCCTTACGAGCGACCGACGCACGGCATCCTCGACGCCGGGCAGATCCGGGTGGTGATCGACCACGCCCGTCGCCATTAGCACCGCCCGCGCGTGGACGTCGCGTCCATTCAGCCGGGCGACAAAGCCTGCGTCGACGACCTTTACCGCCTCGACCGACCCCGCCTCGATCACCGCGCCGTATTCCTCGGCCTGTTCGCGCAGCCGCGACAGGATGGCGGCACCCGTAATGCCCGCCGGGAAGCCCGGCATATTGTGGCTGAGCGGAATCCAGCAGGCGCGCGGCTCGCCGGCGTCCGCCACCACCACCCGCCGCAGGAACCGCCCAAGATAGGTCGCCGCCGTCAGTCCGGCCGGACCCGCGCCGATGATGAGGACCTCGGGGTCGCCGCTCATCGACTGCGGAAGGTGGTGGGCCAGAAGTCCGAGACCATGCCGAAACAGTCGCTCATCACCTGTTCCCGGCTGAGCACGAAGGCGCGGCCGGTCCAGGTCCAGGTCTGGGAGACGCCGCAATCGCCGAGCCCGCGCGCCTTGGCGAAGGCCGACAGGGTTCGTGTGGCCGGATCAAAGGCGGGGTTGATCAGCCAGTCTTCGGTTCCGTCCGCCCCTTCCATCGGCTTTCCGTCCGCATCGGGAAAGCTGACCGGTCGCGCATCGGTGCCGCCAGCCCCGGTCAGGAAGTAGGCATAGCTGACGTTGTAGGCCCCGCTGTCGCAAGGGATGCCCCAGAGCTCGGTCGTGGTGTTCAGTCGCGAGGCGGTGACGGCCTTGCCGAGATACTCGTTGAAGGCGGTGTTCTCGCGACACTGCTTGACGGCGGGCACGGCCTCAAGCACGGCCGGCGGGACGGCGTTGTCGTCCTCGTCGTCGGTATTCACAGGGTCCAGGGCGGCTGTGAAGCCCGCCTGACTGACGGCCGGTGCTGCCGCAATGACCGGCAGTTCGGGTGCGGTTGGCACGGCCGAGGCCGCGCGTTGGCCGCGCCGGATCAGGGCGGTGGTCGTGTCCAGTCGTCCCTGCCGTTCATCGAACCACAGCAACGAGGCAGACGCGCCGGCGGCCGGAAGCTCCGCCGTCTGGTCCCCCGACACGAGGCTGATCGACCTGGCTGCGGCCAGTTCGGCGAGGACGGCGCGGACGTCGTGCGCCGGGATCACGGCGCTGGAGGTGTCGTCGGGGCCGGATGTCGTCGCATGGCGTCGCCCGTCGATCACCAGACTGATCGAAGCGCCGAGATTTTCCTCGCCGCCATCGGGCCAGAGGCCGAATTGGATGGTCGGCTGGGCCTGCGGACCTGCGTCCATGCCGACCCGGATCCAGGCGGCCACGCTCCCGGTGTAGGCGACGCATGCGTTGCCGTTGTCACAGACGGCGTACCAGTCTCGGAACTGGCGGCTCTCCGATTTCACGCTTGCGGCTTGCGTCGCAGGAGCTGGCGGCGCGCCCGGCTCGCCGGCGGTTCCCGCCTCGCCGTTCCCGCAGGCCGCCAGCAAGACGGTCGCGGCCGCAATGGTCCATCGGTTCATCGTCATCCCCCTCACAGCGTGTTCAGGCCTTGCGCAGTTCCGACGGCCTGTGGGCCGCCTGGGCGCCGGTCTTTCCGCTCTCGACCAGATACTCGGGGTTGTCGGGCGAGGCCGCAACCTTGTGATTCCTGATCGTCATGGGCTTCGTCAACTTCCTGATGACCTTGCCGGTCGTGGTGCCCTGACTGTGGTCCCACTTGACCGTATCGCCGGGCCTGAAGGTCTTTTCGGTCATTGGGTCTGGCGCTCCGCGATCCTGTCGTCCTCTTCAGCGAGCACCTGAGCCATCAGTTCCGCATCGACGAAGGCGGGTGGCTCCAGGAAGGTGATGATCCAGCGATCGACCAGTCTTCGTGTCTCATCGTCCATACTCGCACCAGTTACGCAACGCCCGTTCCGGAAACCAAAGGCCTGAAGCGGCCATCGGTTCAGTCCGCGCACGGCGGCTTTTTCGAGACAAAGTTAACCCGGCGGGAGGCGCACGCGCTCCAGACCTTTCGCCCGAGCCAATGCCTCGCTATACCCCCGCCAACTCAAATCCCCGACACGCAGCACAGAGGCGCTTCATGGCCAAGATCAAGGTCGCCAATCCCATCGTGGACATCGACGGCGACGAGATGACCCGGATCATCTGGCAATGGATCAAGGACAAGCTGGTCTTTCCGTTCGTCGACGTCGAGCTGGACTACTACGACCTGGGCATGGAGCACCGCGACGCCACCGACGACCAGGTGACGATCGACGCCGCCCACGCCATCCAGAAGCACGGCGTCGGCGTGAAATGCGCCACCATCACGCCGGACGAAGCCCGGGTGAAGGAGTTCGGCCTCAAGAAGATGTGGAAGTCGCCCAACGGCACGATCCGCAACATCCTGGGCGGCGTGGTCTTCCGCGAGCCGATCATCTGCTCGAACGTGCCGCGTCTGGTGCCCGGCTGGACCCAGCCGATCGTCGTCGGCCGTCATGCTTTCGGCGACCAGTACAAGGCCACCGATTTCCTGGTCCCCGGTCCGGGCAAGCTGACCATGAAATGGGTCGGCACCAACGGCGAAGAGCAGAACTACGAGGTCTTCGACTTCCCGTCAGCCGGCGTAGCAATGGGCATGTACAACCTGGACGACTCGATCCGCGACTTCGCCCACGCCTCGTTCAGCTATGGCCTGGCCCGCAACTATCCGGTCTATCTGTCGACCAAGAACACGATCCTGAAAGCCTATGACG
>NZ_JAEMRD010000054.1 GCF_016463485.1 Brevundimonas sp.
GGCCGCTTTTGTACATGAGCGCACGCGGTCGACCCCTGACGCAGGCGCGAGTGAAAGAGTGGGCCAAGGCGGACGGCATTGTCGTTCTCTGCGGCCGGTTCGAGGGGGTGGATCAGCGGGTGCTCGACGCACGCGGGTTCGAGGAGGTCTCCGTCGGAGACGCGGTACTCGCCGGTGGCGAGGCGGCGGCGATGCTGGTGATCGAGGCGTGCGTACGACTAATCCCCGGAGTGCTCGGCCAGGCAGACAGCCTGTCCACCGAAAGCTTCGAGGACGGCCTTCTGGAACACCCGCAGTACACGCGACCGCGGACGTTCGAGGGGCTGGAGATCCCCGAGGTGCTGTTGTCCGGCGACCATCGCAAGATGGCCGCGTGGCGGCAGCAGCAACGGGAACTGACCACCCAGGACCGCCGGCCCGATTTGTGGGCGGAGTATCTGGCAACAAGACCTGCGGAATCTTCCGCCAAATCAAAGCTAAAGGGCACCAAAGCCCGAGGAGAATAGAAGACCATGGCCAACATCCTTCAGACCATCGAAGCCGAAGAAAAAGCCCGCCTGATCGCCGTCCGCGCGATCCCCGACTTCCAGCCCGGCGACACCCTGCGTGTCATGGTCAAGATCAAGGAAGGCGAGCGCGAACGTATCCAGGCCTTCGAAGGCGTCTGCATCGCCCGCGACGGCGGCGGCGTGAACGAGAGCTTCACGGTCCGGAAGATCTCCTTCGGCGAAGGCGTCGAGCGCAAATTCCCCATCCTTTCGCCGAACATCGACGCGATCGAAGTCAAGCGTCGCGGCGTCGTCCGGCGCGCCAAGCTCTATTACCTGCGCGATCGTCGCGGCAAGTCGGCCCGGATCGCCGAACGCCAGACCGTCCGCCCGGCCAAGGGTGTCGTCGTCCCCGTCACCGGCACCGCCGACAAGACGACCGACGAAGCTTGATGTCACGGGTCGCCTGACCCGTCGAAACGACAAAGGCCCCGATCTCGCGATCGGGGCCTTTTTTCATTGCAGATCAGTGAGTTACTGAGGGTAGAGGTCCGAGCTCACATCCCTCTGGCTCTCCAGGCTGGTGTGCAGGTCGTGGACTTCGCGGGTCTCGCGGTGGATGGCCGCGTGGGCCCGGCGCAGTGTCTCGCGGGTCGTCGCGGCCAGCCGGTCGTCCTTGATGGCCGCCTCGAAGCGGCGATCCAGCTCGGCCTCGCCCCGGTCCGCCGCCCCGACGATCCCGGCCTCGGCGGGCATTATTGCCTGGCTGAGATCCATCACCGCCCGCTGCGCCTTGGCCAGGATCGAGCCGCCGTCATTCGGCTGACCGCCCAAGGCCCGCACCGTCTCGGCCAGGCTCTGGGCCATCTCGCGACGCTCTGACGCCAGACTCGCGAACAGGGTGCTGTGCCCCGTGCTCTCGCTGTCGCCTGAGGCCTTGTCGAGCCGCTCGGCGCTGTCGAGGGTGGCCCCGATCAGCTCGTTAAGAACATGAATGTCGTGCTTGTTGGACATCGTAACCTCCGGTCTTGATGACGGTAACGGTCACGCTGTGCTCCGGTTGCGGCGCGATTGGGGCAGCGACGATCAAGCCGCCATCACAGCTTCGTGCGGAGCGACCACAGTTCGGGGAAGCACCGCTTCTCCAGCGTCGAGGTCAGATAGGCCACCCCCTCGGTCCCGCCCGTACCCCGCCGACGGCCGATGATCCGCTCGATGGTCACCACATGCTTGTGCCGCCAGGTCAGCAGGGCGTCGTCCAGATCCACCAGCTTCTCGGCCAGCTGATAGAAGGCCCACCACCGGTCGGTGTCGCGATAGACCTCCAGCCAGGCGGCCTCGACCCCTTCCGACGGCTGATAGGGCTGGCTGACATCCCGGCTCAGCACATCGGCCGGCACGGGCAGTCCCGCCTTCGCCAGCTGCGCCAGGGCGTCGTCGTACAGGCTGGGGGCCGCGATCGCCCCGGCCAAGGCAGCGTGGGCCTCGGGCCGATCCTCCTGGAAGCTCAGGAACCGCGCGTCCTTGAGTCCCAGCATGGCCTCGAAGCGCCGGAACTGATCGCTCTGAAAGCCCGAACTCGACCCCAGCACCCCCCGGAATCGCAGATAGTCGGCGGGGGTCATTGTCGCGAGGATGTCCCAGCTCTGGGTCATCACCGACTGGATACGGCTGACCCGCGCCAGCGATTTGTAGGCAGGCACCAGGTCGCCGCTGCGAACCAACGTCTGGGCCAGAGCCACCTCATGCAAGATCTGCTTGAGCCACAGCTCCTTGGTCTGATGGATGATGACGAACAGCATCTCGTCGTGCTCATCCGAGATCGGATCCTGGGCCGACAGCAGCCGGTCGAGCCCGAGATAGCGGGCGTAGGTCATGTCGGACGGTGTCGCCGCGGGCGTGTCGATCTGGGTCATGCCCGTCTATCGCACCGAGCCGCCCCCCGTCTCAAGCCTTGGCCGGTCTCAGCCCACCAGCGCCGCCCGCCCTCCGGCCTTGGGACAGGTCGCGCCATGCACCGTCACGTCGGCCTCACCGAACGACAGGCCCAGCAGGTCCAGAACCGGATTGATCGCCGTGTCCAGCACCGGGCCCAGCGGTGCCAGCAATGTCCCCAGGGCCTGGACGATACCTCCCAGCCCCAGTCCCAGGCCGACGACCTGGACGTTGACCTGAAGCCGTTGCAGCAGGCTGACCACGATGCCGTTCAGCGCGCCGGTGGTCTTCACTGTCCTGACCGTTCGTGCGGTGATATCGGCATCGGTGAAGGTCACCGCCGTGAAACCCTGATCCGCCGCCTCGACCTCGGCCGAGCCGGTCAGACTGACCAGCCCCAAGACCGACATCAGGGTCGCGGGGGCCGGGGTGAGGGTCTGTTTGAAATCCCCCAGCCGCGTCTCGTCGATCACCCCGATCGAGGCCTTTGCGATACCGGGCCGCACCCCAAGGGTCACGGACCGGCCGGGCGTGCAGCCGATGGCGTCCAGTCGGGCCTCGGACGAAGCCAGCTCGATCAGGATGGGCAGGTTGACCTGGGCCAGCCCCGACAGCTTCTGGGACGTGCGGGCCCTCAGATACAGCCGCGCCTGGGCGGTGCGGACGATCGGCGATCCCTTGCCCGTGACCGTCAGCCAAGGCGACCGGTTGGGCCGTTCGCCGATGGCCAGCGAGACCTTGAGCTCGGCCAGGCCCGCTTGAGCCCCCAGATCCAGTGCCACCTGCCGGTCCCCGCCGCCGATCTCGGCCATGGCCACAACCAGATCGAGCGCATTGACCGAGGCATCGAGCGCCCCGGCCAGTCCGTCTTCGGCCCCGGCTTCGGCACCGATCAGGTCGCCCAGCCGAACCTGCACTCCGGCACCTGCCGCCGTCAGTCTCGACAAGGCGCTCGACGCCTGGCTGCCGACCAGGGGCCGCATCACCTCCAGCGCCCGACCGAGATCGACGGTCTGGTCCAGCAGGCCGTCATAGTCACCCGCCTGAAGACTCAGATCAGCGATCATGGCGTCACCGAAGGACTTCAGATTGACGTCGGCCTTGGCCAGGGCGTCATAGTCCATGACGCTGAGGGACACCGATCCACCGGTCAGCCCGCCCAGCAACTGGTTGGCCAGCCCCCCGTTCAGCGCCGCCAGCCGCGATCCGATCGAGAACATCGCCCGCGGTGGTTCCGTGGTCGCCGCCGAGGTGGCGCTGCGGGTCAGCGTCACCGCGTCCCTGCCCATAACGAAGCGCCCGAAATAGAGCGGCGACGGCTGGCTGAGGGTTACACGCACGGCGTTTGGATCGACGTCACCGGGACTGAACCGCGCCGCCGGGGCCATCGCACGATCGGCCGTGTAGCGCCCCCGGACCACCGCTACACTGACCGATCCGCCGGTGTTCGCCGTCGCCGTCGCCTGGGCCGCCGCCTCTGCGCGGGGAATGTCCATGGCCGCCGACATGGCCGCCAGATCGGCTGCCCCCTGGAGGTTCCTCGCGTGGAGCGCCAGGGATCCGACATCGACCGTCAGGGCGGCCAGTGCGCACGCCAGCCCTCCACCCAGAGCCGCAATTATCGCTACCCCGCCCCGCCGGTCCGCCCGGAATGTGGCCAGCCGCCTCAACTCAGTAGCCCCCGATCCGCACCACGGCCGTCCGCTCGATCAGGGTCGGAGGCTTGGGCAGCGGCCCGGCCAGTTGCAGGATCGGATGGGCGTGGGCGTCATAGGCGACGCGGACCCGCACCGCCTCGGCGTCGCTGGTGACGGTCGTGGTCACCAGGGCCGGATCGAGCCCCGATCCCGTCGTGGCTTCCCGTGCGACAAAGGCGGCCGCCAGTTCCCGGCGTTCGGCGTCGTCCATCCCGCCCAAGGCCGCCCGGGCGCTCTCGGTCGCCAGCGACTGCACCGACTGCGCCAGCCAGAACCAGCCGCCATAGACGACCATCCCCGCCAACAGCAGAACCAGCATGGGCGCGACCAGCGCAAACTCTATCGCCGCCGATCCCTCCCGAGGACCTGCCGATCGGACGCTTCCTGTCTGGACCGTTTTCCGCTGCATAACAATGACGGCAATTACGCAATCTCTATTAAATGATCGTTTAGCCGCATCCTGAAGTTGACCGGGCCTCACACCTCAGCCCGCTTTTTCTTCCTGCCTCGATCGGACCAACCTTCGATCAGGCCAGGACCATCGTGCCCGTCGTCACAAACCGCTGATGCCATGACAGGGCCTCACCGAGCAGCATCGGCGTCTGGAGACCGTAGGAGCCGGTCAGCGCCCGCTGGTAGTAATCCGCCAGCATGGGACGATAGATGGGGTGGGCGCAGGTCTCGATGACGGCCCTGGCCCTTTGCTTGGGCGACAGGCCGCGCAGATCGGCCAGTCCCTGTTCGGTGACGATCACCTGGACGTCCTGGGTGATGTGGTCGACGTGGGAGGCACAGGGCACGATGGTCGAGATCGCGCCACCCTTGGCCGTCGAGGCGCTCATGAAGATCGAGATGTAGGCGTTCCTGGCGAAGTCGCCGGACCCGCCGATGCCGTTCTGGATGCGGGAACCCATGACGTGGGTCGAGTTGACGTTGCCGTAGATGTCGGCCTCGATCATGCCGTTCATGGCGATGACGCCCAGGCGGCGGATGAGCTCCGGGTGGTTGCTGATCTCCTGCGAGCGCAAGATGATCCGGTTGCGGTATTCGCTCATCCGTCGGTTGACGCTCTCGCTGAGGTCGGGGCTGAGGCTGAGCGCGGTCGAGGACGCCATGCGCAGCTTGCCGCTGTCCAGCAGGGCCATCATGCCGTCCTGAATGACCTCGGTGTAAGCGGTCAGGTCGTCGAACGGGGCGGCGATCAGACCGGATAGCACGGCGTTTGCCGTGTTCCCGACCCCCGACTGCAGCGGCAGAAGCGACGGCGGCAGGCGACCCCTTTTGACCTCGTGCTCCAGGAATTCCAGCAGGTGTCCGGCGATGGCGAGATCGTCGGCGCCGGGCGTCGTGAAGCCGGCGTTTCTGTCGGGACGATCGGTCTCGACGATGGCGACGATCTTGTCCGGGTCGCAGCGGAAGCAGGGCTCGCCGATCCGGTCGCCTGGACGGATCAGGGGGATCGGCACGCGGTTCGGCGGCAGGGCCGCGCCGTAGTAGATGTCGTGCATGCCCAAGAGGTCCGGGCTCTGCCAGCGGTTGACCTCCAGGATCACCTGGCTGGCCCGATCCAGCCAGGTCTTGTTGTTGCCGACGGACGACGCCGGGATCAACGCCCCGTCCTCGCGGATACCCGTGACCTGGATGATGGCCGTGTCGAGTGGTCCCAGGATGCCCTGCCAGGCGGCGGGCGCGACCTGGCTCAGGTGCATGTCGAAATACTCCATCTGGCCGCGATTGATCTTGTCGCGGCAGGTGGGGTCGGAGTTGTAGGGCAGCCGGAACTCGATGCCGTCCGCCTTGGCCAGCGCGCCATCCAGCTCGGGCCCGGTCGAAGCTCCGGTCCAGATGCGCAGCTTGAACGGCCGCCCCGCCGCGTGCTCAGCCTCGATCCGGGCGGCGAGCGCCAGGGGCACCGCAGTCGGATAGCCTGAGGCCGTAAATCCACTGAGCCCCACGGTGGTATCCGGTGCGATCAGCGCGGCCGCGTCCTCGGCCGACATGACCTTGGCGCGGTGGCCGATGCTGGCGATGCGAGACCTATCCACGGCGGGACCAGGTCTTCATGTCACCCTGCCAGTAGACCCATTCGCCCTCGGGCCCGCCCCAGGAGACTTCGGCGAAGAACGGCAGCCAGACGCCGTTGTGGTGCCGGTAGTCCGAGAATACCCCACGCCAGGGTTTGGGCACGGTGACGCCGTCGACGAGCGCGCCTCGATCCGGGGCATAGGCCTCACCGATCCGCCCATCGCCATCGAGAGTCAGGACCACTTCGGCCGTCGTCGCTCCGAACCCCGCTCCGGCGATCAGACGACCGCTTCCCTCGACGCGCCACCGGATGTCCGGGTTTCGCAGGATAGCATCGGGGGCCAGGGCGATCTCGGCCAGGTAGCGGATAAGCTCGCCGCGCGTCAGCTCTGCAGAAGGAGCGATCTTCGCCAGCGGGACCAGCCCCAGGGCGCGCACGTCCAGCCGACCGGCTCCTTCGATCAGGGCGTCCTGGATACGGATCATCCGGAGCGGCCCGCTGCGGGCCCTCCAGTCGAACGCGCATTCGGTCAGGCTGATTGTCTGCAGGGCCTTGAAGGGCTGCCAAGGCGCATCGGCTGAGGTGCGCATTCGCCCGGACTGTGAAAGGGCTACGGTCAGGCCAAAGTTCGCTCGTGCGCCCAAACGATCCGCCAGCGCAATCAGAGCTGGCGGCAGTTCGCCTTGTCTCGACTGCGGGCTCAGGCCCGACGGCATGGATGCGGTCATCGACCCATCCCTTCCCCGATGACGCCGGCCCAGCGCGCCGCCAACAGCATGAAGGCGATAGGCAGGATCGGACCGAAGATCACCAAGGTGTGGCGAGTGAGCGTCTCCGGCAGATAGGTGTCAGCGACATGCGCACCTGCACCGGCGAACCGATCGACAACCGCCGTCAGAGGACATTTCAGACCGCTCGCGGCGAACACCACGATCTCAACCGAGAGCAGCGGCAGCAGTATCCAGAGCGTTGGCAGCAGACGGCCTGTAACGCCGACATAGAGCAGTCCGATCGTGCCAAAGGCCATCACCCCGTAGATCAGCGTATGCAGACCACGCGCAGCGAACAGGGCCAGCGGGTGCTCCGTCATGCCGCGACCAACCTTGCGGGACGACGGGCGGAATACGGCAAGGTCGGGCCATACCCGAAGCGCATGACCAGGTCCGGGCGGCGGCCTGCGACGCCGACCATAGACGCCAGTTCAGGCCTCAGGGCCGCAACCTCCACCGGCTGGTTGATGTAGGCGCACTTCAGCCCCAGCGCCGTGGCCTGGAGCGCGAACCGCTGGCTTGATCGGCCGACGCGCGTCCAGTGATCCTTGTCCTCACGCTCGCCGACGAAGACCGCGACACCGGCGGACGTATCGAGCTGGCCGGCGTATTTGTCGTTCTCGGGCTTGGGCTTGAACGTGGCGTCGAAAATCGCCGAGCCCAGCCAGGTCGGCAGTGGCGGGTTGCCGCTCGCCACGCTGAACAGGCCGTCGCCGGTGTCGAGCGCCTGGCGCGGATTGAACCGGATCCAGGATCTGAGCTCGCGCACGAACGCCGCGTCGGCCAGCTGCGCCGTGTTGCCCTGGATCACCAGATCGCGCAGTCGGCCGATCTGCGGTCGGTCGGTGATCAGGATGACATCGACGCCGGGCATCTGCGCGGCGGCCGCGAGCGATGACAGATCGGCGGGGCTGACCGGGCGTCCGTCGTAATCGGCGCGGGTCGATTGCCGAACTGGGATGGCGTCGAACAGAACGGACCCGAACGCCGGTCCCTCGTCATGCGAGAAGATGAGCCCGCCTGGCCCGCTGGGATCGAAAGCGATCTCACCCGGGCGGCCACGCGCAGCGCCGGCCAGTGCGAGGTTCTCGGCGGTCCCACCCAGGCTGACGAAAAGATGGTGGTCATCGGGATCGACGACCGGGGTCCGACGCGAAAAGTCGGGCAGGATGTCGATCCGGCCGTTCCCAGGCCGGAACCGCCAGGGCTGGGTGTTGTGTCCGTTGGGGGCCAGGGTCGCATAGCGCACGAGCTCGGCGAGCTCCGGTTGGGCGGACAGGACGGAGCGCATCTGCGCGACCGTCGCGTCGTAGTCATCCATCGACCCCATGCCGCGCACGCCCAGCCAGGCCGCGCCCGTTCCGCCCGCCACCACGGCCACACCGCCGACGAGAAGAGCGCGACGCCCCATCACCATTGAAGGACGGTTCAATGGCTCAACAACAGGCAGACCGGAGAGCGGTCCAGCAGGCCGTGAGTCACACCGCCCATCACCCATTCCCGCAAACGCGCGTGCCCATATCCGCCCGCCACGATCAGGCCAGCGCCATACTCTTCGGCGAACTCGATGATCTGGTCGGACCTCGGCCTGCCGTCGCCGTGCACGATCTGGGCGCTGGCGACGATGCCGTGCCGGCCCAGAAATACAGCGACCTCCTCGGCATTCAGGCGGGCTTCGTCGGTTTGTTCGGCCGCGCAGACCTCGATGACGTGCACGATCGATGAAGCCGCGAGGATCGGCAGGGCCGAGGCGACCGCGCGCTGGGCTTCGCGGCAGTCCTTCCAGGCGATCACCGCCGGGGTGCCGATCGGATCCCGCGGAATCTCCGGGGGCACGATGAGAACGGCGCGACCGGCGGCCATCAGCACGTCCGCAGGGTCGGGCGAGCGTGCCGGCGAACGCACGGGATCACGGCGTCCCATGACAGCGAGATCGGCCGCCCGAAGCGCCTGCACGACCAGGTCTGAGGGATAGCCCACTTCGCCCCGCCACTCCGCGTGGTCGGCATAGCCGCCCACGGTGTCCCAGAACAGGGTCCGGGCGCGACTGACGTCCGCCTCCGCAATGTCGCGGAACAGGCTCAGCATCTCCCCCGTCATGGCCCCACCCGCGTAGGGGTCGATCTGGGGGACATCCGGCATGCTGGCGGCCAGACCGATCACATGGGCTTTGGAGAGCCCCGCGATAGCGCAGGCCAGGGCGACGCGTGCGATCGCCTCCGGACCTTCGTCCACATAGACCAGCAGGCTGGCGAAGCGCATGGCATCTATCCCGTTCGCCCCGATCAGACGGCATTGCCGCGATCGCTGCCTTGATCCGGATCAAGGATCTGGACGGGACGGCATGGGAGGTTGGCCGCCGGTCAGGAGGTCTTCCATGAACTATCTTGTCGCCCTTACTTTGCTTATCGGGTTGTCGGGCTGTGCGGTTCAGCCGACGGACCCTGTTGCCCAAGGGGCGTGGGTCGAAGTCCCTGTTCCGAACGTCGCTGCGCAACAGCGAGGAGCGGCCTACGCCAGCGCGAACTGCGCCGGCTGCCACGCCGTCGGTCCGACCGGAGACAGCCCGCTGGCCGCCGCGCCGCATTTCAGGGCCCTGGGCCTGCGGTATCGGGTCGACGATCTGGCCGAGTCCTTCGCCGAGGGGATCGACACCGCCCACGCGGCCATGCCCGAATTCATCATGTCGCCGGAAGAAAATTCAGACCTGGTCGCCTATCTCAAAAGCATTCAGGTTCGCTCAACTCGCTGAGTTTTCTCTTCATCCAGTTTTCGTCGGAATCGTTTTTGGCACTGATTTGACTCAGGTCAATAAACCGACTCGGTAATCCATGCCTTCGGGCGCACACTGGGGCATGGTCGTTGCCCTGAAGCCTTCGCTTGCGCCGCGACCGCCCCTCCTGCCGGGTTGTGTCGAGCGGCCGAAAAGCAGCGATTGCAGTAGCTGTGGCGCGCGGGCGCTCAGCGTTTGTGGTGCCGCCGACGACCCAGACCTCCAGCGCCTCGGCGATCTGGCGGAGGTCATCAACCTCAAATCGGGTGCCGTTCTGATCCGCGAGGGCGAGCCGGCCCCCCACGTCTTCAACATCACCAGCGGCTCACTCCGGGTCTACAAGCTTCTGCCGGACGGGCGCAGGCAGATCACCGGCTTCCTGTTCGCAGGTGATTTCCTCGGGCTCGCGATCGGCGAGACCTATGTTTTCTCAGCCGAGGCGATGGAGGCCTCCACCGTCTGCCGTTTTCGCAAGGGTCCGTTCCGCGCCCTGGTCGCGAACTCTCCACCGCTGGAGCACATGCTGCTTCACCGAACCTCCCACGAGCTGGCCGCCGCGCAGAACCAGATGTTGCTGCTGGGCCGAAAGACCGCGATCGAGCGGATGGCCTCGTTCCTGCTCGACCTGCCGGGTCACGACCCCGCCCGCCCGAGCGCGCCCGGACACGTGCGTCTGCCCATGAAGCGGGGCGAGATCGCCGACTATCTGGGGCTGACGATCGAGACGGTGAGCCGCGTGCTGACCCGAATGAAGGTCAAGGGTCTGATCTCCATACCGTCGCAGAATGAACTCATCGTCGAGCGACCGGAACGGCTTCGTCAACACGCCTCGGGCGAGGTCTGACCGTCGGCAATTGCGCCAGATCAAGGTTGCCGACCCTCGCTCGCGGTAGAACGGCCGATCGCCGGAGCGCTCCCCATGACAGTTGAACCCTATCCGCCCATTCACGGTGCCGCCATGGAAACCATCGCGCGCTTGCTGGAGTATGAGCGGCTGATGAGCGTGGCGACCAACCGGCCCGATGGCTGGCCCCAGGTGACCACCGTCGGCTACATCAACGAAGGCCTGAACCTGTATTTCGTCACCGGTCGCGAGAGCCAGAAGCTGGCCAACCTTCAGGCCGATCCCCGTGTCTCGATCGCGATCCATTCGAACATCGCGGTCGGCGGTGCCTTCGGCGTCTCGATGGCGGCGCGCGCGGTAGAAGTCAGCGACCCGGCCGAGGTCGAACGTCTGAACCGCCTCATGTTCGCGCGTTGGCCCCAGGTCAGCGTCTACTGCCCGGCGACCAGCTCGATCGCGATCATCCGTCTGAAGCCGGAACTGATCTCCACCATCACCGCGTCGGCAGGGCGAAGCCAGACCGAATGCTTCTCGCTCGGCGACGCCGTCGCGAGCCCCGACGCGGTCAGCGCCGAGGCCCGCCTGTTCTGATCAGGCCTGCGAGAGACGGACGAGGGCGAAGGTCGCGAGCAGAGCCACGATCGCGCCGGCGACGACGCTGGTGCTTACCGGATAGGCGCGAACGGTCTCCGACACCTGGGCGCGCGTCGTCGCGGCAGAGGTTTCGGCCTCGTCGCGCAGGCGATCGGCGGCGCGGGTGATGGCCCTGGTCGATCGCGCCATGGCGTCGCTCGCTTCCAAGCCCGTCTTCTTCGCGGCGTCCTTCAGATGGTCGGTGGCTTCGTCGGCGAAATCATGAAGGTCGCGGCTTAGGGTCTTGAGGGTCGCATGGGTCATGGGGAGGCTCCTTTGGATGAAGCGCCATCCAAGCCGATCGGCAGGACGAAGTCGGTGATCTGGATCAAGGCGAGGGGGCGTCAATCGCCCTAACAGACGAGGACCGCCACGAGATCGGGCCCGCCGGGCCGGGCCCTGTCGGCTTTTCGGAGAACAGCCATGAAGAACAAGGCCCTTCAAGAACGCGTCGAAACCGAACTGTCCTGGGACCCCCGCCTGGACGCCACGTCGATCGGCGTCTCCGCCAACGACGGCGTCGTCACCCTGAGCGGATCGGTCGGCACCTATTCGGAGAAGCTGGATGCCGAACAGGCCGCGCTGCGCGTGCGCGGCGTCCACGGCATCGCCGAGAACATCGACGTCAGACCCTTCGGTGATGTCGGCCTGGACGATGACGAGATCGCCAAGCGCGCCCTCAGCAGCCTGGAGTGGGACGTGATGGTGCCCGACAAGGCAATCCAGCTCGTCGTCGAGGACGGCTACGTGGTCCTGACCGGCGAGGTCGAATGGGACTTCCAGCGGGCCGCCGCCGCCCGCGCGATCCATAAACTGTATGGCGTTCGCCAGATCACCAACGACATCACCCTCAAGAACCGGATCCAGCCCGAGGATGTCCACAAGTTGATCAAGGACGCGCTGGAGCGTCAGGGCCAGATCGAGGCCGGCAACATCAAGGTCTCGATCGACGGCGGCAAGGTCAACCTGACGGGGCACGTGAAGTCCTGGTCGGAGCGCTCGGTCATCGAGCACGCCGCCTGGGCAGCGCCCGGCGTCTACGCCGTCAACGACCAGACCACCATCTCGGCCTGATCCCACGTCAGCTCCCGCCTGGGCGTCATGCCCTGCCGGGAGTAACGGCTCCCCGGGGGTGGGCCCACCATGCCGACGACATTGCTCGCTCCGCCATCGGACATTTCCCTGAACCTCGCGCTGTCGCTCATCTCCGCCTCTGTGGCCCCGGTGTTACTGCTGGACGGCGATCTGTGTGTCCTGGCCGCCAGCAAGAGCTTCCTGGAAAGCTTCGATGTCGGACCTGAAGATGTTCCGGGTGCTCGATTGGCCGATCTGGGCACGGGCGAATGGAAGGTGCCTCAGCTCTGGTCGCTGCTGAAGGCGACCGCGTACAGTCAGGCCTCGATCCGAGCCTACGAGATGGATCTCAAGTCCTCGCGCGGTCGGCGGCGTCTGGTCCTGAATGCCCAGCGCCTGGCTTACGGCGACGGGCACGGCGTCAGACTGCTTTTGTCCATTCAGGATGTCACTGACGCGCGTGCCAGCGAACGGCAGAAGGATGACCTCATCCGCGACAAGGCGATCCTGGTGCAGGAGGTCCAGCACCGGACAGCCAACAGCCTGCAGATCATCGCCAGCGTGCTGATGCAGGGGGTGCGCAAGGTGGGCTCGGACGAGAGCCGCGACCACCTGCGCGACGCCCACCAGAGGATCATGTCGGTCGCGGCCGTGCAGCGGCAACTGGCCGGTTCGGATCTCGGTGATGTCGAACTCCGAGGCTACTTCACCGACCTGTGCCGCAGCATCGGCGACTCGATGATCCGCGACCACAACCAGCTCAGCCTGAGGGTGACCGTCGACGACAGCATCGCCTCATCGGGCAAGTCCGTCAGCCTGGGCCTTGTCGTCACCGAACTCGTGATCAACGCGCTCAAGCACGCCTTTCCGAACGATCGCAACGGGGAGATCGATGTCGACTACCGCGCGCATGGCGAGGGGTGGACCCTGACGGTTTGCGACGACGGCGTCGGGATGCCCGACGGATCGCAGGCGGCCAAGCCGGGCCTGGGAACCGGCATCGTCCAGGCCCTGGCCAACCAACTCGGCGCGGTCATCGACATCGCGGACGCCAAGCCCGGCGTGCGCGTCTCGATCGTCTGCACCCCGAAATCCAATCCCACGTCCTGAAAGGACTGAATCATGGTCAACTCCATCCTCGCCCCCGATCGCGAAGCCCTGGCGCAGGAACGCGAGGCGCAGCCGGTCATCCATCACGTTCCGCATGGGTTCTCCGACCGCTTCGCTCTGGGCTTCACCAAGCTGTTGAGGTTCTCAGCCGACACCTTCTTCGCCAAGCGCTACGGACACCGCGCGATCGTCCTTGAAACCGTGGCGGCTGTCCCCGGGATGGTGGGGGCTACCATCCAGCACCTGACCTGTCTTCGCCGCATGAAGGACGATGGGGGCTGGATCCGCACCCTGATGGAGGAGGCCGAGAACGAACGGATGCACCTGATGACCTTCATCGAGGTGGCCAGACCGACCTATTTCGAGCGGCTGGTGATCCAGTTGGCCCAGGGCATCTTCTACATCATCTTCTTCCTGCTCTACCTTATCTCGTCGCGCACGGCGCACCGTCTGGTCGGCTATTTCGAGGAGGAGGCCGTGATCAGCTACACCCTGTATCTGAAGGAGATCGACGAAGGCCGGTCGCCCAATGTCCCGGCACCGGCAATCGCCAAACACTACTGGAAGCTGGGGCCTGACGCGACGCTGCGCGACGTGGTCCTGGTGGTTCGGGCCGACGAGGCGCACCACCGTGACGTCAATCACGGCTTTGCCAGCACCCTGGGCGGCACGGCCATCGATCAGGTGCCGTCGGCACCGTATCCGCCCCACGCCGCAGAAATCCGAATGGGGGCCTGAGCTTAGCGATGTCAGCGAGCCGACATATCGAACGCCATCTGATCGAACGCGTCGGCTGGCTCCGTGCCTCGGTGCTCGGGGCCAATGACGGGATCGTCTCGACGGCCAGTCTGATCGTCGGCGTTGCGGCGGCCGAAGCCGGCCGAAGCGGCATTCTCGTCGCCGGGGTCGCCGGCCTGGTCGCGGGCGCCATGTCGATGGCAGCGGGGGAGTATGTGTCCGTCAGCTCCCAGTCAGACGCGGAAACGGCGGACATCGATCGGGAGCGCGGGGAACTTGCGTCATCGCCCGAAGCCGAACTGCGGGAGTTGTCCGGTCTCTATGTCGCGCGCGGATTGACGAACGAATTGGCGGATCAGGTCGCCAGGCAGTTGACGGCGACCGACGCGCTCGCGGCGCACGTGCGCGATGAACTTGGCATCTCGGCGCTCACGGCGGCCCGCCCGATCCAGGCCGCTTTCGCCTCTGCGACGGCGTTCTCGATCGGCGCGGCTGTCCCCCTGATCGTCGCTGTTCTCGCTCCGGTCTCGATGACGATGGCCTCGGTGACGGCGGCGGCCGTTGTCAGCCTGGCGCTTCTTGGCGGCCTGGGTGCGAAGGCCGGCGGCGCCGGGATGCTGAAGCCCGTTCTTAGGGTTACCCTGTGGGGCGTCCTCGCCATGGCGATAACGGCCGGTATCGGCAGACTTTTCGGAGCGGTCGTATGAAGCCCGGCAAAGCACCACAGACTGGGTCCCTGGCCGATCCCGGCCGGATCGCGATCATCGGGGCGGGGCATGTGGGAGCGACGGCGGCCTATGCGCTGATGCTCCGGGCACTGTTCCGCGAGATCGTCCTGATCGACAGCAACCGCGCCCTGGCGGAAGCGGAAGCCGCCGACATCGCCGACGCCAACGCCCTGGCACGGCCCGCGCGTGTCTGGGCGGGCGACTATGCCGACGCTGCCAGCGCCGGCATCGCCGTCATCACTGCAGGGGGCGCGACGCATGGCGCCCAGACCCGCCTGTCGGTCGCCGCCGAAAGCGCTGCGATCGTGTCCGACTGCGTGGGCTCGCTCATGGACGGCGGCTTCCATGGGGTCATCGTGGTTTCGGCCAATCCCGTCGACCTGATGACGCTTGTCGCACAACGCCGATCAGGCCTTTCGCCCGCGCGGGTCATCGGAACCGGCACCCTCCTGGACACCAGCCGCCTGAAGCAGAGCCTGTCCCAGGCTCTCAGGGTGTCGCCAGCCTCCGTCGAAGCCTTCGTGCTGGGCGAGCACGGCGACAGCGAGGTGGCGGCCTTTTCCACCGTCCGCATTGGCGGCCAGACGCTGGAGCAGTTCTGCGCCAGTGGAGGGGTGCTCGACGAGGCTGCGATTGCACGAGAAGTCCGCGATGCCGGCTATGAGATCGTCAAGGGAAAGGGCTACACCTCCTACGGCGTGGCGACCGCCATCGTGCGCATCTGCGAAGCCGTCGTTCGCGACGAGCGGGCTGTCCTTCCCGTCTCGACCCTGCTGAGCGGACAATTCGGCCTTTCGGACATCTGCCTCAGCCTGCCCTGTTTGGTCGGCGGTGCCGGTGTGGAGAGAATTCTCACGCCGGATCTCGATCCGGACGAAGCCGTCGCCTTGGCGGCCTCCGCCAAGTTGCTCATAACGGCCTTCGCCGCCATATCGGGCGTGGCATCAGCCCGCTGACCCGATCGTTGACCTGCATCAACGACGGTCTGCCGGGCCGTCGGTCATATCAAGGCCATGGCCACGCAACCCTCGATCACCAGAGCCCTCACTTTCGCAGCGTGCCTGTTGCTGATGTCTTGCGGCACGGCCGACCCGTTGCCCATCACCGCTCCGGTGGCGACCGCGCTGCCACCGCTTTCAGCGGCGCTGGAGACCGAGGCCGCATCTCGCGGTCGAGCGATTGCGGTCATCGGCTGTGCCAGTTGCCATGCGATCGACCCAATTGGCACCAGCGCGCTCCCGGCCGCGCCTCCGTTTCGTGACATCGTCCGGCGTCGCTCTCTCGACGACCTGGAGACGGCCTTCGCGACAGGCCTCGTGACCACCCACCCGACCATGCCTCCCTACGTCTTCAGGGCCAGCGAGATCGACGACCTGATCGCCTATCTCGGCACTCTGGAGTCAGCGCCGGAGACCAGCACCGGGGGCTGAAACCGCGCGCTAGCTTCATGTCTGTGGTTTGAGGTCGGGTCCCATGATCAGGATGACGGTCGTCAACATCGTCATGGCGACGACCGCCCCGACCAGGGCGTTCACACCGAACGCGCCGTAGGCCAGTGCCCCCGCCACCGCACCCGCCAGCAACCCAGACCACAGCACCAGGAAGGGCACCCACCCGAAGCGATCACCACCGAGAAGCGCGGTCGTGAGCCGTTTGCCCAGCTTGACCAGCGTGCCCGTCATGTAGGTCAGGCCGATCCTGACCTCGCCGTCTTCAGCGAAGACCGTGTTCTCCGCCCCCATGGCCAGAACCATCGGGATCGCCACCAGGAGCCCGCCACCAACCGCGTGCAGGGCCAAGGCTGACGCCAGCAACCCGGTGACCAGGGCCAGAACCGCCGGACGTCGATGCGTCCTGGCGATCCGACCCACGATCGCTCCCATCATCACGCCGACGACGAAGGTCACCAGCAGGATCGCGGCGAACATCGTGCTGGGCGAACCTTCAGCCACCCCGATCCCCAGGCGCGTCGAGTTTCCGCTCATGAAGGACACGAAGAACCCGCCCGTCATCAGAAACCCTATCGCATCAACGTAGCCGGCGACGCCCGAGAAACAGGCCGCAAGAACGCGGATGCGGCGATCATAGTGCAGCATGACCGGATCTTCCCGCAGCCGGCCAAGCGACCGGTATTGAAAGCGCCAGCGGCTTGTCGGGCTCCAGCCGGTGGAGCGCCCCGAAGGCATGGATCGCCATGGCCTCCCCAGCGTCCATGCTGATCGAAAGGGTTCGCCCGACGTTATCGATCGCGATCGCGAGACTACGCCCCCGCCATTGCAGGGGCACCCGCAGCGCGGTCCATTCAACGGGAAGATGCGGCTTCAAGCCGATGCCATCCTCATGGAAGGTGACGCCCACGAATCCCAGCACCGCGATCTGCCAAAGTCCTCCGAGCGCAGCCATGTGGATGCCGCCAGCGATCGCCACCGTCGCGTCGCCCAGATCGATCGCCGCCGTACGCCGGAAATAGTCCAAGGCGTCTTCAGTGCGCCCCAGACGCGCGGCCACCAGCCCGTGCATCGCCGTGCTCAGCGAGCTGCCGTGGCTGCATCGCGGGGCATAGTGCTCGAAGTTCAGGGAGTCGGCGCCGGCCGGAAAGACCTCGGGCAACAGCGCCATAAGGGCGACGACATCCGCCTGTTTGATGACTTGAGATCGCCTGGTCCGTTCGCGGCCGAGCACGACGTCCATCGGTACCGACCGGCCGGCATAGGCCTCCAGGTCGATCGGTTCGAGATCTCCATACCCCTCGAACTGCTCGAACAGCCCCGTGCGAACATCGAGGCCTGTCTCGATCGTTGTGGCGATCCCGGCCCAGCCCTCGACTTCAGACCCATCGAATCCGAGACGCGCCGACAGCTCCTCCCAGCGTTCCGGCCAGCGTTCACGCATCAGAGCCGCCGCATCACCGCCCCGCTCGATGTTCCAGCGCGCCATGACGTTGGTGAACGCGTTGTCGTCGATCCCGTCGTGATACTCGTCCGGCCCGATCACGCCCCGAATATGGCGACGTCCGTCATCCTCCAGCGTCGCCCGACTGGCCCAGAACCGTGCGGTTTCCAGAAGGATTTCGACCCCGGCATCGCGCATGAATTCTTTGTCGCCAGTGACGGTCCAGTATTGCCAGACCGCATAGGCGACGTCGGCGCTGATATGCTGTTCCTGTGTGCCGGACAGAATCTCGACGACCCTACGGTCCGGCCCCACGGCGTGGGCGGGCGTGACTTCCGCCCCTGTATCAGCAGACTCCCACGCATAAAGTGCGCCCCGCCAGCCGAGGCGCGCCGCCTTGGTCCGCGCGCCGTCCAGCGTGTGAAACCGATACATCAGCAGGGCACGCGCGGCGTTCGGCCATGTGTGAGCGAAGAAGGGCAGCAGGAATATCTCGGTGTCCCAGAACACATGGCCGGCATAGTCCGCCCCCGTCAGTCCCCGCGCAGCGATGGAGACGGTCTCATCGTCTGGATTAGCCGCCCCGTTGAGATGGTATGCGGCGAAGCGCAGTGCCCTTTGCGCCTGCGGGTCGCCGTCGATCTGGATGTCACAGGCCGCCCATCGCGCGGCCCAGACCGCTTCGTGTTCCTTCAAAGCGCCCCTCCAGCCCAGGCTGGTCGCGGCTTCCAGCTCCGCCCTCGCTGCGGGACCGGGTGAAGGATTGTCCTGGTCGCCGACCCCAAACACGACAAGGCGCTCGAACTCGACCACCTGCCCCTGACCCGCCCGCGCCGTCCAGCAAGCCGGCGTCGATCGGGCGTCCGGGGCCAGCAAGACTCCATCCACCCGGACCGACACGACCTCAGCGACCGTCAGCTGTTTGTGCGAGCGATGGGTGCGCCAGAGTGAGAGGTCGCCATCGTGCCGTTCGAGGACCAGGGCCGGATCAGGCGAAGCCGCGGTGGCCTGGATGCCGATCTTGCATTCGCCCTTCTCGACGACGATCCGAAGGGTTTGCAGACCTAGGGACCGCCGACGGAGGGACACCAGGCGCAGCGCGCGGACCTGCGCGACAGCCTCGTCATTCGAGAACCGACAGCCGCCCAGAAGCAGACCGCGCTTCATGTCCAGGCTGTGAAACGCTTCCGGGGCAGCCGCGTCGCGAACCAATGCACCATCGTCGAACACCAATCGGACCTGAAGCCAGTCCGGCGCGGGGATCAGGGTCGGGACGGCATCCAAGCTCTGGCCCGTGTCGAACAGCCCGGCCACCAGGGTCCGGGACGCCGTCCCGAGTGGATCGCCGTGGGAGGACCGGCGTTCACCCCTCACGCCAAGAAAGCCATTGCTCAGCGCGAAGCGTGACTGTCGGCTGCTTTCACGCAACGCGTCGTCTCCGACGGCATCAAGCCGCCAGGCCGGATCGATGGTCGGCTCGAACAGCGCGTCACCACACCACGTCATGGGTTGCGCCGCTTCAGTCGGCCTTTACCCAGCGCTTCAAGATCGACCTCATCCAGACTGTTGACCACCACGTCGGCGCCAACTGCATCCAGTAACGAGCCCTCCCCAAACCGGGCGACGCCGAGCGCCCGCATGCCGCCCGCCTTCGCCGCACGGATGCCCGCCGTTGCGTCCTCTGCAACGAAGCAGGCGGCCGGCAGGACCCCCAACGCGTCCGCCGCCGCCAGAAACAGGTCCGGCTCCGGCTTGCCGTACGCCACTTCACGCCCCGACAGGTCTACGTCCAGCGCGTCCAGCAGGGTGCCGCCCGTCTTCATCGGGATGGCCCGCATCATCGCCGTGGCATTCTTCGACGATGATGCCGCCGCAACACGCATGCCTTCTTCCTTCAAGGCCAGCACAAACCGCAAGGCATCGGGAAAGGCGTGGACCTGGCCGTCCGCGATCAGGGCTTCGAGCCGCGCCTGCTTCCGGGCGGCATAGTCTTCTGCACGGACCTCCGCGTCCCGCACGCCGAGGCTCACGAGGGCGGCCAAAGCCCCATCGCGCCTGGGCTTGCCCGCCACCTGGCTTCGATAGATTTCGGGGGTGAAGGCTATCGGGTCAGCGAACCCGTCCAGCGCCTCACGCCACGCCCGCTCGTGCGGCGACGCCAGCAGCACGCCGTCAACGTCGAGAATTGCGCCTGCGAACCTCGACATCATCCCCCACCCTGCACCACCGCGATCCTCAGAACCTTGAGGTGGATCAACGCATGCGGTCCGCACGGCCGAGACGAGTGGAGCTTTGGGCTTGAGACTGATCGATGCCGAATTTCCTCGCTGGTTCAATAGCAACGAAAAGAGCGGCAGCCGCCCTTACACAGCAGAACCATCATGCGCGGGACCGGAAGTGGGGATAGCTCTATGTCTCGATGAAGAAAATGGCGCGCCCGGAACGATTCGAACGTCCGACCCTCAGATTCGTAGTCTGATGC
>NZ_JAEMRD010000191.1 GCF_016463485.1 Brevundimonas sp.
ATTCGCGACACTCCGAACAAGGTGCGTCAGGGCGTGATGGCCGCCCCGGCCGCCACGCCCCCGGCCCCCGCCAACTAGGGTCGGAGCCTGTGCCGGGAGCGTGTCATGCGCTCCCGGCCGCTGCTCAGCTTCACGCGCACGTGAGGCAATCTCTCTTGGCGAAACGGTGTTCGCGGCGCATCCTGCGGTAGTTCAACCCGGAGGATCGCATGCGCCTGCTCATCGCCGCCACCCTTGCCGTCGTGCTCGCCGCCCCGGCCCTGTCCGTACAGGCCGCACCGTCGCAACCGGGCGCAAGTCGGGTTCAGCCCGCAGTGCTGACCTTCCGCGACGCCACCGCTCGCTTCGAGCGCGAGATGGGGCGGATGGGTCTGGAGATGAGCCATGCCCGCAGCGTCAACGAAACCCGGGCCATCGCCGCCAAATACCAGCCCGAGGCCGATGCCCTGGCCGACCTGATCGACGCCCGTCTGGCCGCCGAGGGCGATGTCGGCGGCCGCTATCGCGATGCCGGGAAAGTGCGCGACTTTCCCGACGACATCCGCCGCCAGGTCGATCGCGAGCGTCTGGCCGTCCGTCGTGGTCCGGGCGTCAGGCCCTTTCCCGGTGCGCCGTCAAATCCGGTGCCCGCGGTCGAGCGACAGTTCTGATCCATATCCGCCGCGCCGCTCGCCTTAACGCGAAGTAACTTGAGGTCGAGCGGCGTTCGGCAGACCTTGGTGGCATCAGATCCCCCCAGGAGCCGCGCCATGATCCGCATCCTCAGCCTCGCCGCCGCCCTCGCTGTCCTGCCCCTTTCGGCTGCCCTCGCGGCTGAAGGTCCGGATGTTCAGGCCGACAGCCCCGCCGAAGCCGCGATCGAAGCGGCGGCCGAGGCGTTCGAGGCGCGGATGGAGACCTTCGGCGACCGGGCCGAGGTCATCGCCGAGGACGAAAGCCTGACCGAGGGCCAGCGCGAGGCCCGCATCGCCGCCTTGTGGTCCGAATACCAGCCCGAGATCGCCGCCTTCACCGCCACGGTCAGCCAGCACGCGGGCGCCATCGCCCAGGCGGCGCTCGCCGACATCGACGTCGACGCCCTGGTTCAGGACGCGCTCAGCGACCCGGAAGTCCAGGCTGAGGTCGAACGGGGCATGGCCGGAGGCATGGGTATCGTGCGCAACAGCGCCTGGACCAACCCCGATGCAGAACAGCTGCGCACCTATGGGCTGATCGCCCAGTATGCCCTCGATCAAGCCGCCGACGCCGTCGAGGACGCGGATGCGGCGGCTGAAGCGCCAGAGACCCACTGACCTTTTCCCTCCCCTGCGGGGGAGGGTGGTCGTAGCGCAGCGGAGACCGGGTGGGGCGGGCAAGGCGATGCAATGCTGTTTTGCCTAACGCCCCCACCTGATCGCTTCGCGATCTGCCCTCCCCCTCGGGGTAGGGAGATGTCCTGCGTTGACCCTTCAAGCTTGACCTGAACCCGGCCGCCGTCGAAAGCGGCGGCCATGTTGCCGGTCGATCCCCATCTTTATGTCGCCTTTCTGGGAGTCATGGCCGTCATGGCCGTGACGCCGGGGCCGGCCAACCTGTTCGCGGTCGCCACCGGTGCCGAGCGCGGCCGTCGCGCGGCCCTGGTCGGGGTGCTGGGCATGAATGCCGCGACACTGGTCTGGTTCGGGGCGGCGGCCCTGGGGCTGGGGGTCCTGGTCGCGGCCTTTCCGCTGGCGTTCAAGGTGGTGGCGATCGGCGGTGCCCTCTATGTCGCCTGGCTGGGCGTGCAAGCGATCCGCGCTGCGCTGAAGCCCGCCCATGCCGCCCACGCTGTTGCCGTCCGTCGCGATCGCGGGGCCTTCATGAACGGCTTCATGGTCCAGATCGCCAATCCGAAGGCCATCCTGTTCTTCACCGCCGTGCTGCCGCCCTTCCTGGACGTGCAGCGACCGGTCGCACCGCAGCTTGCCCTGTTCGCGGCCGCCACCATCGGCATGGATGTGCTGGCGATGAGCGCCTATGGCCTGGGCGGCGCGGCCCTGGCGCGGCGGATGTCGGAGCCCCGGTTCCGGCGCGGCTTTGGCATCTTCGTGGGCCTGCTGCTGCTCGCGGCCTCGGTCTTGATTGTGTCGCGATTATAGGCGTTCTTGGCCATACGGAACGACCGCCCGCGCGGCCCGTTACGGCGAAAAGGCCTGTGACCGGGCCAAAGGAGATTTTTCCGTGAGAACCCTGTCCCTTAGACCCATCCTGCTGGCGGCCACAGCGGCCCTGGCCCTGTCGGCTTGCGCCACAGCGACCCCGTACCAGCCGGCCGGCACCGGCGGCGTGCGCGGCGGCTACGCCGAGCAGCGGCTGGAAAACGATCGCTTCCGCGTCACCTTCGCCGGCAACTCCGTCACCTCGCGAGAGGACGTCGAGATGGGGCTGTTGCTGCGCTCGGCCGAGCTGACGACCCAGAACGGTTTCGACTGGTTCGCCACCGTCAACCGGGCCACGGATCGCGACACCCGCTATTCCAGCTTCGGATCGCCCCGCCCCGGATTCGGATACAGCCCCTACTATGGTCGCTACAGCCCGTTCTGGGGCCCGTCGTGGCGCTGGTACGGTCGCGGGTCCTGGAGCTCGTGGAACGACCCGTTCTGGGGTCGCGACGACTTCGACGTCCGCCAGATAGACCGTTACGAAGCCACGTCCGAGATCGTCATGGGGCGCGGCCCCAAGCCAGCCAACGACCCCAATGCCTTCGACGCCCGCGAAGTCATCGACAACCTGGGCGGCCGCGTCACGCGCCCGATGTAAAAGTCACGGCCCCGTCGCTACCCAGCGGCGGGGCTTTTTCTCGTCTGATATCATGCGACAGGGTCGCGGATCAGCCGTCCTCGCGCAAATCACGCGCTCAAGCAGCGAGGCTCCGCCAGCCGAGCTATAGCGCACAACGCCCGCGCTCAAGCAGCGAGCCGCCGCGCGGCGAGCGATAGCGTAACAAGTCTGGAAAAGTAGAGACCGCGACCCGAAGGGGAATTCGTTGTGGCTGCTGCCTTCCGGCCCTGACCAGATTGGCGAAGCCTTCGCCCGCGATCTCCGAGGTCCATATCGCGAATCCCGGCGGCGAGATCAAGGCCTCTCCCCGTTGTGAGCCGTACCCGCTAAGAACGGTTCATGACTCTCGTCCCGCTCAACACCTTCGCCGGCAATCCGCTCGACCGGGGCGGCGACCTGCGTGCCGATCCGACGTGGCTGGCGGAACAGGCGGCGAGCGCGGATGCGCTGGCCCTGGTGCTGTGGGAAGGTCAGCCCCTGCTGGAGGATCACGCCGACGGGCCGCGTCTGGTCTGGCTGGGCATGGAACAGGCGCGCGATGTCGCGCCGACGGATGAGCTGTTCCTGGGTCTGTGGAAGGATGCGCCGGTCTTTGCGGTCGAGATCCAGGGGCCCAGTGACCCGGCCGACGGGCCCGTGCGGGGGCTGGGGGCGTTCTCCGGGATGCGCGAAGCGGCGGCGGTGCTGTCCGGGGTCGAGGCGGCGATGGCCGGGACGGCCAAATCCCTGTTCGACTGGCGGCGGCGGCATGGGTTCTGCGCCGCCTGCGGTCATCAGAGCAATAACGCCAACGGGGGCTGGAAGCGGATCTGCCCCGCCTGCAACACCGAGCATTTCCCGAGGGTCGATCCGGTCACGATCATGCTGCCGATCTATTCGGGCGGGGCCGAGCCCATCTGCCTGCTGGGGCGGCAGGCGGCGTGGCCGGCGGGGCGGATGTCGGCCCTGGCCGGTTTCCTGGAGCCCGGCGAGACGATCGAGGAAGCTTGCGCGCGCGAGATCAAGGAAGAGAGCGGCCTGACCGTGACCTCGGTCCGCTATCATTCGAGCCAGCCGTGGCCGTTTCCGTCGCAGCTGATGATCGGCCTGTTCGCCGAGGTCACCGACGATCAGGCCACGCCGGACCAGACCGAGCTGGAAGCCGTCGCCTGGCTGACGCGGGGTGAGGCGCGGGCGGTTCTGGCGGGCCAGCACGCGATCAAGGCCCCGCCCTCCTTCGCCATCGCCCACACCTTGCTGAAGGCCTGGGCCGAGGCGGACTGACCCCTGCGGCAGTTGTGGAGCATCGCGCCCGTGCCGGTTGCCCCTTTGCGCCAATAGGCTAGTGTCCACAGCCATTCTATCGCGCGGTTTCGATTCCGCGCCGGGCCTTGAGACACCATGCAGCTGACCATCGAACGTTCCGCGCTCCTGAAGGCCCTCGGGCACGTCCAGAGCGTGGTCGAGCGCAGGAACACCATTCCGATCCTGTCCAACGTCCTGCTGAGCGCCGGGCGCGACAGCCTGTCGTTCGCCGCGACCGACCTGGACATGGAGATCGTCGATCAGGCCGATGCGACGGTCCAGGTCGAGGGATCGATCACGGCGCCGGCCCACACCCTGTACGAGATCGTGCGAAAACTGCCCGACGGGGCAGAGGTGTCGCTGACCTACAACGGCGACGATCCGCGCCTGACGGTGGCGGCGGGACGGTCGCGGTTCAACCTGCCGGTCCTGCCGGCCGGGGATTTCCCGGTCATGTCGACGGACACCTCGGGCGTGCGATTCACCCTGATGAAGGACGATCTGGCGCGGCTGATCGACAAGACCCGGTTCGCGGTGTCGACCGAGGAGACGCGGTATTATCTGAACGGCCTGTATCTGCACACGGTGGCCGAACAGGGCATCCCCCTGCTGCGCGCCGTGGCGACCGACGGCCACCGCCTGGCCCTGGCCGAGACGCCGGCGCCCGAAGGGGCGGCGGGCGGTCCCGGCGTGATCGTGCCGCGCAAGACCATCGACCAGGTGCGCCGCCTGCTCGACGACGGTGCCGGCCCCGTCGAGGTCCAGGTCAGCCCCCAGAAGATCCGCTTCCAGTTCGGGGCCGCGTCCCTGACGTCCAAGGTGATCGACGGCGCCTTCCCCGACTATATGCGGGTGATCCCCAAGGGGAACGACAAACAGGCCGACATCGACAAGGCCGTCTTCGCCTCCGCCGTCGACCGCGTCGCCACCATCTCGGCCGAGAAGAGCCGGTCGGTGAAGCTGG
>NZ_JAEMRD010000055.1 GCF_016463485.1 Brevundimonas sp.
CCACGCTGGCGGCCGATGAGCGGTTCCGGGACACGGTGACGGCGGCCTACAGCGGGTTGCGGCGCGATGGGGTGGTCGAGACTGCCGGAAAGTTGTCAGACCGCAGTCCAAACTGGGGTTGATGCTGTCGGCAAGAGCCCGATCTGCGCAGCCACCAGGCCCTTCAAGCAACCTTTAGGTGTGAAGAATTCAAACAGTATCAGGTCCAGTACCCGTTACAAATCAAGCCTTTGAAACTCCCACTGGAGCCACACCCGGCCTGTCCGGCGATCCAATCGCAAACTTACGCCGACAAGCAACCGACGGTTAGATCGTCGTTAAGGTTTTTACCTTACGTCAACTATAATAGGCGCTATGTGGCCGCGGGTTCGGAGAAATCAGGATGTTTGGTCGCAGCAAAAAGGTGGACGCCATTGCCGCGCGAGACAAACGGGATCTCGAAAACAAGCTGGATTCGATCTCCCGATCCCAGGCCACCATCGAGTTCAACCTCGATGGTAATATCCTGACAGCAAACGAGAACTTTCTGTCAGCAATGGGATACTCGGCGGCCGAGATCATCGGTCGCCACCACAGTATCTTCATGGATCCTGAAGAGGCCGCCACCGACGGCTATCGAGAATTCTGGCAGAAGCTGCGAGACGGCCAGTTCGCCTCTCAAAAATTCCGTCGCCTGGCGAAGGGTGGTCGCGAGGTCTGGATACAGGCCTCGTATAATCCCGTCCTTGATGCCAGCGGCAAGGCCTACAAGGTCATGAAAGTGGCCGTCGATATTACTCAGGCAGAACAGGAATCCGCTCGCAGGGAAGAGGCACGCAAACACGCTGAAGAGACTCAATTGGATCTCGTCCGCACCCTGGCAGACAGCCTCAGCCGCCTGTCCGACGGAGATCTGACTGTCAGGATCGAGGGCGATCGAACGGGTACACACAAGACTGTTCAGGGTGATTTCAACGGGGCCATTGAAAGTCTTCGGGCCACCCTGGATGAGGTCTTGCAGAGCGTGAGCTCGATCCGCAACGGTTCCGACGAGATCGCTGGAGCCTCCGATGACCTGTCGCGACGCACCGAGCAGCAGGCCGCCAGCCTCGAAGAAACCGCGGCGGCACTGGATCAGATCACTGCGACGGTCAAACGCAGCGCGGCCGGGGCCCTTCAGGCGGCGAGCGTCGCCAGCGGCACCCGTGCCGACGCTGAAAAGTCCGGTCTGGTGGTCCGGGAGGCGGTAACCGCCATGGGCGAAATCCAGCAGAGTTCCAACGAGATCGGCCAGATCATCGGCGTCATCGACGAGATCGCCTTCCAGACCAACCTTCTGGCCCTGAACGCGGGCGTCGAGGCGGCCCGCGCAGGGGACGCCGGTCGTGGCTTCGCTGTGGTCGCGCAGGAAGTCAGGGCCCTGGCCCAGCGATCCGCGACGGCGGCCAAGGAGATCAAGGCCTTGATTTCGGCCTCGACGTCACAGGTTTCCAAAGGCGTGAAGCTGGTGGACGATACAGGTGCGGCGCTGGCAACGATCGCCGGTAGAGTCGCCGAAATGGACGGCCTGATTGCCGAGATTGCCGCTTCCGCCCAGGAGCAGTCGACGGCGCTCGCGCAGGTCAACTCGGCCATCAATCAGATGGACCAGGTTACGCAGCAGAACGCGGCCATGGTTGAAGAAACGACGGCCGCCGCCGGAATCCTTCAGTCCGAGGCGGGCCAGTTGGCTGAACGGGTCAGACGATTCAATACCGGATCAGCCCTTGAGGGCCGTGGTTCCACCAACAACCCGGTCCTTGAAGCGCGCGGCCGGATCGAGGCGTTCGCAAGGGCGAGCGTACCTTCCATCCCGGCAAGGCGAGCGGTGCCACGTTCGATCGGCAATACCGCGTTGAAAACGTCCGAATGGGAGCAGTTCTAGAATGGCACCGCCTGCGATCGACGCTGCCGGTTCCGGCGGCATGCTGGAACTGATCTCGTTCGAGATCGGGGGCCAGGAATACTGCATCGACGTCCGTTCGGTGCGGGAGATCAGAGGCTGGACCCCGACCACCCCCATGCCCCAGACGCCGGATTATATCCTGGGCGTCATCAACTTGCGGGGGGCCGTCATGCCCGTGCTGGACCTGCGTTGTCGCCTGGGCCTCGGCCGGACCGAGCCTTCGTCGCGCCACGTGATCGTGGTGGTCCAGCACGGCACTCGCATGGCCGGCATGCTGGTGGACGGCGTGCAGGAAACTTTTCAGCTAGCCGCCAACCTGCTCCAGGACCCGCCCGCGATGGGCTCCGACGCCAACGAACAATTCGTCGATGCCATCATTCCGATGGAAGGGCGAATGCTGTCCCGTTTGGTGGTTGGGTCGCTGTTGCCCCAGACGATTGCACAAGCCGCGTAGTGCCCGACTAACACCGGACTAAAGGCCACTTCCAAAGCACTGCCAGGAACATAGAGGCCTGCGGATCGCCGGGCGCTGCACGTCAATCCTTATCGCCGCGCGGGGTGAACCGGGCGACCAGATCATAGGCTTCACCCGGAAACGTCAGATGGACGTGCGTAACCGGGTCCCGGCCTCGCCAGGTTCGTCTTTGCAGGCAAAGGCAGGCGACAGAAGTCTCGATCGACAACTTTTTGGCCGTAGCCCTGGACGGATTGACCGCGCTGATACTGTGCTCGGCCTCTGTCCACGGAACGGATCCCAGGAGCCAGGCTCCGGGTGGAGTCATTCCGAAGTCAACCTCCTCCGCGTCAGGCACAGCGCTCAGACTGATAAGGCGCGCTTCATGTGCGAACGGTCGTCCACTGGCCAGATGCAGACATTCCAGCACAAGCACCGGCCCCGATACCGCACGGTCCAATGCTTCGTCGTCATCCTGGCTCGAGACCCTGATCGTTCGCGACAGGAGTACATAGCCATAGGGCTCACCACGGCCCATGATCTCGGTCTGGATGTCGGGGATGTCCAGGACCGCCGAATGAATCGGCGGCCGGGCGACGAAGGTTCCGGCACGGCGGCGACGCACGATCAGGCCCTCATCGACCAGTGGTGCCAAGGCCTTGCTGACCGTCATCCGCGAGCAGCCGTATTCGACCATCAGGTCGTGCTCGGTCGGAATCCGATATCCAGACGGCCACTGGCCCGACAGGATCCGCTCCGAGATTTCGGACCGGATCCGCTTGTGCAACGTCGGTTCGGCCGGCGTCATGCGTCGCTCAGCACCCGGGACAGCGCTCTGCCGTAACGACGAACAATGTCAGGGCGGGCGACGTGGCGACCCTCCTGGACAACCTGCCTGCCCCGCCGCCAGACGGCGTCGACGGATCGGTCGCCTGCAACGAATATCCAATGATCAAGAGCGCGATCTCCAGGCAGCGCGGCGCTGCCGTCAGGAGCCGCCAGGGCGATGATGTCGGCGACCTGGCCTAAGCCGAGGCCGGTGATGACTTCGGTTCCAGAGGCCTGTGAACCGCCGGCCAGCGCGGCCCGCACCATTGCTGCGCCGGTGGAGCCACCTGCCGGGTCGGCCATGACGTTGCGTGACCGCTGCATCAACCGTTGGGAATATTCGAGCATCCGCAGCTCTTGACCAGCGCTGATGGACACGTTGGAATCCGACCCGACGCCCCAGACACCGCCTGCCGCCAGATAATCCCCCGCCGGGAAGACACCGTCGCCCAGATTGGCCTCCGTGATCGGACACAGGCCCGCCACCGCACCACTGGCCGCCATGCGTCGCAACTCGGCGGGCGAGGCGTGGGTGGCGTGGACCAGGCACCAGCGGCGATCGACCTCGACCGTGTCGAACAACAGATCGACCGGCCGCGCGCTCGACCAGGCCAGACAATCCTCGACCTCCCGAACCTGTTCGGCGATGTGAACATGGATCGGGCCGCCGGACATCGCGCAGACAGCGCGCAACTCCTCGCCGGTAACGGCGCGAAGACTGTGGGGGGCGACGCCGATAACGGCGTCGGCCAGGTTTGAGGTCGCGCGACCGCTGTCCTGGAGCAGGCGCTGAAACCCGTCCAGATCATTGATAAACCTGCGCTGGGCATCGACCGGCTCCGCGCCGCCGAAACCGGAATGGGCATAAAAGACCGGTAGCAGGGTCAGGCCGATCCCCGCCTGCGCGGCTGCCGCCGCAATCGCCTCGGCCATCTCTCCGGGGTTGGCATAGGGCCGACCGTCGATGTCGTGATGCAGATAGTGGAACTCCGCCACCCGGGTGAACCCGCCCTCCAGCATTTCGACGAAGGCCATGGCCGCGATGGCCGCGACCTCATCGGGCCTCAGGCGATCTACGAACCGGTACATGGTCTCACGCCAGGTCCAGAAGCTGTCCTGCGAGGGTCCGCGAACTTCGGCCAGACCCGCCATTCCCCGCTGAAAGGCATGGCTGTGAAGGTTGGCCAGACCCGGCAGCCCAGTCGCATGGACCGCATCATCGGTCGCGGCCGCGACATCGGTCACGATGCTGTCGATGAGCCCATGGCGAAGACCTATGCGAACCGACCGCGCCCACCCCGTGTCGAGAAGAGCCTGCTCAAACCACAGCCAGTCCTGCGGCGAGGCGTTGTCCGGTCCGGTCATCGGGGCATCGACTGTCACTGGACAATCCTCATCGGTCTGCAATATGTCTATACAATATTGAGCCGGTCGCCTAGCGATTCCTGGTCTCGAGACAGGAGGGCTGAGGGTGGATTGCGATCGCGTCTGGACCAATGCCCGACTCGCGACCCTGGCTCCCGCGTTGCCGGGGCTCGGCGTCGTCGACCACGGCCTTGTGGCATCGCGGGACGGCCGCATCCTGTATGCCGGTCCGGCGCCGGACGCCCCTGCCCTGAACTCCGCGAGCACCATCGATTGCGCGGGTCGCTGGATCACGCCGGGGTTGATCGACCCCCACACCCATCTGATCCACGGCGGCGACCGCGCGCAAGAGTTCGAACTGCGTCTGGACGGTGCGACCTATGAAGAGATCGCTCGCACAGGCGGCGGCATCGCCTCTACGGTCAAGGCCACGCGCGCGCTCGACGAGGCGGGCCTGATCGCCACCGCCCTGCCCCGGCTCGACGCCCTGATTGGCGAGGGTGCAACGACTGTCGAGATCAAGTCGGGGTACGGCCTGTCGCTGGAACACGAGCGGCGTACGCTTGAGGCCGCCCGACGTCTGGGTGAACTCCGGCCCATGTCGATCCGCACGACCTTCCTCGGTGCCCATGCCCTGCCGCCCGAGTTCGCGGGCGACGCCGACGGCTATATCGACCTGATCTGTCGCGAGATGATCCCGACCCTTGCCGCCGAGGGCCTGATCGACGCCGTGGACGCGTTCTGCGAAGGCATCGGCTTCACCCTGGCCCAGACCCGCCGCGTGTTCGATGCCGCACGCGCCCACGGGTTGCCCGTCAAGCTGCACGCCGAACAGTTGTCGAACCAGCATGGCGCTGCGCTGGCGTCCGAGTTCGGGGCCCTGTCCGCCGACCATCTGGAATATCTCGACGACGCCGGGATCGCCGCCATGGCCATGTCGGGCGTCGTCGCAACCCTGCTGCCGGGTGCCTACTATTTCATGCGCGAGACCCGCCTGCCTCCAATCGAAGCCCTGAGGCGTGCCGGCGTGCCGATTGCCTTGGCCACCGACTGCAACCCCGGCACCTCGCCTCTGACGTCGCTGCTACTGACGATGAACATGGCGGCGACCCTGTTCCGGATGACGGTCGAGGAATGCCTGGCCGGGGTCACCCGTGAAGCCGCCCGCGCCCTTGGTCAGATCGACGACGTCGGCACGCTGGAGGTCGGCAAACACTGCGACCTCGCGATCTGGGATATCGAACGGCCGGCCGAACTGGTCTATCGCATGGGCTTCAATCCGCTCCATGCCCGCGTCTGGAGAGGCCTATGAGCACAGCGCCTGTCACCGAAGACATTGTGATGCGTCCTGGCGAGGTCAGCCTGACCGACTGGCGCGCCATCTATCGCGGCGCATCCGCGACCCTGCACCCCGATGCCGCCGAACCGATCCGCGCCAGCGCCGCCGCCGTCGAACGCATCCTGGCGCGTGGCGAGCCGGTCTATGGGATCAACACGGGCTTTGGAAAGCTGGCCGGGATCCGGATCGAGGCCGGCGACCTGGCGACGCTGCAACGCAATATCGTGCTGTCCCACGCGGCGGGCGTCGGCGAGCCTTCGCCCACGCCGGTCATCCGCCTGATGCTCGCGCTGAAGCTGGCCAGCCTGGCCCAGGGCGCATCCGGCGTGCAGCCCGCGACCATCGCCTTGCTGGAGGCCCTGATCGTGCGGGGCCTGACGCCCGTCATTCCTTGTCAGGGCTCGGTTGGGGCGTCAGGCGACCTCGCCCCCCTCGCCCACATGGCGGCCGCGATGATCGGCGTCGGCGAGATCGAGGTCGACGGCGTCCGCAGGCCGGCCGCCGACGCGCTGGGCGCAGCCGGTCTGGTTCCGTTGACGCTGGGTCCGAAAGAAGGACTGGCGTTGCTGAACGGCACCCAATTCTCGACCGCCAACGCACTCGCGGCCCTATTCGGTGCCGAAACCCTGTTCCAGAGCGCCCTGGTCACAGGTGCCCTGTCGACCGAGGCGGCCAAGGGTTCGGACACGCCATTCGATCCGCGTATCCACGCCCTGCGTCGCCATGTCGGTCAGATCGAGACCGCCGCTGCCCTACGCACACTCATGGACGGCTCCGCCATCCGTGCCTCCCATGCCGTCGATGACGAGCGGGTTCAGGATCCGTATTGCCTGCGCTGCCAGCCCCAGGTCATGGGGGCCGCGCTCGACGTCCTGCGTCAGGCGGCGACGACGCTGTCGATCGAGGCCAACGGTGTCAGCGACAACCCCCTGATCTTCCCCGACACCGACGAAGCCCTGTCCGGCGGCAATTTCCACGCCGAGCCCGTCGCCTTCGCCGCCGACATGATTGCGCTGACCGTCTGCGAGATCGGCTCGCTGTCGGAGCGCCGTATCGCGATGCTGGTGGACCCCGCCCTGTCAGGTCTGCCCGCCTTCCTGACCGCCCGGCCAGGGCTCAACTCCGGCTTCATGATCCCGCAGGTCACCGCTGCCGCTCTGGTGTCCGAGAACAAGCAGAAAGCCTATCCGGCCAGCGTCGATTCCATCCCGACCTCGGCCAATCAGGAGGATCACGTCTCCATGGCAGCCCACGGCGCGCGCCGTCTGCTGGCCATGGTCGAGTCCGCAAACGCGGTCGTCGCCATCGAGCTGCTCGCCGCCGCCCAAGGCTGCGACTTTCACCGCCCCCTGCGATCCAGCACATCGCTAGAAGCGGTCCGAAATGCCCTGCGGGACCAGGTTTCCCATCTCGACGAAGATCGCCATTTCCATCCCGACATAGACGCTGCACTCGGCCTGGTGCGATCGGGCGCAGTTGTTGCGGCGGCGGACCATTCCCTTCCGGGGGTCTGCTGATGGACTGGCTGGAGGTCCATCGCGGCGGCGCGCCCCTGATCGTCAGCCTGCCTCACACGGGCTTCGACCTTCCGCCTGAGCTGGCCGACGCGTTCGTCTCGCCGTGGCTGGCAACGCGTGATGCCGACTGGTGGATCGACAAAATCTATGATTTCGCCAGAGACATGGGCGCGACGACCGTTCGCACTGCCGTAAGCCGCAGCGTCATCGACGTGAACCGCGACCCGTCCGGTGCCTCCCTCTATCCCGGCCAGTTCACCACCGGCCTTTGCCCGACCGAGACGTTCGACGGGCAGCCCCTCTATGCGGCGGGCTCGCCGACAGAGTCCGAGATCGCGCGACGTCGCGAGGCCTGGTTCGACCCCTACCACGCAGCCCTGAGCGAGGAGATCGCCCGCCTGCGGGGGCTGCACGATCACATCGTCCTTTATGACGCCCACTCGATCCGGTCCGTGGTGCCGTCTCTGTTCGAGGGCGTGCTTCCCAATCTGAACATCGGCACGAACGGCGACACCTCCTGTGACCCGGCCCTGACCCGCGCTGTCGAGGCGGCCTGTGACGCGGGTCCGTTCAGCCGTGTGACCAACGGGCGGTTCCGCGGCGGCTGGATCACCCGTCACTACGGCGAGCCTGACAAGGGCGTCCACGCCATCCAGATGGAACTGGCCTGTCGCGGATACATGCATGACCCGGCCGAGGCCCCCACGTCCGCGACCTGGCCCTCCCCCTACCGTCTCGAACAGGCGGCACCGATGCGGGCTGTCCTGACCGATGTTCTTACCGCCTGCCTGACCTTCGCCCGCGCCGGGAGCCAGCCATGAACCGCAACGATCCCACCCGCGTCATCCGCGCCGCGACCGGTCCGGACCGCACCTGCAAGAGCTGGCTGACCGAGGCGGCCCTGCGGATGCTGATGAACAACCTCGATCCCGACGTCGCCGAACGGCCCGAGGAACTGGTCGTCTATGGGGGCATCGGCCGCGCCGCCCGCGACTGGAAGAGTTTCGACACTATCGTCGATACCCTGCGCCGGCTCGAGGACGACGAGACCCTGCTGATCCAGTCGGGCAAGCCGGTCGGGGTCTTCCGCACCCACGCCGATGCGCCGCGCGTTCTGCTGGCCAACTCAAACCTCGTTCCCCACTGGGCGACGTGGGAGCATTTCAACGAGCTCGATCGCAAAGGTCTGGCCATGTATGGCCAGATGACGGCCGGGTCCTGGATCTACATCGGCGCCCAGGGGATCGTTCAGGGCACCTATGAAACCTTCGTAGAGATGGGTCGCCAGCACTACGGCGGAGACCTGTCGGGTCGCTGGCTGCTGACTGCAGGTCTGGGTGGCATGGGCGGTGCGCAACCCCTCGCCGCCGTCATGGCGGGGGCGTCATGTCTCGCCATCGAGTGCGACCCGACCCGTATCGCCATGCGGCTGCGCACCGGCTATCTGGATCAGGCGACCGAGGATCTCGACGAGGCCCTGGTCCTGATCCGCGCAGCCTGCGAAGCGAACACGCCGATCTCGGTCGGCCTGCTGGGCAATGCCGCCGAACTTCTGCCCGAACTGTTCCGGCGCGGTGTCCGGCCTGACCTGTTGACCGATCAGACCTCGGCCCACGATCCCATCAACGGCTATCTGCCCAAGGGCTGGACACTGGACCGATGGGCCGCCATGCGCGCCCAGGCCCCCGATCAGGTCGAACAGGCCGCCCGCGCTTCAATGGCCGAACACGTCCAGTCCATGCTTGATTTTCAAGCGGCGGGCGTCCCCACCGTCGATTACGGCAACAACATCCGCCAGATGGCCAGGGAGGCGGGCGTCACGAACGCGTTCGACTTCCCCGGCTTCGTGCCCGCCTATATCCGCCCGCTGTTTTGTCGAGGCATCGGTCCGTTCCGCTGGGTGGCCCTGTCCGGCGATCCCGAGGACATCGCCAAAACCGACGCAAAGGTGAAGGAGTTGATCCCCGACAATCCGCACCTCCACAACTGGCTCGACATGGCGGCCGCCAGGATCAAGTTCCAGGGTCTACCCGCCCGCATCTGCTGGGTCGGTCTGGGCGACCGCGATCGACTGGGCCTGGCCTTCAACGAGATGGTTGCGAGCGGTGAACTGAAGGGTCCGATCGTCATCGGCCGCGATCATCTGGATTCCGGATCCGTTGCCTCGCCCAACCGCGAGACCGAGGCGATGCGGGACGGTTCGGACGCGGTCTCGGACTGGCCCCTGCTGAACGCCCTGCTCAGCACGGCGTCGGGTGCCACCTGGGTGTCGCTTCACCACGGCGGCGGGGTCGGCATGGGCTTTTCCCAGCACGCCGGTCTGGTCATCGTCTGCGACGGGACGGAGGCGGCCGCGAAGCGGATTGCGCGTGTGCTCTGGAATGACCCGGCGACGGGCGTCATGCGCCACGCCGATGCGGGCTACGACATCGCCATGAACACGGCGCGCGAGCGAGGACTGGACCTGCCCGGCATCCTGGGATGACCACAACCATTCTGCGGGCCGCCGACCGGATCGCCACCCCATGGAAGAACGGCGGCGGCATCACGCGCGAGATCGCGGTCTGGCCTCCAGGGGCGGGGCTCGACCATTTCGACTGGCGCATCAGCATGGCGGAGGTCCGCGAACCCGGCCCATTCTCCCTGTTCCCAGACGTGGATCGCTGCCTGACCGTGATCGAGGGATACCTGTGCCTGAACTTCAGCGACGAGACATCCGTTGCGCTGGACGCGCGGTCGGAGCCCTGGACATTTCCCGGAGACAGAGCCTGTCACGGCCTGCCCATCGGCGGACCGGTGCTTGACCTCAACGTCATGTGGCGACGCAGTCTTTATCGATCACAGGTCCAGCGGGTAACGAACAGGTCGTGGCATCCGACAGGTTCCATCTCACTCCTGATTGCCCTTTCACCGCTAACCATCATCGACGACCGCGCCTCGGACGGGACGAGGCTTGGGTCCCTTGATGGATGGGTTTGTCACGACCCGTCGACGTCCACCGGCCTGGCGATCGACGGCCCAGCGCTCGGCATCGATATCCTGGCCTTGTGACCACACCTGGGGCCTGCCTATCCCGAATATGCCGCCACGTTACTCGGAGGCCGTAGCGGTCCTTCGCCGGGAATAGACCAGGACTTCGGGCCCGCGGCGTCCGGACTGCCTGATCAGCGAGCTGACGATCCTTTGCCGTGTGTCCCCGACCTGGACCTCTGAGGTCACCTGAAAGAAGTTCGAGGTGAAGCCGACGCCGGGCGGGGCATAGATGCTCTGCCGGGCCAGATCCTGGGGCGTCAGCGCGCCCCGGTTCCTCTGACGCGTGCGAACCAGCAGACTGGCGGTCATCGGACTGTCGAACAGCAAGGCCAGCATCCGCTCGTCCGCCGTATTGAGGTTGATGCCGGTGTCCTGCGGCAGGACGGTGACGAGTGACCTCAGCGTGTCGATCTCGGCCGGCGTCAGGCCCACGGTGGTCAGTTGATTCAGATCGGCCAAAGGACCGCCGGCCCGCACGAGGACGATGATCGGCGTGCGCAGGGCCGGACGCAGACCGACGGCGGCCAGGATCTTGCCCAGTCGGTCCTCGGTTACCAGGCCACCGTTCGCCACGGTGTTGAGATTGAACCGCGCCTGGTCGTCCGTGATGGTCAGGCTGAATGTCCCGCCTTCGATGGCTATGTCCTGCTCCTGAATCGCAGCCCACGGTTCAGCCGCATTGTCCGTTTCGGGCGCGGTCACGGCGTCGCGGCGCAGGGCTGTGACCGCCGAAAGCTCACCCGATCGGGCGATCACGCCCGCCTGCGACGCCTCGCGCAGCTTGACCGTTCGATCGATCGCATCGGCCTGGGATGAGACCATCAACAGCACGACCAGAGCAGACAGGGCCACGATAAACAGCACATTGACAAGGATCAGCCCCGACCGCGCCTCGCGTGATTCTTGTCGCGACATCATGGCAGCCTCGGCAGGTCGACGACGCGACGCAACGGTCCGCTCAGTCCTCCGCCGTCGGAGCTTAGGATCAGTGTCGCCTCTATGGCGCGCGGCCTCTCCGGCGACAGCCCCGCAGCCATGGCCGCAGCGGGTGTGGGAACCACCCAGGCACCGGTCGGGTCCAGAAAGCGCAGGCTGATGCCCGATACGCCCCGGATCAGCACCTGCTCGCCGCCCGCCCCGGCCTGACGGACGAGATCGCGACCTTTCACGCCATATCGCACCGCCATCGTCCCGCCCGCAGCCGCAGCGGGCGCGCGCTGGAACGCGATGGAGTCTGCGGTGATGACGACCGGGGCCGGCGTCATCGACTCGAAATCCAGGGTCATCAGGTACATGGCCCGCTGGAGTTGAGCCAACTGCTCCAGCCGGCCGTCCAGCCTTTCCTGCGTCCGGATGATCCCGCTCAGCATCGCGAACCCGGCAAGCGAGATCAACGCGAACAGGGCCATGGCGACCAGCAGTTCGATCAGGGTGAACCCGTTGGCGACCGCTCGCTTTCGGGCGTGCCCCTTGGTCATTGTCCGGTCGCGCGGGCGACCACGCGCGTTGTTCCCTGCGAAACCACCTGGATCGCCAGTTCACGTGCGCAGCCGCCGTCGGCGGTGAAGCGCACGGCGCCGAGTGCGCCCTGGAATCCTTCGGGTGCCAGCAATCCGTCGCGGCTCACTCGTCCCGCCGCATCCAGACGTCGAGCGATGCCCGCAGCATCGAACGCCAGGGCCGCGAGCAGGCCCGGCGCACTGCTGTGCCTGGCCTCATAGGTCTGGGCGAAGCTGGCGAAGGCGGCAGGATCGGGTGCGGCGAACCATGCCCCCTCCACAGTGCCGAGAACAGCACCCGTTCCCTCCGACCACGACGACGGCCCCAGCAGCTGGATGCCCAGTTCCACGATCCGCCCGCAGAGCTCGATCGTTGCGGGATCGGAACGGCAAGCCAGGACCGCGTCCGGCAAACTCCCGCCCGACGCCGTGCTCAGTTGGCCGGCCAGCCCCTCTCCCGCACCTGGGAGGCTGGTGATGTCCGCCTCGAAGATTTCCACGCCGATCCTGGACGCATGGGCGCGGGCGGCTGTGAGGGACTGGACAGACCATGCCTCGGCGTCGGTCAGCACGGCGACGCGGCGAATGCCCCGACTGCGGGCATAGGCCAGGATTGCCGACACGCCCTGGGACGCCGTTATCCCGAGGCTGAAGGCACCCGTATCGCGGACCGCAGCATCGTTGGAAAAGGCCAGGACCGGCAGACCCGCAGCAGCCGTCACGACGGAGCCGACCTCCGCTGCAAAGACGGGGCCCATGATCAGGCCGATGCCTCCGGCGACGGCGCGGCCGGTTGCCAGAGCTGCACCCTCGGCCGTGCCCCCCGTATCCAGCACGAGAAATTCCGGCTGTTTTCGATCTGCGGGCTGCGCGAGGGCGGCCGCCCGTGTCATGCTGAGCGCGAGGTCGGCGGAGCCGCCCGTCAGCGGTAACAACAAGGCCGCCCGGGGCGCAGCGTCTGCCGCCCAGGTCGACAATGGAGACATCAGAGATGCCAACCCTGCTGCTGTCGAGAGGCCAAGCCAACGGCGTCGATCGAGTGTCATTTCAGTCCATCCTCGCCGACCGTCTGCGCCGTATGGGACCGGTGACGTTCACGATCATCGGTCTTGTCACATTCTCGCTGGCTCTGCTCGTCACCATGCCGGCGGCCCTGCTTTTCAAGCTCGCCGGTCTGAATGCGGCCAACGCAGTGGGCACGATATGGAAGGGTGAGGCCGCCATCGGCGGGCAGACGGCCGTGGCCTGGCGCGTGCGCCCGGTCAGTTCGCTCCTGCGGTTCGGGATCGTCAGCGATGTCCAGATGCGGGGCGGTACCACCGACCTGACCGCAACGGGACTGTGGCGACCAGGGACCGTCAGGCTGGAAGAAATGTCGGGGTTGGCGGGGCCGGGGCTGATCGACACCCTGACCAAGGATTTGCCCATTCGCTGCGACCTGACCTTCATGGTCGAATTGGACCGGATCGTCCTGGCCGGTCGCCGGTCTGGAGCCGAGGGCCGCGTCCGGAGCGGTGCCGGAACGTGTGCAGCGCGCAATCTCGTCGGGGCCGGCTCGCTGCCCGTGCCCCCCATGTCCGGGCAGTCGACCATGGATGTCAACGGGACATCCGCCTGGCTGTCGTCGAACGCCGCGCAGGGCCGGCTGGCCCGGATGACGATCGATCGAGAAGGCCGGCTGAAGGTCACGGTACTGGACGCCGGTGCCGCGATCCTGCCGGCTCTGGCTGGCCAGACGGTGATGGAAACCCAGCTCTGAGCCAACCTACATCCCCGCCAGATTGTTGAGGTTGACGATCGGCATCAGGATCGCCAGCACCAGCAGCAGCACAACCCCGCCCATGAACAACAGGATGGCCGGCTCGACCAAGGCGACCAGGGTGGCGCTGAGCGCCTCGGTGTCCGCATCCAGATCATGAGCGGCGCGGCCCAAGGCGTCTCCGAGCCGACCGCTGGCCTCGCCGCTGGCGACCACGGCGATCAGCATGGGTGGAAAGCAGTCCGCCTCGGTCATGGCGCGTTGAAGGCTGGCTCCTTCACGAACCCGCGCCCCGACCAGCCGGGCCCGTTCGCGCAACCAGGCATTGGGCGTCACCGCCGCTGCCGAGTTGACCGCATCCACCAAGGGAACGCCGCTGCTGATCAACGTGGCCAGACTGCCCGCGAACCGGGCCGCGTTCAACTGAAGGCTGAACCGTGAGGTCGGGGGTCGACGGGCGATGAAGCGGGCGACCCGAATACTGTTCGCCTCGATAGCTAACCAGCGCTGGGCCACGACCGCGCCCACGACCGCCAGCAGCCCCGCGATCCAGCCATAGTTCTGAATTCCTGCGCTCAGACCGATCAGCATCCGCGTCAGGAGCGGCAGCTGAACCCCGCGCGAAACGAACACACGCGTGATATCGGGCACGACAAACACCAGCATCAGGCCGATGATGAGCACGGATACAAGGGCGAGCAGCGACGGATAGATCAGGGCCAGCTGGACCTTCTTCTGCGATCGCTCGCGACGTTCGACGAAGTCGGTCAGGTGCGACAACACCTCCTCCAGCCTCCCCGACTGCTCACCCGCGGCGACAGATGCGCGGTAGAAGACGGGAAAAACCCGGGGGTGTTCGCCCAGGGCAGACGCAAAGCTGCGGCCCTCGAGCACCGCGCTTCGGACCCCGTTCAGTACCGGTCCCTCGGGACGGCTCGCGTTCTGGATCCCGAGGATACGCAGCGCCTCCTCGATGCGGATGCCACTACCGATCATGGTCGACAACTGACGCGTCAGAGCGGCCAGGGCGCGGGCACCGACACGCGGACGCATCAGGTCGGCCAGGAATGAGCTAGCGCTCGACCGCCCGGGGTCGGTCGCTGAAGCGGCCGGAGTAACCTCGGTCGGGATCAGGCTTCGCTCGCGCAACGCCCTGCGCGCGCCAGCCGGACTGGCCGCCTCGATCACGCCGCGCTGGGCCTTGCCGCCGGTGTCATAGGCCTTGAAGCTGTAGGCCGGCATCAGCTCAGCCTTCGTCCTGCACGACGCGCAGGACCTCCTCGATTGTGGTCAGGCCTTCGAGGATCTTCGTGGCCCCGTCCTCGATCAGACCCGGACCCGAACGACGGGCCACGCGGGTCAGGTCGGCCTCGGACGCGCCGTCGTGGATCAGGGCTTGAAACGCCTCGTCGACCTCGACGATCTCATAGATGCCCAGGCGGCCCTTGTAGCCCTCGTCGCGGCATTCGGCACAGCCGCGCGCGCGCCAGACCGTGGCCCCGACCGGTACCGCGCCGCCGAGCAGGTCATGGTCGGACTGGGTCGCCGCATGCTGAACCCGGCAGTGCGGACAGACCCGACGCACCAGCCTCTGGGCCACCAGCCCGACCAGCATCGGCGCCAGCAGATAGCGCTCGACCCCCATGTCGATCAGCCGGGTGACGCTGCCCACCGCGCTGTTGGTGTGCAGGGTCGACAGCACCAGGTGTCCGGTCATGCTGGAGCGTACGGCGACCTCGGCGGTCTCGTGGTCTCGGATTTCGCCGACCATGATGACGTCCGGATCCTGGCGCAGGATGGCCCGCAGGCCGCGCGCAAAAGTCATGTCGATGCGAGCATTGACCTGAGTCTGGCCGATCCCCTCCAGCTCGTACTCGACCGGATCTTCAATGGTCATGATGTTGCGGCGGCGGTCGTTCAGCCGGGTCAGGGCCGCATACAGGGTCGTCGTCTTGCCGGAGCCGGTGGGGCCGGTGACAAGGACGATGCCGTGCGGCCGGGCGATCATCCGCTCGATGGCCGCAAGGTCGCGGGTGCGCAACCCCAGCCGGGTGAGATCCAGCCGCGTCGCGTCGCGGTCCAGCAGGCGCATCACCACCCGTTCGCCATGCTGGGAAGGAATGGTCGAGACCCGGACGTCCAGGTCCAGCCCACCGACCCTCAGCTTGACCCGACCATCCTGGGGCACCCGTTTATCGGCGATATCGAGGTGGGCCATGACCTTGACCCTACTGACCAGCAGCGGTGCCAGGGCCCGGTCCGGCTGGATCATGTCGCGCAGCACGCCATCGACCCGGAACCGCACCACGACCCGCTTTTCCTGGGTCTCTATGTGAATGTCGGAGGCCCCTTCCCTTACCGCCTCGAGCAGCAGGGCGTTGATCAGCCGGATGACCGGCGAGTCGTCGCGCTGGTCCAGCAGGTCATCCACAGCGGCGGCGGAGTCTGCCAGGGCGGCCAGATCGTCGCCCGAAGCCACGGTGAAATCCGCCGACTGGCCCGCCAGACTGCGGTAGCGCTCTCGCAGGGCCAGGTCGAAGGCGTCATCCTCCAACGGTGCGAAGCGGATTTGCGGGCCGAACAGCCGCTGCACCTCCAGAAGCGCCTCCAGCCCAAGGGGCCGACGGTGAACACAGGTCGGCCCGGTCGGCGTATCGACCATCATAACCCCGTGCTGACGGGCGAATGCATAGGTCAGTTCGGGCGGGCTGGGCCGGACCTCAATGAGGTCTTCGACAATCAGTTCGGTCATGGGCGGGCCAATGTCAGGCGGGCGTTGACGATGCCGGGTGCGGTCTGGCGTTCGACATCGGCCTGAGTCACCACCACGCCCTGCTCCCCCTCCAGCCGATCGACCCAGGTCATCAGCGCGACGAAGGTGACGCCGTCCAGCGACACCACGGTCGTGTCGCCCTGTTCCCCAATCTCGCGGACCGGCAGTGCGGCTTCGGATGCGGTCATCGTCGCGACCGTCTGGAGCGAGCCTCCGGCGGCGGTGTTGGTCGGCGGCTTCAGACTGGCCCCGGCCGCGCGAAGCCGAACCTCCAGGTCGTCATACAGTGCGATCTCGGCCATGGCCTCCCGGCGCACCTCGATCAGGGGCCGCACCACGCCGTTGACGATCACGGCCAGGGCGAGAAGGATCGCAAGGCCCAGGATCAGCACGCGTTCGCGCGGCTGGCGATCCTGCCACCAGGATCGGCCCCGAACGACCCAGACCTCCAGGCCCCGACCGGCGTTCACGATAGCCATGCTCATGCGGAGGCTCCGGCGGAGATCACGATACGGTCGCGGGCCGTGCCGCCTTCGACCGTCGCACCGCTGGACACAGGATTGAGACCAGCGCCGGCCAGCGCGCTCTGGGCCTGTTGCAGGGTCGCGGGATCCGACGCTTCAAGGGCCAGCGTCAGGCCCGCGTCTCCCGCATAGACGACGGAGGTCAGCGTCACCGATGGGCCTAGCGGCTGCAGCGCCCGTGCGACGCGGCCCAGCAGTGGCGTCAGGCCCGACGGCGCCACGGGCGGACGGGGCAACATCGCCTCGGCCGTCGCCGCCAGATCGCCACCGGGCGGCCCTCCCGCCTGGGTCACCAGAGTGGCCACGGACGCGCGCTTTTTATCAGCGGACCGCATCAACCCCAGGGTGTCGATCGTCACCAGGCCGGCGTGCGCGACCAGACCGAGCACCACGACCAGCGCGGCCTGACGCAACCAGGAGCGGCTGGTCGAAACGGCCGCATAGCCTCCCTGACGCAGGTCCAGAGGCACGGGCCCCGCCATCACGGGCCAGATCGTCAGGCCGTCGTCCATCGGGTCATGGACTATCCCTGTCGGCAGCGCTTCGCCATAGGAAGACAGCGCCGGGCGGCCCGCCTGGTCCCAGATCGCTTCCAGCGCGCTGACCGGGATCGCAAAAGCCGAACCGTCGCCCGTCCGGACAAGAGCGCGCGCGCCCTGCACGGCGATCGCCCAGGCGTCGGCAGCCGGAACCGGCAAGGCCAGGGCGTCGGGAACCATGGCCGCTCCGCCGAGGCCAGACTCAGCAGCAGCGGCACACCATGCCGCCATGCGATCGTGCCGCACGACGCCGGCGAGATAGCGTCCCGGAGCCACTGCCTCGCCCAGGGCGGTGTGGGACAGCTCGGGCGACTCTGCGATCCGGTCCTCGATCACGAAGGGCACGGCAGCCGCTCTCTGCGCGCGACCGGTCATCGGGAGGTCGAGCACAAGCACCCGGACATCTTCGGTCGGGACCAGGATCACGGGGGCACCCGCCCAACTTACATTCACCAGAACCAGACCTTCTTGGCTCAACTGCCAGACACCCTTGATAGACCCGCTATTGTGAAGGTTTTTTGGCCCATCTGGACTTTTCAAGTCAGGCATCATAGCCCCCGAAGCTAAGGTAGATGGTGGTCATGATGTTACGAACGCCAAAGCGTCGGCGAGACAGGTTCAGGACGGTCCATAGCCGAGAAACCGCGCCGAGGTCAGGCTTTACTCTGATCGAAATGATCGTGGTGCTGGCGATCATCGCCGTAGTCGCCCTGATGATCCTGCCCAACATCATCGGACGGCCGGATCAGGCCCGGGTGACGGTGGCCAAGACCGATCTGCGCACGATCTCGGCGGCCTTGAAGGTCTATCGCCTGGATAACGGTGACTATCCGACGACCGGTCAGGGTCTGGCCGCACTGGTCGATCGGCCGAGCACGCCTCCGGTCGCGAACAACTGGTCGGAAGAGGGCTATCTGCCCGAGGTTCCAGTCGATCCCTGGGGCGCGGCCTATGTCTACAAGAGCCCGGGTAGCGGGCGGCCGTTCGACCTTATGAGCCTCGGCAAGGATGGAAAGGTCGGCGGCGAGGGCCTGGCCGCCGATCTCGTGTCGGATCGCTGAGGTATGGTCGGGCCGGCGGCAAGCAGGGATCGTGACCACCACGCCGGCTTCACGCTGGTCGAGATGCTGGTCACCCTGGCGATCGTGGGCGTGCTGACGACGATGGTGGTCCTTGGAATGGGTCTTTCGCGACAAGGTGCCGACGCCCGGACCGAAGCGAACCTTCTGGCCGCACGACTGGGCGTGGCTGTGGACGATGCCCTGGTAAGCCGGCGGCCGGTCTCCCTGTCCTGGGACGCCGAAGGCTATGGACTGATGACGACCGATAACGCGGGGCGCTGGACGGTGACGGGCGAAGGGCGGCACCGCCTACCGCGCACGCTGACCCTGAGTGGCGACGGGCCTGGAATGGTGATCGTGGACGGAGATGGAGGCGGAAACGCCATCGCCCTGTCCATCGGCGACGAACGGGGCGGCTGGACCGTCGATTTCGACGGTCTGACGGCGACGACCCGGGCGGGATCAACATGATCTCACTTTCCGCGCGCCGTCGCGACGGCTTCACTCTGATGGAGGCCTTGGTCGCCCTGGCGATCCTCGCCATCGCCGGTGCCGGTCTGGTCGGTGCGACCGAGGCGCACATCGATCAGGTGCGCGGCCTGCAGAATCGCGTCGTCGCCCAGTGGGTCGCCGAGAACCGGATGACGGAGCTGAGCCTGCGCGGTGGGACGCCGACCGACAGCACCGACCGCGTCGACATGTTGGGCCGCTCATGGCGGGTAGATGTTGCGGTCAAGCCGAGCGAGGACCCGGACCTGTCGATGGTCAGCATCGGCGTGACCCCCGTCGGCGCTCGCGGCGCGGCGGCGAAGCTGACGGGTTTCGTAGACCGACAGGGCGGATCGGCATGATCCGTCGCATCGTCGTTATCGATCGTCTGTTCGACGCCCGACAGGGGCCGCTGGCACAGAAGATCCTGATCCTCGCGGTCGTGATCTCGGTCGCGGCGGCGGCCGCAGGCGTGTTCTGGCGGTTATCCGGGCTGGACAACGGCCGCGACAGGATCGCGGTCGCGGCCCCGCCCTCTTCGGCGGCGGCACCGGCCGACCTGCCCGCTATTCTCGCCTGGTCGCCGTTCGGCGGAGCCTCAGCCACGACCCAGGCGGCCGGCGGGGGGCTGATCCTCAAGGCGATCTTCCTGGCGGTTCCGGTCGAGGCGTCCAGCGCCGTGATCGCCGTCGGCGAGGCTCCGGCCATCTCCGTCAGCCCCGGTCAGACACTGGCGACCGGTGCCGTCGTTCAGTCCATCCACGTCGATCACGTGATTCTGCAGGTCGGTGCCCAGACCGAGCGGCTGGACTTTCCAGCCCCACCCGCCCTGATCGACGCCGCGGCCACGCCCGCGACCGGCCTGACCATCATCACGCCCGCGAACCCCGCCCCCCCGCCGGTGGCTGCCGGTAACGCGACGGGGCTCGCTCAAGGCGCGGACATCACCCCGACCGAACAGG
>NZ_JAEMRD010000004.1:0-14044 GCF_016463485.1 Brevundimonas sp.
GAAATCATCCTCGAACGCCTCGTCGCCCTGAACGCCGAGCGCGCGGCCGAAGAGGCCGCCGGGCACGTCCGCTGGCTGCGTCCCGACTATCAGATCCCCCGCTTCGCCAAGGGGGCTGTCGCCAAGTCAGGGGAGCTGGATCTTGGGGCCACCATCGTCGCGATCGACAAGGGTCTGCCCGCCTTTCCCAAGGACAAGGGTGAGCAGGTCATGGCGATCCGTGCCGTGCTGGTGTCCTCCACCCGTCCGATGGACGCCGCCGCCGTGGCGCGTGCCTTCAAGGGCGGCGGCAGGAAGATCGAGCAGCGCGTGGTCCAGGCCCTGAACACCCTGGTGCGTTATGCCGAGATCACGGCCCTGCCGGACGGTAGATATCTGGCCCGAAAGGCGGCCTGAGACCCATGACCCAACGCCCCGCCGTCCTGATCATGCAGCGCCACCTGGGGCAGCTGACGCCGTTCCTGGAGAGCGCGTACGACGTCTATCGGTTCTGGGAGGGGCCGCCGGCGCAGGCCGAGCCTCTGATCCAGGCGGTGATCGTGGCGGGCGAGTTCGAGCTGGACAAGGGGCTGATCGAGCGGTTGCCGAACCTGAAGCTGATCGCCTGTTTCACCTCGGGCTATGACCGGATCGACGTCGAATGGTGTCGGGCGCGGGGGTTGCCGGTCAGCCATGCGCCGGGGGTCAATCACGAGGATGTCGCCGACCACGCGATCGGCCTGATCCTCGCCGCGCGGCGCGAGATCGTGCGCGGCGACCGGGAGCTGAGGGCCGGTCTGTGGACGGTGGAGTCAAAGCTGATGACGCCGTCGCTGGGTGGGCAGCGGGTCGGGATCGTCGGCATGGGTCTGATCGGCGAGGCCGTGGCGCGGCGGGCCGAGGCGATGCGGATGATCGTGCGGTGGTGGGGGCCGCGCGAGAAGGCCGGCCCGTGGCCCCGCGCCGACAGCCTGATGGCGCTGGCAGACCAGAGCGACATCCTGGTGGTCGCGTGCCGGGCGGATGAGACCAATGTCGGGCTGATCTCGGCCGGGGTGATCGCGGCGCTGGGGCCTCAGGGGTTGCTGGTCAATGTGGCGCGCGGCCAGGTGGTCGACGAGGACGCCCTGATCGCCGCGCTGCGGTCCGGCGCGCTCGGGCAGGCGGCGCTGGACGTGTTCGAGACCGAGCCGGTCGATGCGGCGCGGTGGGCCGACGTGCCCAACACCGTCCTGACGCCCCACACGGGCGGGGCGACCCAGGAGGCGGTGCGGGGCATGCTGATGCTGCTGATGCAGAACCTTCAGGCGGTGCTGGCGGGTGAGCCGCCAGTGACGCCGGTGGCGTGATAGGGGTTAGCGGCCGCCGTCGGGGCCGGGCATGGCCGTGCCCCCGCCCAGCAGGCCGCGCCCCAGGTCGAAGCCCCGGAACTGGGCCCGCTCGGCCGGGCTGATCGAGCCGTCTCCGTCGAGGTCCAGCCGGGCGAACATGGCGGCGTAACCGGCGTGGTATTCGGTGCGGCTGACGCGGCCGTCGCGATTGGCGTCGGCGCGGGAAAGCCCCTGTCCTGCGGCACCCAGATCCTGGGCCGCGCGGGCCAGTTCGGAGGCGCTGAGCACCCCGCTCTGGTCGAAGTCGGCGGCGTCGAACGTCTCGTCGGCCTTGGCGGTCATGGCGGCAAGCGTCATGGCCCCGCCGGCCTGGGCGAGCGCCAGCGACGGCAGGACGGCGGCGGTCATGGCCGCGACGGCGAAGATGGTCTTGAACATTGCGGTCTCCTGAAACCAGCCCCTTCAACGATCCTAGCGCGGCATTCCTTCGCAGGCGAGGGGGGCCGCCGCGCGCGAAAGCGATGAACGGGTCGGCCCGGCCGTTTTTCCTTGCCAAAACATATAAGGATATCCTTATATGTCTGCATGTCGCTGACGGCCGAACAGACTGTGGAAGCCCTGCGCGCGGCCGGCGAGCCGACCCGCCTGCGTATCCTCGCCCTGCTGGCCAGCGAGGAACTGTCGGTGATGGAGCTGTCCAGCGTGCTGGAGCAGAGCCAGCCGCGCGTGTCGCGCCACCTGAAGGTCATGAGCGACGCCCGGCTGATCGAGCGGTTTCCCGACGGGGCCCGGGTCTTCTATCGCCTGTCGTCCGAGCCGGTGACGCGCCGCCTGATCGAGACCATCCTGGACCTGCTGGCCGACACGGCGGGCGAGGACGACCTTCTGCGCCTGGACCAGGTCCGCAACGAGCGCCAGGCCGCCGCCGCCGCCTATTTCGAACGGGTCGCACCCCAGTGGGACCGCATCCGCTCCCTCTATGTCGCCGAAACCGCCGTCGAGGCCGCGATCCGCCAGGCCGCCGGCGACGGGCCGTTCGAGCGGATCGTCGACCTGGGCACCGGATCGGGCCGGATGCTGACCCTGCTGGGGGCCCGGGCGCGGCGTCTGACGGGGCTGGACCTCAGCCACAACATGCTCAACATCGCCCGCACCAATGTCGCCGAGGCCGGGCTGACCAATGTCGAACTGCGCCACGGCGACATCTTCTCGACCCGGCTGCCGGCGGGCAGTGCCGACCTCGTGCTGGTGCATCAGGTGCTGCACTATCTGGCCGATCCGCAGGCGGCGGTCACCGAGGCGGCGCGGCTGGTGTCGCCCGGCGGCCGCATCCTGATCGTCGACTTCGCCCAGCACGAGCTGGAACACCTGCGCGCCGAACACCAGCACCGCCGCCTCGGCTTTGCCGCCGAGGAGATCGACGGCTGGCTGGCCGACGCGGGCCTGACCACCGAGGCGCCGGTCGCCCTGCCGCCCGACACGGACGGTTTGACGGTCACCATCTGGGGCGCCGTCCGCCCTCCCCTTTCCGCCCTGAACAGGAGCGCCGCCTGATGGCCCTCGCCGCCGTGAAATCCGAAAGCCCCAGCCCTTCAAATCTGGCGGCCGCTCGCGCCCTGCTGCTGTCGCCGCTGGGCCCGGTCGCGCGTGCCGGCGACAACGCAAACCCGGTGCGGGTCTCGTTCGAGTTCTTCCCGCCCAAGACCGACAAGGCCGAAGAGACCCTGTGGCAGGCCGTGCGCCGGCTGGAGCCGCTGAACCCCGCCTTCGTGTCCGTGACCTACGGTGCCGGTGGCTCCACCCGTGAGCGGACCCACCGCACGGTGCAGCGGATGCTGACCGAGACCACGCTGAAACCCGCCGCCCACCTGACCTGCGTCGACGCCAGTCGTTCCGAGGTCGATGAGGTGATCGAGAGCTACAAGGCCATCGGCGTCGATCACATCGTCGCCCTGCGCGGCGATCCGCCCGGAACCGACGGCATCGGCGGCGTCTATCAGCCGCGTGCAGACGGTTACGCCAACGCCACCGAACTGGCCCTGGCCATCCAGCGCGTCGGCGGGTTCCAGACCAGCGTCGGCGCCTATCCGGAAAAGCACCCCGAAAGCCCGTCGATCGAGCATGACATCGACGTGCTGAAGGCCAAGGTCGATGCCGGGGCGACGCGGCTGATCAGCCAGTTCTTCTTCGACATCGACGCCTTCCTGAGGTTCCGGGACCGGATCCGCGCCGCCGGGGTCAACATCCCGCTTCTGCCGGGAATCATGCCGGTGTCGAACTTCGGCGCCTTGCAGCGGATGAGCGCATCCTGCGGCGCCTCGGTCCCGGGCTGGCTGGCCTCGCATTTCGACGGCCTGGACGACGACCCCGAGACCCGCAAGCTGCTGGCCGCCTCGGTCGCCGCCGAAACCTGCGCCCGGCTGCAGGAAGAGGGCTTCTCCGACTTCCACTTCTACACCCTGAACCGCGCCGACCTGGTCTATGCGATCTGCCGCGTGCTGGGCGTTCGCGAACAGAAGGCCGCTGCCTGACATGACGTCTCCGCTCACCCGCCCCGAACGCGTCGCCGCCCTGCACAAGGCCGCCAGGGAACGCATCCTGGTCCTCGACGGATCCTGGGGCGTGATGATCCAGCGTCGCGGGCTGGAAGAAGCCGACTTCCGCGGCGACCGCTTCGTCGAGGCCAACGGCTATAACGAACGCGACCAGATGAAGGGCAACAACGACATCCTGTGCCTGACTCGGCCGGACGTCATCTCGGACCTGCACGACCAGTATTTCGGGGCGGGTGCCGACATCTCCGAGACCAACACCTTCAGCGCCACCGTCATCGCCCAGGACGACTACAAGCTGGAGGCCGACGCGGTCTGGGACATCAACCTGGAGGGTGCCAGACTGGCCCGCGCCGCCGCCGACCGCTGGACGGAAAAGGAGCCGCACAAGCCGCGCTTCGCCGCCGGTTCGATCGGGCCGCTGAACAAGATGCTGTCGATGTCGTCGGACGTGAACGATCCCGGCGCGAGGCTGGTGACCTTCGACCAGGTCTATGACGCCTATCGCCATCAGGTGAAGGCGCTGAACGAGGGCGGCGTCGATCTGTATCTGATCGAGACCATCACCGACACGCTGAACTGCAAGGCCTGTATCAAGGCGATCAAGGACCTGGAAGACGAGGGCATGGAGCCTCTGCCCATCTGGATCAGCGGCACCATCACCGACCGGTCGGGCCGGACCCTGTCGGGCCAGACCGCCGAGGCCTTCTGGAACAGTGTGCGACACGCCAAGCCGTTCGCGGTCGGCTTCAACTGCGCGCTGGGCGCCGACCTGATGCGGCCCTTCATCGCCGAACTGAGCCGCGTCGCCGACACCCTGGTCGCCGCCTATCCCAACGCCGGCCTGCCGAACGCCATGGGCCAGTATGACGAGGAACCGCACCAGACCGCCCACTTCATCGAGGAATGGGCGGCGTCAGGTCTGGTCAACATCGTGGGCGGCTGCTGCGGCACGACGCCGGATCATATCGCCCATACCGCAAAGGCGGTGTCGAAACTGCCGACGCGGGAGATTCCCGAACGGCCGGTCGCGATGCGTCTGTCGGGGCTGGAGCCGTTCGAGCTGGTGGCGTGACATCCACACTTGCTGGATCATCCGGGCCCGGCGGCATTTCTCACGATGCCTGGCCTAGCCACGCTCGTCGAACCGTGTTGCTCTTCTCGCATCTGCGAAATGAGCCATGGGGATATGAGTCATGATCGGCACGAGGCGGGCGTTTCTGACACGGGTGGCGGCGGTGGCCGGGACCGGCGGGATGTATATGGCCATGCGGGCCATGGGGCTGGTCGACGACGGTGTCGCCCATGCCCAGACGCCGACCCTCGCGCCTGGCTCCGGCGAGGGCGCGAGCGTGGTCATCCTCGGTGCCGGGCTAGCGGGCCTCAGCGCGGCCTTTGAGCTGAAGAAGGCCGGATATGCCGTGACAGTTCTCGAGGCACGCGACAGGGTCGGGGGGCGCAACTGGACCGTCCGTCGCGGGTCGAAGATCGCCCATACGGACAAGCCGGAGCAGGTCTGCACCTTCGACGACGGCCAGTATTTCAACGCCGGCCCGGCCCGCATTCCCAGCCACCATCAGGCGACGATCGGCTACTGCAAGGCGCTGGGCGTCGAGATGGAGGTGCTGGTCAACCACTCGCACGGGGCCCTGATCCAGGCCGAGGGCCTGAACGACGGCAAGCCGTTGCAGATGCGTCAGGCGATCCACAATATCCGCGGCAACGTCGCCTCCCTGCTGGCCAAGGGTGTCCAAAACGGCGGCGTCGACGTGGCCCTGAGCGCCGAGGACAAGGCCCTGCTGGTCGAGAACCTGATCGGCTGGGGCGAGCTGGACCCCGATCTGATGTTCCGCCACAGCGAGAGCGCCGGCTTCGCCATCGAACCGGCTGCCGGCGATGTCGTAGGCAAGCCGCGCGACGCCATGGTCCTAGCCTCGTTGCTGCATCCGATGGCCTGGGGGGCACCGGCCTTTCACGACATCATCGACATGCAGGCGACCATGCTCCAGCCGGTCGGGGGCATGGACCGCATCCCCATGGCATTCGCCGACAAACTGGGCGCGTCGATCGCGCTCAATGCCGAGATTACCGGGCTGAAGCGCAAGGGTACGGGCGTCGAGGCGACCTGGAAGGACGCGACCGGCGCAAGCCACGCGATCACGGCCGACCACTGTATCTGTACCATTCCCTTCTCGGTCCTGGCCGGGATCGACAACGACTTCTCGGCGGACCGGCAGGCGGTGGTGAAGAACGCCAGATACGCCGACTCGGTCAAGATCGCCTTCCAGGCACCGCGCTTCTGGGAGACCAACGACCACATCTATGGCGGTCTGTCGTTTACCGACCGCGACACCCTGATGACCTGGTATCCGTCCGGCAAATTCCTGCACGAGAAGGGTATCCTGGTCGCCGGCTACAGTTTCGCCGGCCCCGCGACGCGTCTGGGCTCGTTGCCGCTGGCCGAGGGGCACGCCTATGCGCGCGAGACCGTCGAACGGCTGCATCCGGGCCAGAGCGGCACACTGACCGACGGCGTCACCGTCCACTGGCGCAGCATCCCCTACAGTCTGGGCATCGAAGGACCGGTGGCTCGGCAAGACCCGACGGGCTATACCTTGATGAACGAGCCGGACGGGCCCTATCTGTTCGCCGGCGAACACCTGAGCCACGTCGGGGCCTGGCAGCAGGGAGCCTTCGTCAGCGCCTGGCGCGCCGTCAACGCCATCGCCGCCCGTCGCCAATCCGCAGCCGCCTGAACCGGAGACCGCACCATGAAGATCGCCCTTCCCGCCCTGACCGCCGCACTCCTGTTCTGTGCCGCACCCGTTCTGGCGCAGAGCCATGACCATCCCGCGATCGAGCGCACCTATGGCTCGCCGACCGCCTTCATCGCCTCGACCGTGACGGTCCCGGCCGGGTCGGAGCTGATCTTCCTGTCGGGTCAGTTGCCCGATGTCACCGACACCACGGCACCCGCCGGTTCGGTCGAGGCCTATGGCGATACGGAAACCCAGTCGGCCTCGACCTTTGCCAAGATCGAGCGGCTGCTGGCCACGCGGAACCTGACCATGGGCGATGTGGTGTCGATGACCGTCTATCTGACGGCGGCACCGGGCTCGGAGCGCATGGATTTCGCGGGCATGATGCGGGCCTACGGCAAGTATTTCGGCACGGCGGACCAACCCAACCGCCCCTCTCGCTCCACGGTTCAGGTCGCGGGCCTGGCCGGGCCGGGCTTCCTGGTCGAGATCGAGGTCACCGCCGCCCGCCTGCCGACCCACGCCCACTAGATACGAAAGTCCGTCTGCCCGTTCGCGGGAACGGGCAGCGAAAGAATAAGCGTATGAGACCCACCTTCATCAACGTCGGTGAACGCACCAACGTCACCGGTTCGGCCAAGTTCAAGAAGCTGATCATCGAGGGCGACTATACCGCCGCCCTGACCGTGGCTCGCCAGCAGGTCGAGGCCGGGGCGCAGATCATCGACATCAACATGGACGAAGGCCTGCTGGATTCGAAGCAGGCCATGGTCACCTTCCTCAACCTGATCGCGGCCGAGCCGGACATCGCCCGCGTGCCGGTGATGATCGACTCGTCCAAGTGGGAGGTGATCGAGGCCGGCCTGAAATGCGTCCAGGGCAAGCCGATCGTGAACTCGATCTCGATGAAGGAGGGCGAGGACGCCTTCCGCGCCCAGGCGGTCAAATGCCTGCGCTACGGCGCCGCCGTCGTGGTCATGGCTTTCGACGAGGTGGGCCAGGCCGACACCGCCGCGCGCAAGATCGAGATCTGCACCCGCGCCTATCGCATCCTGGTGGGCGAGGTCGGCTTTCCGCCGGAAGACATCATCTTCGACCCCAATATCTTCGCCGTGGCGACGGGGATCGAGGAGCACGACAACTACGCCGTCGACTTCATCGAGGCGGTCAAGGTCATCAAGGCCACCCTGCCCTACGCCCGAATCTCCGGCGGGGTGTCGAACGTCTCGTTCAGCTTCCGCGGCAATGAGCCGGTGCGCCGGGCGATCCACTCCGTGTTCCTGTACCACGCCATCGCCGCGGGCATGGACATGGGGATCGTCAATGCCGGCGACCTGCCCGTCTATACGGACATCGAGCCGACCCTGCGCGAGGCGGTGGAGGATGTGATCCTCAACCGGCCGCAGCGGACCAATGTCTCCAACACCGAGCGGCTCGTCGACATCGCCCCCAACTACAAGGGCGACAAGGGCGTGGCCCGGGTCGTCGACCTGAAATGGCGCGACCAGCCCGTGGGCAAGCGGATCGAACACGCCCTGGTCAACGGCATCACCGAATATATCGACGCCGACACCGAGGAGGCCCGCCTGTCGGTCGAGCGGCCGCTGCACGTCATCGAAGGCCCGCTGATGGACGGGATGAACGTGGTCGGCGACCTGTTCGGATCGGGCAAGATGTTCCTGCCGCAGGTCGTGAAGTCGGCCCGCGTGATGAAACAGGCCGTGGCCTGGCTCGAACCCTTCATGGAGGCCGAAAAGGCCGGCAAGCCGCGCGAACAGGCCGGCCGCATCCTGATGGCCACGGTCAAGGGCGACGTCCACGACATCGGCAAGAACATCGTCGGCGTCGTGCTTCAGTGTAACAACTACGAGGTTATCGACCTGGGCGTCATGGTCCCGGCCGATCGCATCCTGGACGCCGCGATCGAGCACAAGGTCGATATTGTCGGCCTGTCCGGCCTGATTACCCCGTCGCTGGACGAGATGGTGTTCGTGGCCCGCGAGATGGAGCGGCGCGGGTTCGACATCCCCCTGCTGATCGGCGGGGCGACGACCAGCCGGACCCATACGGCGGTCAAGATCGAGCCCGGATACCATCGCGGATCGACGACCTATGTCGTCGACGCCTCGCGCGCCGTGGGCGTCGTCTCCGGCCTGTTGTCCAAGACCGAGCGGGCCAAGAACGAGGCCGCCACGCGTGATGATTACATCCGCATCCGCGAACAGTACGCCCGGGGCCTGGAGGTCAAGGCCCGCACCAGCATAGCCAAGGCGCGCGACAACAAGTTCAAGATCGACTGGGCCGCGCCGCGTCCGACCGCGCCATCGTTCATCGGCACGCGGACGTTCGACAGCTGGGACCTGGCCGACCTGGCCGATCACATCGACTGGACGCCGTTCTTCGCGTCGTGGGAGCTGATCGGCCGCTATCCTCAGATCCTGGAGGACGAGATCGTCGGTGAGGCCGCCCAGGATCTGTTCAAGGACGCTCAGGCGATGCTGAAACAGATCATCGACGAGAAGTGGTTCACGGCAAAAGGCGTCGTCGGCTTCTGGCCCGCCAACGCCGATCAGGACGATATCGTCGTGTTCGGTGACGAGGCGCGCACGCAGGAGATCGCCCGTTTCCACACCCTGCGCCAGCAGATCGCCAAGTCGAACGGGAAGCCCAACTCGGCCCTGTCGGACTTCATCGCGCCTGAAGGCTCGGACTGGATCGGGGCCTTCGCCGTCACCACTGGCCATGGCGAACTGGAGGTGTCCAGGCGGTTCAAGGACGCCGGTGACGACTATTCAGCCATCCTGTCCTCGGCCCTGGCCGACCGTCTGGCCGAGGCCTTTGCCGAGGCCTTGCACAAGACCGTGCGGACCGAACTGTGGGGCTATGCCGCCGACGAAGTCACCACGACGCAGGACCTGATCGAGGAAAAATACCAGGGCATCCGCCCCGCCCCCGGCTATCCGGCCCAGCCCGATCACACCGAAAAGGCGACCCTGTTCCGGCTGTTGCAGGCCGAGCCCAATGCCGGGATGGCCCTGACGGAGTCGTTCGCGATGAGCCCGCCGGCCTCGGTGTCCGGCCTGTATTTCGGCCATCCGGACAGCCACTATTTCGGTGTTGGCAAGATCGATCTCGATCAGGTCGAGGACTATGCGCGCCGCAAGGGCTGGGACGTCGCCACCGCCGAACGCTGGCTGTCGCCGATCCTCAACTACGAGCCGGCTGCCACGGTGCGGGTGGCGGCAGCATGACGGGCGTACGGCTGGCGTACCCGGTTGCCGTTCTGTAGGCCGGGATCATGGCCGCCTCTCAACCCGTGAAACGCCCCGGCTGGCACTGGACCGCCTACTGGTCGCGAGGCCGGGCCGAGGTGATGTCGATCGACACCCCGACGGGACCGAGGGCGCTCGACACTTCCGCCTTGTGGAGCGGGTTCTTCGAGACCTTCCCGGCGGGGGCCCGTCTGCTGGACCTGGCCACGGGGTCGGGCGAAGTCGCCCGCTATGCCCAGGCGGCGGGACCGTTCGATGTCACCGGCGTGGACTATGCGGACATCCCGGCGACGGCTGCGGGCGAGCCCGGCCCGACGTTCATCGGCGGTGTCGCGGTCGAGGCCCTGCCGTTCGAGGCCGCCACCTTCGACGGGATCTCATCCCAGTTCGGAATCGAATACGCCGATCACCGTCCTGCGCTGGCGGAACTTTCGCGCGTCCTGAAACCGGGCGGACGGGCGCGCCTGCTGGTCCACCACGCCGACAGCGTCATCACGCAACAGGCCCGGGCGCAAATGAAGGCCTATGACGCGGTGCTGGGCACCGGAGCCGCCGTCCGGCTGGGTCGCCGCGCTTTCGCCGCCCAGGGGAAGAGTGATCCGGCCGCACGCGCCGCATCACACGCCGCGTTTGCCCAGGCGGTCACGAAATGCCGCGGCCTGATCGGGGTCGGTCCGGCGTTCGATACCGTCACCTATATGGTCAGCTATCTGGGCGATCTGGCGGACCGGATCGCGGCCTATGAGCCGGCGAGCGGCCTGGCCCGGCTTGACGATTTCGAGTTCGGCAACGCCGCCTGGCGCCATCGCCAGCTGTGCCAGACCCGCGCGGCCCTGGATGTCGACGGGCTGGAGCGATTTCTGGCCCGGGCCGAGGGTGTCGGCCTGAGCGTCACGGCGCGGGCGCTCGAGCATGACGCCTATGGCGCATTGCTGGGCTGGCGGATCGACCTGTCCAGGTCGCCCGCAGGCTGAACGCGACAGTCCGGCCTACTGGACCGGATCGACGCCTTCGGAGCGCAGGCCGACCTCGTCCAGGGTTGCCGGCGGGGTCGTGATGTTGGCGCGGATGCGCCGGGCCGCGTGCTCGCAACGCCCCGGCAGGCCGAAGAACAGGCCGAAGGACTGGCTGCGCGCGGCCTCGTCAGGCTGTGCGATCAAGGGGGTCCAGCGCGCGGTGGCCGCCGCCGCCGCCTGGGCCGCGGCCGTGCGCGTCGCTGCGGTCTGGCGTGGTCCGGCCGCCGCGAGGGCGGAGCGGAAGTCCGAGGCCTCCAGCCGACCCAGGCGCATGATCTCCAGATCCTCGGCGTTGCGGTCGGTCAGGGTCTCGCCCAGCCGCACATGGCCGCTGACCAGGGCGTCGCACCAGGCGACCAGCGGATAGTCCTGCGTCGGCGCGCCGCGCGGCAAAGGATTGGAATAGGCCAGGGCCTCACGCAGCCGGACCTGGGCCGCCGTCTCCGTCGCGCCGCTCGCCGTCGAGATCGGGCCGTCCTGACCCGCCACGGCGGGCGTCTGGGACAGAAGAGCGGCGGCGAAGGCGGCGATCAGCATGGGCGAACTATCCTGGGGCACGTGGAATCTGGACTTTGGCGACGCTTGCCGTGGGCCGATGGTTTTTCCATGGCGAGGTCCAGACCCGCCGCCGCCCATGAAAAAGGCGGCGGACCCGAAGATCCGCCGCCCATTCCGTTTCCGTGATCGCCAGCCCCGAAGGGCCGTCGGTCCTAGAAGTTCGCGGTCACGCCGAAGAAGACGTAACGACCCAGCGCATCATACAGCTGCGGATAGGTGTTGCCGTTGCCGCCGGTGCCGGCCGCGACCGACAGCGGGGGATCGGTGTCGAACACGTTGTTCACACCGGCGCGGGCTGAGACCGTATCGGTGACCTGCCAGTTGGCGGTCACGTCGAAGTAGTTCATCGCGTCCAGCGTCGAGTCGAGGCGACCGGCGACGGCACCCGTCAGAGTCGAACCGAAGTCGACTTCCGAGTAGTAGCGCCACGTTCCCGAGACATCCACGCTCCAGGGCGACTGCCAGGTGACGCGGGCGCGGTGACGCCATTCCGGGTTCGGAACGCCGCACTGGGTCGAGCCGTAGTAGCCGACGCAGTCGAACACCGAGCTGGCGGTGCCGGTGCCCGTGTCGGTTTCCAGCGTATCGAGCCAGGTGCCGACGAAGCTCAGGGCGATCGAGCCGGCGCCACCGAGACCGAAGGTGTCGAGGTCGAAGCCGTAGTTGGAGTTGACGTCAACGCCGCTGGTCGAGAGACCACCGATGTTGATGTTCAGATCCTGAACGAAGCCGGTGCCGATCCACAGCGACCCGTTCGGGTTGCGGTTGACCCGCGAGCAGGCGGCCGCATCGTTGTCGCGGTAGCAGAGGTTCAGCGTGTTGGCCGAACCCACCGACGAGATCAGGCCGTCGACCTGGATATCGAAGTAGTCGAGGGTCAGGTTGAAGCCCGGCAGGAAGCTGGGGGTGAACACGGCACCGAAGGTGATCGTGTCCGACTCTTCCGGAGCCACGTTCGGGTTACCGCCCGTGATCTGGTTGTACTGACCAGCGGGGCTGTTCAGGCCGGCGTTGCCGTACTGAGCGGCCGGAACGCCGGTGGCCGTGCACTGAGCCAGGGTGGCGGTGCGGGCCGGACCGCAGGGGTCGCCGGTCGACAGGTCGAACAGGCCGAACCCTTGGGCGGCGAACAGCTCGATCACGTTAGGCGCGCGAACGGCGTGCGAGTAGCTGGCCCGCAGACGAACGTCCGGGATCGGCGCGTAGTCGGCGCCGAACTTGTAGGTGTCCGTCGACAGGTTCTCGTACTCGGAGTGACGGAAGGCGCCGTCGATCGAGGCCGAGTAGGCCCAGGGCTGATCGTCGGCCAGCGGGATCTGGAGTTCGGCGAACAGGTCGGCGACATCGACGTCGCCGGTGATGCCGATCGTCGGTCCACCTTGGCCAGCGCCGTCGCCCGAAGCGAACGAGGCATCGGTGACCGAGGCCAGGGCGTCGCGGCGGTACTCGGCGCCGAAGGCGACCTTGATGCCCGAAGCGGCGTAAGGCGACTGCCAGCCGTAGACGCCCAGGTCGCCGGTGACGGCGGCCGTGACGACCTGCTGGGTGGTTTCACCGGTCTGGATCAGCGGGATTTGCAGATAATCCAGGGCGGCCTGGGTCACGCCGCCGGCAACGAAGACGTTGTAGGGAACGCAGCCCGCGTCCGTGCCGTTGACGACCGAGCGACAGGTCGGGACGCCGCCGACGCTGACGACGTCCAGGGCGCGCGTCAGACGCGAAACCGAGAAGTCGTTCAGATACGTGCGGGCCAGACGAACGCGCGAGAACTGGGCGGCGATATCGTAGTTCCAGCCCTCGGTGATCAGGCCACGCAGGCCCACGACGGCGCGGTAGGAGGTGTAGGTCAGCGAGTCCTGACGACCGCCGCCTTCGACGTTACGACGGCCGACGTAGAACGGCACCCGACCGCCCGAAGCGACCAGAGCTGGCGTACAACCGATGGCACCGCGTTGCTGGGTCGAAAGAAGCGGCGTGTCGCAGTTGATGTCGAAGGTGTTGAAGAAGCTGCCCGAGGGCGCGATCTGGGCGACCGACGAATAGTCCGAGAACATCAACTGGGCGAAGGCTTCGGCGTGCTCGTTGATTTCGTAGCGACCGAAGGCACCGAGCGTGTAACGCTCGTCGGGGCGCTGGTAGTAGTTGATCGGGCCGTAGTTGTAGTTGTTCAGGTCAGCGTTGAACGGAACAAACGTCTGGTTGGCGCCGAGCGTATAGTTGAACGCCGAGAAGTCGGTGAAACGACCCGGGAACGACGTGCCGGAGCCGCCGCAGGTATAGGTCGTGGGACGCACAGCGGCAGGCGCGCCGATGGTGCACGCCGAGTAGTCGCGCCCGGCTTGCAGCACCGGGTTGTTGTTACGGTAGCCGGCGTAGGCCAGCAGGTTGCCCTTGCCGTCCGGCGAGGACACACCCATCGTCAGGGTGATTTCCTTGCTTTCGCCGTCGGAGACATCGTCGGCAGGCAGGCTGAACTGGGCCGCGTTGGTCGTGCCGCGGCGCGCGATTTCGGCGCGCAGGTTGCCCACGCCGTCATAGTCGTTGTGGTGCGAATAGAAGCCGTAGGTCGCGTCGATC
>NZ_JAEMRD010000004.1:14054-69790 GCF_016463485.1 Brevundimonas sp.
TCATGATGAAGTTCACGACGCCGGCGACGGCGTCCGAACCGTAGACGGCCGAGGCGCCGCCGGTCAGGACTTCAACCCGCTCGACCAGCTGGCCGGGGATCTGGTTCAGGTCGGCCGCGTCGTCGTTCGGCGAGCCGTAACCCATCCGGCGACCGTCGATCAGCACCAGGGTGCGCGACGAACCGAGGTTGCGCAGCGAAACCGTCGCGGTGCCCGAGGCGCCGTTGACGACCGTCGAGTTTTGCGCGGCGAAGGCCTGCGGCAACTGGGTGATCAGGTCTTCGACCCGCGTCACGCCCTGGACGTCGATGTCCTCGGCGGTGACCTGGGTGACCGGGCTGGTCGTGACCAGGTTGGCCTGCGGGATCCGCGAGCCGGTGACGACGATTTCTTCCAGTTCCGACTCGGGTTCGTCCTGGGCCATCGCCGGAGCGGCGAAGGCGAGCAGGGCGGCGCCCGTGATGATCGTGGTGGCAAGAAGTCGTTGACGAGTTTGTGGGGTTCGCAAGGATCGTTCTCCTGATTGGGTCCAAATCGCGGGGTTCGCGCGGACCGCCTGACCTTGATTTGTTTTTATCGCGTGGCGGGTGAACGCAACTTTGCCCGCCGGCTGCCGTACGTTAGGCGCCTTCGCCCATGCTGCGCCACAGCAATTACACACGTGTAACCAAGTCGCCTTGAGACTGTCGTATTCGAGCCACGTTTGCCGCGAAGGTCGGCTGGCGGTGACGTTGCGGTCTGTGGCAGGATGCAGCGGAACCTCAGGAGCGGCGAGAACCTTGGATTTTCAGATGCAGATTAAGGCGCTGGGCGCTGTCGCGCTGGTCGCGGTGGCCGCTGCCGCGATGGCCGTCCCGGCCGCCGCCCAGACATCGCCGCCCCGGCCGGAAATCCTCAACCAGCTGGTGTCCTGCCGGGGGCTGAGCGACAGTGTGGCACGGCTGGCCTGCTACGACCGGGCGACCGAGGCGCTCGATTCGGCTGAACGCCAGGGCGAGGTCGTCGTCGTGGACCGGGCCCAGGTCACCGCGGCGCGGCGCCAGATGTTCGGTTTCCAGCTGCCCACCATCACCCTGTTCGAGCAGGGCGAGCGTGCCGAGCCGATCGGCGAGATCGAGACGACCCTGACCCGCGCGGGCATGTCCGGCGAGGGCCGCTGGGTGTTCACCCTGGCCGACGGCAGCGTCTGGCGTCAGATCGACACCGAACGGGTGTCCTTCCGCAACCAGGCCGGCGAACCGGTCCGCGTCCGCCGCGCCGCCATGGGCAGCTATCTGCTGACCGCGGGCCGCAGCCGCGCCGTGCGCGTCAGGCGGCAATAGTGGCGGTTCTGCGAACGCTCGCCCCCGGTGTCCTGGTGGCGGGCCAGATCGACCTGGCGGATCTGCAGACCGCGCGCGACCTGGGTGTGGTCCGAATCATCTCCAACCGCCCGGACGGCGAGGAATACGGCCAGCCCGACGCCGCCACCATGGCGGATGCGGCGCGGGCGCTCGGCCTCGACTATGTTCATGCTCCGGTGCGCGGAATGCCGGGACCGGATGCCGTCGCAGCGATCGGGGCGGCCCTGTCCGAAGGGACGCCGGTCCTGATCCACTGCAAGTCGGGGATGCGATCGACGGTCGCCTGGGCGCTCGCCGCGAGCCAAAGGGGTCAGTCGCGTGACGAGATCGTCGCCGCTGCGGCCGGCGCCGGCTACGATCTGTCGAGCCTGCCGCTTTAGCGGATCAGATAGGCGCGCGCCGCATAGGGGACGGGCTCGGGCGTGCACGAGGCGGTGATGAGTTGCGCCGCCATGAGACACAGTAGCGCCGCCGCGATAGGCTGGAGCCGATTTGAAACACCAAGGGCAAGAGTTTTGGCCACGACGGACGCTCCGGAGGGGATTTACCTCTCGTTAAGGCAAGGCCCGGACCAGTCGCGCGGGTCCCTCGGATGATCCCCTTCGTGCGCGACCACGACATCGATTACGGCCGCCGCTATCCGGTGTCGGCGCTGATCCAGCGGGTCGTGGCGAACAACCCCGGCCCGTTCACCTATACCGGTACAGGCACCTATATCGTCGGGCGCGACGAAGCAGGGGCCGGCGTCGCCGTGATCGACCCGGGACCGTTCGATCCCGCACATCTGGAGGCGATTCTGGACGCCGTCGGCGTGCGTCGGGTCAGCCACATCCTGGTCACCCATACCCACAGCGATCACTCGCCCCTCGCCCGCCCGCTGGCCGAGCGCACCGGCGCACCGATCCTGGCTGCCCGGCCGCCGCAGGTGGTCACCCACGCCTCGGGTCATCTGGATGAGGAGGAGGACGAGGCGTTCCGGCCGGACGTCATTCTGGAGGGCGGCGAGCGTATCGTCGGCGACGGCTGGACGATCGAGGCGATGGCCACGCCCGGTCACGCGTCGAACCACATGGCCTTCGTGCTGGAGGAGGAGAACGCCCTGTTCTGCGGCGACCATGTCATGGGCTGGTCCACGACGGTGATCGCGCCGCCGGACGGCGACATGGCCGACTATATGGCCAGCCTGCAGGCAGTGATGGTGCGAGGGTTTTTGACCCTTTGGCCGACCCACGGCGCGCCGATCACGGAGCCCGCGCCCTTCCTGCAAGCCTACAAGGACCACCGGCTGGCGAGAGAGGCGGGGGTGCTGGCGCGGATCGAGGCGGGCGACACGACGATCGCGGACATGGTGCCGGTCCTCTACGCCGCCGTGGACAAGCGACTGTGGCCCGCCGCCAGCCTGTCGGTGCTGGCGCATCTGGGCAAGCTGGTTCGGGAGGGCCGGGTCGTCGCCGAGCCGGGTCCGACGCTGGACGCGCTCTACCGGCTGGGCTGAAGCGCCGTCAGGATTTTCTGGGCCAGACGGCAGGAGGTGCCATGATCGCGAGCGCCGTCGCGAGGCGCTACCCGCACGTCGGTGCGGCCGGGGCGGATGCGGATGGCGGCGTCATAGGTCCGGTCGAACCAGACGCTGGTATGGACGCCGTTGGCGCGGTTGATGCCGATATCGCGAATCTCGAAACCGGCCTCTTGCAGGGCATAGCCGGCCACGCCGGGGGCCGTCTGGGTGGGGAGGGCGGCGATCTCGCAACTGTTGGCACCGACTGCCGGGACAACGGGACCGGTGCCATCAGCTTCGCGCTCGGCCAGGATGCGCGACGAAAAGCCAATCTGATCTGTCGTGTCCGTTGAAACACCAGCACTGGCGTTGAAGGTGGGATCAGCCTTATTGTTGAGAGCATAGGCCATCCCTGCGCTAATCTCGCGCACGAGCAGGGTCACGGACACGGCAGCGATCAATATCGCTGCCAATCCAATCAGCCAAGAACTCCGAAACGCCCGCGCCACGCCGATCAGAGCCAGGATCGCGCCGAACGTACCCAGTCCTGCCAAGTAAAAGCCAACCGCTATCGTCAGCAGATCATAGGCCGTCTCTATCGGCAGCAGCCCTGATTTCAGACCCGCAATCGCAACAAACACCGTCAGGGGCAGCAGCAGCGCCAGAACCAGCCCGACGACGGCCAGACGCGAAGCCTTGGGAGATGTCTTCCGGGTCGATGAACTGGCCATTCCCGACCCTACCCCGCGCGCCGGCCTGAGGAAACTACCCGACCTGGGCCCGATGTCTCAGCATCGCGTCGGCCAGGACACAGGCCGCCATGGCCTCGACCACCGGCACGCCGCGCAGGGCGACGCAGGGGTCGTGCCGGCCCTTGGTACGCAGGTCGGTCTCGGTGCCGTCGCGGGTCACGGTCTGGCGCAGGGTCAGAATGGAGGAGGTCGGCTTGAACACCACCCGCAGGGTGATCGCCTGCCCCGTCGAAATCCCGCCCAGGATGCCGCCCGCGTGATTGGACAGGAAGACTGGCTGGCCGTCCTCGCCCATCCGCATCTCGTCGGCATTGGACTCGCCCGACAGGGCCGCCGCGCCGAAGCCGTCACCGACCTCCACGCCCTTGACCGCATTGATCGACATCATCGCCGCCGCCAGCTCGGCATCCAGCTTGGCATACAGCGGCGCGCCCCAGCCGGCCGGAACCCCGGTGATCTCCAGCGCCACCACGGCGCCCACCGAAGAACCGGCCTTGCGCACCCCGTCCAGATAGGCCTCCCAGGCCGGTCCGACCTCGGCCGAGGCGGCGAACAGCGGGTTGTCGTAGGTCGCGCCGAAATCCACCGCCGCGTCCTCGATCCGGTGCGAACCCAGTTGCACGACCCCGGCGCGGATCGAGACCCCCTGCCCCAGCACCTTCCTGGCCACCGCGCCCGCGGCGACCCGGCTGGCCGTCTCGCGCGCAGAGGACCGCCCACCGCCGCGATGGTCGCGCACGCCGTATTTGGCCTGATAGGTCACATCGGCATGGCCCGGCCGATAGGCGCGGGCGATCTCGCCATAGTCCTTGGACCGCTGGTCCTCGTTCTGGATCTCGATGGCGATGGGCGTGCCCGTCGTGACTGGCCCCGCCCCGTCGTCGAAGACGCCCGACAGGATGCGCGCGGTGTCGCTCTCGTTTCTCTGGGTCACGAACCGGCTGCCGCCGGGCTTCCTAAGGTCCAGCCACGGCTGAAGATCGGCCTCGGTCAGCGGAATGAGCGGCGGACACCCGTCGACCACGCAGCCGATCGCCGGCCCATGGCTCTCGCCCCAGGTCGTCACGCGAAACAGATGGCCGAAGGTGTTGTGGGACAAGTCCGCCTCAGTGATGCAGTTGGGCGGCGCGCCCCAATCGCTCGGCCGCCGCGTTCAGGCGTCTATCGCGCGTCCAGAGCCTCGCGTCATCCATCAGAAGCACGGAGGTCAGCAGGTGGGCGTCCACCCATCCGATCCCGGTTCCATGAAGTCGCTGAGCGTCGACGAGTGCAAAGACTTCGGCATCATCGACTTTCGCCATTGACCTCATCCGCCTCAGGTCGCGCAGAAATGAACCACGGTTCTGGAGATTGCCCATGCTGAGCTCTCCGATGATGAACGGATGCATCATCAGCCGCTTGGCTTCGGCAAGTTGCCCCATCATCGGATCAAAGTTTCGAAAATGGTCTAGCCAGACGGAGGTGTCGGCAAGGACGTAGGTCAATCCTCCTGAACCCCGAAGTACCGCTTTCGAGGTGGGATCTCGAAGTCGGGCATTGTTCCACCAAGTTTTGCCAGCCTCCGGGCGGCTTCCCCAGCGACATAGTTTTGCAGGGCGAAGCGAACGATCGCCGACTTCTCGACGAGACCGCTGTATTCGGCCGCAGCCTCCATCAACTCGTCGTCCAGATTCAAGGTCGTGCGCAAACCTACCTCCGCATCACAATCGTCATCATATGATGCTGGATTTGATGCCAGACTTCAAGTCACGCCGCCAGCCGCTCCGGCGTCCAGACCCGGGTGAACCGCGCCAGCAGATGGTCTGCAGCCGAGGGCGCGTCCTCCGACGGCTCCAGCGTCACGAACAGATGCCCGGTCGGCCGCCCGCCCCGGGCAGGCAGGCCGAGATCGCGCAGTCGCAGTCGGATCGTGCCGGTGAGGCCTCGCGTGACCCAGACGCCCCGCACCCCGACATGGGTCTCGATCTCGATCCGGCCGCCGTCCTCGATCAGTCGCGACGGCGCAGGCCAGTTCATGTGCAGGTCGTCCCCGACGACCGACAGCCCGTCAGCCGGCCTGATCAGGACGGGAAGATAGAGATCGCCGCCGTCGGCCGCTGCGCCTCGCAGTCGCAGGTGATCCCCCGTCCGGACCCCGGCGGTGACCGCGACGCGAAGCACCCGCTCTGCAAGACGGACGGTCGCCACACCCCCACGCAGCGCCTCCAGCACGCTGACGGCCACGACGGGCAAGGCGGCCGGGGCGGCCTTCGGCGGTTCCAGCGCCTGCATGGCACCGCCTTCACGCTGGATCAGGCGATAGGCGGCAATGACACGGCGGAACCGGTCCGCGTCGCCGCCCGGCATGTCCGGCCGCGCCGCCTTGACCGCCGCCCGGAACGCCCGGACCAGGGCGTCACCGCCCGTGGGGCCGTGAAGGCCCAGGGTCGCAAAAGCCTGGTTCAGATTGACAGCGGACATGGCGGCGATCCTTGTCGCGGACATGGTCAAGACCGGGTTAACCGCGATACGTCGCAGGTGCAGCCGTCGCTATCTGCGCCTATACCCCCCACCATGACCCACGCCGCCATTCCGCCCAGCCCCGATCGCGAGGAATACGCCCGCGACTACGCCGCCGCCCTGGCCGCAAACGGTGACGAGGGCATCTTCGACCGCGCCGAGCCGATCGGCCTGTTCGTCGAATGGCTGGCGGATGCGCGCGCTCATGAAATCAACGACGCCAACGCCATGGCGCTGTCCACCGTCGATGCGGACGGCGCGCCGGACAGCCGGATGGTGCTGCTCAAGGACATCGATGCGCGCGGCCTGACCTTCTATTCCAACGCCGAGAGCGCCAAGGGCCTGCAACTGGCTGACCGTCCCGTCGCGGCGCTGTTGTTTCACTGGAAGTCGCTGCGGCGGCAGGTCCGGGTCCGCGGCATGGTCGAGCCCGTCAGCGCCGCCGAGGCCGACGCCTATTTCGGCACTCGCGCCCGCGAGAGCCGCATCGGGGCCTGGGCCTCGGACCAGTCGCGGCCGTTGACCGATCGCGGAGCGCTGGAAACCGCCATCGCGCGCGAGGAGGCCCGGTTCGAGGGCACCGACGTGCCCCGCCCCGACCGCTGGACCGGCTGGCGGGTCATTCCCGACCGGATCGAATTCTGGCGCGACCGGCCGTTTCGCCTGCACGACCGTCTGGCGTTCGTGCGTCGCGGCGAAGGATGGGAACGGACCCGCCTCCAGCCCTGAACTCGACCGTCTTCAGCGTTCGTCGAACGGAAGACAACCCATGGCCCGCAGCTCGCGCTCCAGGGTGTCCGGCGGAACGATGACGTCGCGATTGTGCTCGTCGGTGAAGCTCGAATAGTCGGCGTCCGGATCGATGGCCTCTTCAACGATCATGTAGCGATATCGCGCCGAAACGATCTGGCAAAGGATGTCCAGGGAGGCTGCAATCCCCATGGTGACATTGCGCTGGTTCTCGATGACCAGCACCTGCGCGCCGGGCGAGCAGAACATCAGGTCGGCCAGATCCGAGCCGTGAACCCCGACGACGAACTCGGCCGCTGCGAACATCTCGACCTGATCTTTCGCCGAAACCTCGGCCAGGTTGACGATCTCGAAGCCGAACCGGTTCAGCACCTCGGCGACCACGTCGAAATTGTGCACCCGCCGCTTGGGATCGGGAAAGGCTTGCCGGCTGGTGAAAATCCGCCGGCCGCCACGCAGGGTCGGTGCCTGGCGCTGTCCCAGCCATGACGGCAACAACGACGGCTTGATCGGCTGAATGGTCGCCACGCCAAAGGACTCACGCACTGCAGCCGCGAAATCTCTCACCAGATCGGGATAGAGGAAGCGCTGGTCCGGAAAGCTGACCAGAATCGCGTCCCTGACCAGAACGTCTTCGCCGCTTTCGCTGACGAAGGTGATGCGGTTGTCGTCTACCCCCATGGCCCTGACCATGTCGATAAAGGGCGGCTTCGATGCCGCGACATCGATCAGGAACCGCACCGAAGGGTCGTCGAAGATGTCGCGCCTGAGCTGCTTCAGGATCAGCAGCCGCGCGCACCAGCTGACCAGCCAGTGGTACCAGACCCCGTCTACAGGCCCACCGATCACCACATGTGGACCCTCGATAGTCCGCGCGTCAGCGATCAGCCGGAACTGGTCGCCATCGACCATCGGCCGCATGTCGGGAAACCAGCGGACGATGTCGAAATAGCTCTGGTTGATGAGCAGCCTGTGGCTTTCGACATGGACCGGAAGGTAGTAGCTGGTAACCAAAACGTCCCGCAGGTGCCCCACCAACAATTCGGTCGTTTCACGCGTCGCATGTTGATCGACGCGGACCCGGTCGGTGGTCCGGCGCGCGAGATCGACCGTGCCTTTCAGGACATCATTGTCCGTGGCCAGATCGCCAATGATATCGAACCCTGTCATCCCAGCCGATATGGCTGTAAGTACCTTGTTCGTCGATCTTTTTCCCGGGGGGGGATCCATCCAATGCCCAGCGTAGACGTCCAGGACATGCGCGCCTTTTTCGACGATTATGTCGTGCGCGATTTCCCCGGCCGCCGCGCGGCAGACGGCGCAAAATTTCAGTGGCCGGGCGATGAATGGGTCACCGCCGAGGTGCGGGAAGCCACCTATTCGACGCTTCTGGAACCGCCGCCCGGACAACCCTGGCGTTCGATCGTCGAGATCGGTCCGGGGTCGGGAAAATACACCGAGATGCTACTAGATCGCAGTATGGCAAAGCTTATCGCCTTTGAGCTGAGTCCCGCCCTGCTAGACTCGATGAACCAGCGGTGCGCGACCGCGGTGGCTTCGGGCCGGCTGGACGGGCGCCCCATCGACTGGACCTCGAACGACGGATTGCTGAGCGCGATCGGACCCGCGGTCGGCACGGTCGACCTGTTCTTCGCGGTCGATGTCTTCCTCATGATGGATTTCCAGTCGACCCTCGCCTACCTGGTCAGTGCGGCAAATTCACTCAGGGTCGGCGGACGGTTCGCCGCGACCTTCGGCGACGCCGACACCCAGAGCGGCTGGGACCGGATGATTCGCGACACCGGACGCCATTCGGCCTTCAGCCTGCAACCGGACACACGCTTCCACTGGCTGTCCAAAAGCTTCCTTGACGACGTCTTCACGCGGCTGGGGTTCCGCATCCTGACGAGCGTCTCGGGGCCGGACGGCGGCGACCACGGCCCCCTGGACATCGCGCGGCGCTACATCGTCGCCGAACTCGTCGATCCGGCACCTGGCCAGGCGCTGCGTCGGCAGCTTTCCGGCGAGACCTGAGCCATGCCTCACCTCGTCGTTCCTCCAGTCATCCCGCCCCGGCCACTCGCCGTTTTCACGGCGGCGCCGGACCGCCAGATCCGGTTCTCGAGATCCAATATCCGCGCTGACGAGTCAGCCGCCGTGATGGAGGCCCTGCACGGCGACCATCATGCCGGGAACGGCACCTTCACTGCGCGCTGCCACGAACGCCTCGAGGCCATGGTCCCGGGCACCCGCGCCCTGGCCACCCATTCCTGTACCGGGGCGCTGGAGATGGCGTCCCTGCTGCTGGACCTGGAGCCGGGCGATGAGGTCATCATGCCCTCATGGACCTTCGCCTCGACGGCCAACGCGGTCGTGCTGCGCGGTGCCGTGCCCGTCTTCGTGGACGTGATGCCCGACACGCTGAACATCAATGTCGATCTGGCCGCCGAGGCTGTCACCGACCGCACCCGGGCAATCTTCTGCGTCCACTATGCGGGCGTCGGCTGCGACATGGAGGCTCTCCAGGCCCTGTGCGAACGGCACGGCCTGGCCCTGGTCGAAGATGCGGCCCAGGCCGTGGGGGCGACATGGCGAGGCCGGGCGCTGGGCGGCATCGGCGACATCGGCACCTTCAGCTTCCACGCCTCCAAGAACATCAGCTGTGGCGAGGGCGGTGCCCTGCTGGTCAAATCGCCGGCTCACATGGCCCGTGCCGAGATGCTCTGGGAAAAGGGAACCGACCGGGTTCGCTTCGGACGCGGCGAGGTTGCCGCCTATGAATGGCAGACGGTGGGGTCGTCGTTCCTTCCGTCCGAAATCACAGCAGCCCTGCTGGACGCCGCTCTGCGCAACGCGCCGGCCAAGACGGCGCGACGGGTCGCCGCCTGGAACCACTACGACCAGCAACTGCGCGCCGCCGGTGTCGACAAGCACCTCGTGCTGCCAGAGATTCCTGAAGAAGCCGCGCACAACGGGCACATCTACCATATGCGAACCGTGGACCAGGCGGCGCGTGACGCGCTGAAGGCCGACATGGCGCGGGTCGGCGTAGAGGTGACGACCCACTACCAGCCTCTGCATCTGACACCAGCAGGCCTTCGTTACGGTCGACTGAGCGGACCCGACGACGTCACCGTTCGAGCGTCCCGGACCCTACTGCGCCTGCCGATGGACGGGTCGATCTCGCGCGACGCCCAGGACCATGTGATCCGCGCCCTGCTGACGGTGCTGCCGGCCTAGTTGACGGCGTAGCGGGCCATGAAGGTCTCTACGGCGTCGCTGACGATCTCATCGATCGACCGGGACGCCATGATCTCGTCCCCGGTCACCAGCGGCATGAAGAAGACGGGATGTTCGATCATCCCCATCAGTTGGCCCGCCGCCCAGGACGGTTTGGCGACCCTCAACTCTCCCGCGCTGTCGAGATCGTTCAGGGCGCGGATCAAGGGCCCGCCGAAATCGCTGCGGCCCCGCTCGAAGAAGGCCAGGGCGGTGTCACGGAACCGGGGCCGCTCGGCCATCACCAGCCGGAAGACCGATCGGACGAACGGATCGGCCATGAACCCGGCATAGGCCGTCATGAAATGGGTCAACTGCTGTCGCGCCGGCCCCGAGGATGCGCGCACGCATTCCATCTGTCGCGAGAAATCCCGGCCCGCGTCCTCGATGACGGCCGCGAACAGATCGGCCTTTGACGGGAAGTACAGATACAGGGTCGCCGTAGACACGCCCGCCTCGCGCGCAATCGGCTCCATGCGGGTGGCAGCGTAGCCCTGGGTCATGAAGGCCCGCCGCGCGGCCCTCAGCACCACCAGGCAGCGAGGGTCCGGATCGGGGACGGCGACAGGGGCAATGGTGGAATGGGCGGTCATGGCTGTGCTTGATACTCCAAGCTTGGCCGTGGTTGCAAAACATCGCTATCGTCGGCGGTCCACCGAGTATCCTACCGCGCCAGCAAGGTCGCCAACAGTGGGTGCGCGAGCACCGGTGCAGCCAGCCTCACCACGGCCTGGGGGTCATCCAGCCGCACGGCCGCCGTCGCATCGGCGACGATGAAGTCGGCGTGGGTCTTGGACGGTTCCGTCAGACGCTCGTGACCAGGTCGCACCGTGGCGAGATACTGATGGATGACCGACTCGGCCGTGCGCCCCCGCTCGGACTGATCGCGCAACAGGCGGCGAATGAAGCGGATGTCGGCCGGGGTGTCGACAAACACCCGGATGTCGAACAGTGCGGTCAGGTCGGGCGTGCACAGCACATGGGTGCCCTCCACGATCACCACCTCGGCTGCTGCGATGGGCTCGCCGTCCGGCTCGCGCCCATGGTGGATGAAGGAATAGACCGGCGCCGTCACCGGCTTGCCCGCCTTCAACCGCTTCAGGTCGGCGATCATCAGGTCGTGGTCGCGCGCAGCCACATCGTCGAAGTCAAAGGTCGCAGCATTGAAATCCGGCAGGCTGGCCGCATCGCGATAGTAGGAGTCCTCGCGCACCAGAACGGCCGCGCCCGGGGGCAGAACGGCGACCAGGGTTTCCGCCAGGGTGCTCTTGCCCGAGCCCGAGCCTCCGGTGATCGCGATCAGGACGGTCATGCGGGCTCGCTGCGCTCGAGGAGTTGGGGAGTGATTGGTGAGTCGTGGTTGGTGGTTAGTGGTTGGCTGTCTCCAGGTCCACGCCCGGGACCACGGTCGGAGCGAAATCCATTCAGCCACGAACAGACAACCACGAACCACCAACCACTGATCACGCCCACGGCACGATCCAGGCTGCCCTTGCGTCACGTTGCTTAACGCCGATCACCTGATTAGCTTGGTCTCAAGCGCCGCGATCAGCCGGTGCAAGCGAGGAAGTGCAGATGCTCGGATTGATGCAGGACTGGCCGCTGACGGTCGACAAGATTCTCGATCACGCCAAGAACTGGCACGGCCATCGCGAGGTCGTGACCCGCTCGGTGGAGGGCCCGATCGTCCGGACGACCTATGCGGAGATCCACGGCCGGGCGAAGCGGGTGTCGAACGTCCTGCTGGGGTGGGGCGTGAAGCCTGGCGACCGGATCGCGACCCTGGCCTGGAACACCGGCAAACATATCGAGGCCTGGTACGGCATCATGGGCATCGGGGCGGTCTGCCACACCCTGAACCCGCGCCTGTTCCCCGAACAGCTGATCTACATCATCAACCACGCCGAAGACCGGATGATCTTCGTCGACCTGACCTTCGTGCCTTTGCTGGAAGCCATCCTGCCGCACTGCCCCAAGGTCGAGCGGGTCATCGTCATGACCGATGAATGGACCATGCCGGCGACCAAACTGCCCAAGGCGGAATGCTATGAGGCCGTGCTGTCCGACACATCCGAAGACGTCGTCTGGGGCGACTTCGACGAGAAGACCGCCTGTGGCCTGTGCTACACCTCGGGCACGACCGGGAACCCCAAGGGCGTCCTGTATTCGCACCGGTCGAACTTCATCCACACCCTGCTCGGACTGCAATCGACGGTTTTGGGTGCCACGCCGAGCGAGGTCATCCTGCCGGTCGTGCCGATGTTCCACGCCAACGCCTGGGGCATCGCCTTCGGCGGGCCCGCAGCGGGCTCGAAGCTGGTCATGCCGGGCGCGAAGATGGACGGCGCTTCGATCTATGAACTGATCGTGTCCGAGGGCGTCACCTTCTCCGCCGCCGTGCCGACGGTCTGGCAGGGCCTGCTGACCCACCTGCGTGACAACGGCCTGCGCATCCCCACGGTCAAGCGGGTGCTGATCGGGGGCTCGGCGGTGCCCGAGAGCCTGATCCGCGCCTTCAACGACGAGTTCGGCATCGAAGTGCTGCAAGGCTGGGGCATGACCGAGACCTCGCCGATCGGCACCCTGTCCAACATGACGCCGGAGATTCTGGCCCTGCCCTATGACGAGCAGATGAAGTGGCGGATCAAGCAGGGCACCCCGCCGCTGGGCGTCGAGCTGAAACTCAAGAACTACGCCGGCCAGGAACTGCCCCACGACGGCCATACCTACGGGCGTCTGATGATCAAGGGCCCGACCATCGCGGGTGCCTATTTCCGTTCGGACGAAAGCATTCTGGACGTCGAGGGCTTCTTCGATACCGGTGATGTCTCGACCGTGGACGAACAGGGCTTCATGCAGATCACCGACCGCGCCAAGGACGTGATCAAGTCCGGCGGCGAATGGATCTCCTCGATCGACATCGAGAACATCGCCGTGGGCCACCCCAAGGTCGAACTGGCCGCCGTCATCGGCGCGGCCCATCCGAAATGGGACGAACGCCCGGTGCTGATCGTCAAGCTCAAGCCCGGCGAGGCCCAGGACAAGCAGGAGCACCTGGACTTCCTGACCGGCAAGATCGCTAAATGGTGGATGCCCGACGACGTCGTCTTCGTCGACGACATCCCCTTGGGTGCAACCGGCAAGGTCGACAAGAAGCTGATCCGCGAGCGCATGAAGGACTACCGCCTGCCGACGGCGACGGTGCCGGCGTAGTGAACGGCTGGTGACTGGTGGATGGCTGTTGATTGATCGGGTCGGTTGGATGGGTCAGGGTTCGATGTCCTTAACCGATAGCCACTAGACACCAGCCACCAGCCACCCCTCCCCGGGAGAACCAGCCATGATCCACCTGTCGCGGGCCAGCGCCCTCGCCGCCGTCCTGGGCGGAGCCCTGATGCTTCAGGGCTGCGTCGTCGGCGCGGTCGTGGGGACGGCCGGGGCTGTGGTCGGCACGGGTGCCAAGGTCGTCGGCGGCGTCGCCGGTGCAGGCATAGACGCCGTCACCACCTCCGACGAGGAAACCCGCGCCCGCCGCGAACGCCAGCAACGCGACTGGGAACGCGAACAGCGCCGCTGCCGCCAGCGCGAGGCGCAAGGCAAACGCTGCTGACTGTATCTCGGCCTGCGGCCTGGACCGCGGCGCATGATCCCGGTGGCCCGAAGTCGGTTCGGCGGGCGTTGTCGGTCAGACGCTTGGCGCATCCGCGAAAATCTGGTCGAGGGCTTCGCGCAAGGCGGTTCTGTCGGCCTGCAACAGACTTCCCATCCTGCGCAAGATCATTCGGGTCTCCAGCGTCGTTATTACCGGCTTGATCGCCGACGCCTTCAACAACCCCGCACCTTGCCAATCGGATACTCTGACTTCGCCGAAATCCGGCTTTGCGTACAGTTGGCTCGTCACCGCCATCAGGACGACGTCGCGTCGCGCCTGGTTGTAATCACGGCCACTGATGATGACCGCTGGTCTCCGTTTGCTCGCGGACAGATCGGTGAAGGGAAACGGGACCAGAACGATGTCGCCGAAGGCCAGCGGCTCATCGGTCATTGTAGATGTCGTCTTCCGGATTGTTCCAGACGGATGCAAACGCTGGCCCACTACCGGCCGCTGCGGCACGGGTCAGTCCCAGCGTCTCTTCGCGGCTGGCGATGAAATCAACAAAATCCTCGACCTCAGCCAGCCGTTCGCCGGACAAGGAACTGATCTTGTCCATCAGGCTCTTGGGACTGATCGCATTCACGGAAGGGCTCCGGTTCGGCACGCAGGCGGCAGATCGCCAGCATCAGCAATCTACGCCAACCGATCGGTCATTGCACCTCATCGGAAAGACACCGGCTTAAAGGCTCAGCACGCAGCTTTCATTGATCGTGGGGCGCGCCACCTTGATCCGCGCCAGCCCCGGCCATTCCGGCTGCAACTGACCCACGAACCACAGGCACAGCTTCTCCAGGCTGGGCAGTTCAAGCCCCGGATGGTCGTTCAGCATTCCGTGGTCCAGCGCCCCCGCCGCCGCTTTCAGCGCCCGGTCCAGCGCGCCCAGGTCGGCGACCCAGCCGTGCTCTGCGTCCAGGGTCTCGGACCTAACCGTCGCCTCGACCGTGAAGGAATGGCCGTGGACGCGGCGATAGATGCTGCCCTCGGGTTCGTTGGGAAAGTGGTGGGCGGCGTCGAAGGTCGCCTGTTTGGTGATCTCGAAAACAGCCTTGGTAAGGGTGGGCATCAACGCACGCCTATGTATTTGTGGGTCTGGACGCTGAGCCGCCATTTCGGGTGGCTCAGGCAATAGTCGAGGGCGGCGGCGGTGTTCGCGGCCTGGTCCGGTCCGTCCATGGGCTGGAGCCAGAACCGGTCGAACGCCAGATGCTCGAACCGGTCGGGCATGGCGGCGTCCTGCGGATAGACCAGCTTCAGCTCCGCCCCCGTGGTCTGCATAACCGGCGCATCGGCCTTGGGGCTGACGCAGATCCAGTCGATGCCGTCGGGCGCGACCATCGTGCCATTTGTCTCCACGGCGATGTCGAACCCGCGCGCCTTCAGCGCCGCGATCAGGGCGGCATCGAGTTGCAGCAAAGGCTCGCCCCCGGTGCAGACGACCAGCATGGGATCGCCTGCCCGGCCCCGCCACATCGAGGAGACATGGTCGGCCAGAGCCTGGGCGTCGGTGAACTTGCCGCCCCCGTCGCCGTCCACTCCGACGAAATCGGTGTCGCAGAAAGAACAGACGGCCGCCGCCCGGTCGCGCTCCAGCCCGTTCCACAGGTTACAGCCCGCAAAGCGCAGGAAGACCGCCGGACGTCCCGCCTGACCACCCTCCCCCTGAACCGTCAGAAAGGTCTCCTTGACCGAATAGGTCATGGCCCCACCTGTGAAGGACCGACCCACTCCGCGTAGCCGGCGGCCCGCAGCTCGCAGGCCGGACATTCGCCGCAGCCATAGCCCCAGACATGGCGATGCTCGCGGTCGCCCAGATAGCAGGTGTGGCTGTCCTCGATGATCAGATCGACCAGCCGGCGCCCGCCGATCTGGTGCGCCAGGGCCCAGGTCTGCGCCTTGTTCAGCCCCATCAAGGGCGTCTCGATCGGCACGGGCTTGTCCAGCCCCAGCAACAGCGCCCGGGCCATGGCGTCGATGGTCGTCCGCCGACAATCCGGATAGCCTGAGTAGTCGGTCTCGCACATTCCACCGACCAGGACCGCCAGGCCCCGCCGATCCGCCAGCGCCGCCGCCACGCTGAGAAACACCAGGTTGCGCCCGGGCACGAAGGTGGTCGGCAGACCCCGCGCATCGATCTCGATGGCCCGCTCACTGGTCAGGGCCGTCTCGCCGATCGCTCCGAACCCGGTCAGGTCGATCACGTGGTCCGGTCCCAGCCGCCCCGCCAACTCCGGCAGGGCCGGCCCCATGCCATCCCGCACGGTCAGCCGCGCCGCCATCTCCACCGCATGCCGCTGGCCATAGTCGAACCCGACGGTCTCGACCCGCTCATAACGCCCCAACGCCCAGGCCAGGCAGGTCGCACTGTCCTGCCCGCCCGAGAACAGGACCAGGGCCGAAGATGAAGAGACTGGCTGGATTTCGCTCATGACAAATCTGCGGTCGGCCATCTGGCCGCGCGCATTCCGGGTCGCTGGGGGAGGTTCGTATCGAGCCGCCGCTTCTACACCAAGGGTGGCTCCGACGCAAAATGCACCCGATCGATACCCAAAAAACCTCGATTTCAAGCAACGATCCCGCCCTTAACCCTTCTGAAAACGGTTCTCCCCTACTGTCCACAGGTAAAGCGGAGTTGCGGCCAGTATGCCGACGATTGAAGTCCTGACAGAACGCATGGACCCCATCGCGCCCACCACAATGGCGAGCGATGTCTTCGTGCGGTTCCGAGACGAGCCCGACACCCTGGTCATTCCGGTAGTCGAGGACGGCCGTCCTATCGGCCTGATCGAACGCAACACCTTCCTGCTCAAGATCGCCGGCCCCTTCGGCCACGCCCTTTATTCCAGCCGTTCTGTCGTCCATGTCATGGATCCAGAGCCCGCCGTGGTGGAGGCGGGCGTGCGCATCGACTCCTTCTGCGACATCATGCTGAAAGGCGGTGCGGGTGCCCTGATGCGCGGATTCATCGTCACCCGCGACGGTCGCTACAGCGGCGTCGGCACAGCGGTGTCCCTGCTCCAGGCCGTCAATGACCAGCAGCGGATCCAGAACGCCGAACTGGAAGCCCAGGCGCTCGCCCTGACGGATTCCAAGACCCAGGCCCTGGCCTCGGCCCGCGCCAAGAGCCAGTTCCTCGGCATCATGAGCCACGAGCTGCGCACCCCGATGAACGGCGTCCTCGCCGTCGCCGAACTGCTACGCCGCCAGCCGCTGAATGCGGCCGCCCAGGCCCACGTCCAGACCATCGTCGATTCCTCGGAGACCCTGATCCGCATCCTTCAGGACGCCTTGGATCTGTCGCGCGCCGAGGCCGGCGAGCTGGAACTGACACCGGTCGCGACCCCTCTGCGCGCCCTGATGGACGACGTCGAACAGCTTTGGGCACCCCGCGCGTCCCAGGACGGCGTCACCCTGATGATCGGCTATGAAGGCGACACCGAGCTGGGCGCCGAGATCGATCCGATGCGGCTGAAACAGGTGTTCAACAACCTGATCGGCAATGCGTTGAAGTTCGCCCGCAACGGAATGGTCGAGGCCCGCCTCAAGGCCTGGGCCGAGGGCGACCAGATCCACATGCAGGCCCGCGTTCGCGACGACGGGCCCGGCGTCGACGCCGACAAGGTGGACGCCATCTTCGAACCCTTCGTCCACGGCTCGGGCCCTGACGGCGCAGGCCTGGGCCTGTCGATCTGTCGCCAGATCGTCGACCGGATGGGCGGCCGCATCTGGGCCGAGAACAACGCCGGCCGCGGTGCCACCTTCGCCTTCGACTTCGATGCCGCCCGGAGCGAGGCCCGCATCGAAGCCCCCTCCAACGTCCAGACCCTGGATGATCTCGAGCTCCAGGCCACGCCGCACATCCTGATCGTCGACGACAACGCCACCAACCGCGTGGTGGCCCAGGCCCTGTGCGAGATGTTCGGCTGCTCGTCCGAGACCGCCGAGGACGGGCTGGAGGCGCTCGACGCCGTTATGTCCCGTTCGTTCGATCTGATCCTGATGGACATCAAGATGCCGCGCATGGACGGCGTCCAGTGCACCCAGGCCATCCGCGCCCTGTCCGGCCCCGAGAGCCTGATCCCGATCATCGCCCTGACCGCCAACGCCGATCCGGACGACGCCAGGGGCTATCTGGCTATCGGCATGGCCGCCGTGGTGGAAAAACCCATCAAGCCCGAACGCCTGCGCATGGCCATGAACGCCGCCCTGTCCGGCGAGCCGGTGCCCGTCGCCGAACCCGCGCCGTCGAGAGTCCGCGCGGCTTGATTTAGCAGCACGCTCGGCCGACACTTAAGCGTCGAATCCAACCGGCTCAGGAAGAAGTTGGAGCCGGCAATCGGGCGATCGGATTCTCCATGTTTGCTGATCCTCGATATTATCTTCTTGCTGCAGCGGTTTTCGCGAGCATGTATTTTCTGGCTCCTCATTCCATCGCGATCGCCGTCAGCAGAGCTTACCCCATAAGTCCTGGAGCACTCATGCGATCATTCCAGCACAACACACGCTTTAGGGCATGGAGCGCTGGCATTGGTCTGGCCGGTTCGATCAGCGCGCCGACATTGGTCGGTACACAACCGGTCGTTATGGCCCCTATGGCGATTGGGATGATTCTGCTCGGTAGCGCCGATTTTCGTCAGCTGCTTGCAATCGCGAGAGAGGCTCCTCGGAACGACGATTATACATGACAGGCAGAGCGATGATCAGACCTCCTCCTCCGCCACCACCTCCTCATCCTCCTCATCGTATCCAACCAGCCTCAGCGCCCGCGCCGTCTGGCCATGGATCTCGCACCAGCGCAGCAGGCCTTCTTCCCGCCCGTGGGTGATCCAGATCTCCTGCGCCTTCAGCTCGGTGAAGGTGTCGGTCAGCTCGGTCCAGTCGGCGTGGTCCGAGATGACCAGCGGCAATTCCACTCCCCGTTGCCGCGCCCGTGCCCGAACCCCCATCCAGCCGGAGGCGAAGGCCGTCACCGGATCGGCGAACCGACGGGCCCAGCGGTCCTGGATCGCCGAAGGCGGCGCGATCGCCACCTCGCCACCGAGCGCATCCTTCTTCAAGCCGGCTGCCGGCAGGATCGGCCCCAGGTCGACGCCCTCACGCTCGTACAGCCGGTTCAGCCGCTCCAGGGCGCCGTGGACATAGATGGGCCGCTCCCAGCCTGCCTCGCGCAACAGCCGGATCACCCGCTGCGCCTTGCCGAGCGCATAGGCCCCGATCAGGTGGGCGCGGTCAGGAAACTGGCTCAGCGACTGGACCACCCGCGCCACCTCTTCGCCGTCCGGCGGATGCACGAAGACCGGCAGACCGAACGTCGCCTCCGAGATGAAGACGTCGCACGGCACGGGCTCGAACGGCAGGCAGGTCGGATCCCGCCTGCGCTTGTAGTCGCCCGAGACCACCATGGTGATCCCCTTCCAGCGCACGACCGCCTGGGCCGAGCCCAGCACGTGGCCCGCCGGGACCAGTTCGATATCGACCCCGCCCATCGACGTCTTCAGCCCATAGGGGGCCGCCTGCCGGGTCACGGCGAAGTCCTCGCCATAGCGTTCGGCCATGATTGCCAGGGTCTGGGGGGTGGCCATCACCGCGCCGTGCCCGGCCCGCGCATGGTCCGAATGCCCATGGGTCACCACCGCCCTCGAAACAGGCTTCACCGGGTCGATGTAGAAATCCCCGGGCGGGCAATACAGTCCGGCCGGTGTCGGCCTGAGCAGGTCTTCAAAACGCGTCATCGCGGGACCTCAGGCCATCCGGGGCTTGCGCGCAAGGCCGCGCCCGATAAGGACGGCTGGATGACCGATCCGTTCCCGTCCGCCCTGAACCCGACCGATCCCTTCCTGACCGACATCCTGCCCCAGCTGGCCAGTGGTTCGGCGCATACCTCGGCGCTGGGCTTCAGGCTGGAAGGCGTCGAGGGCCGGACGGTGCGCCTGCGTGTGCCGTGGCGCGAGGATCTGGTCGGCGATCCCGAAACCGGCGTCCTGGCCGGCGGACTGGTCACCGCACTGCTGGATCATATCGGCGGGTTGGCTGTCTGGATCGCCGCCGGTGGCTTTCAGCCGATCGCCACCCTGGATCTGCGCGTCGACTATATGCGCGCCGCCCGCACCCGCGAGGATCTGATCGCGGAGGCGATCTGCTACCGCCTGACCTCCAACGTCGCCTTCGTCCGGGCCTGGGCGTTCGAGACCACGCCGGACGACCCGGTCGCGGCTGCCCAGTCCACCTATGTCCTGTCGCAGGCGAGCCCGCACCGGATCGGGGCCAACCTGAAGACGGGTCGCGGAGGTGTCGCATGACCACCCTGCTGGACACCCTGCCCTACGCCCGTTTTCTGGGCCTGCGCGGCGAGATGGACGGGGACCTTCTGACGGTCGTCATGCCGTTCGCCGACCGTTTGATCGGCGATCCCATGCTGCCGGCCCTGCACGGCGGATCGACCGCCGCCCTGCTGGAAATGACGGCCATCGCCCAGGTGGCCCTGATCTATCCGAGGCTGCGCCTGCCGCGCCCGATCAACGTGACCGTGTCCTACCTGCGGTCTGGCCGACCGCAGGACGTGCGGGCCCGGGCCCGCATCTCTCGCGCCGGCCGCCGTGTCGCCCACGTCCTGGCCGAGGCCTGGCAGGACGACGCCGCCCAGCCGATCGCCAGTCTGACCGCCAACTTCCTGCTGGCAGAAGACAACTAAGGGTTGCACGACATTTTGAGTAATGGTTGAATTCCGCAGCGACGCTTCTGTCGCCCGGAGACCGACCATGACTGCCCAGACCATCGGCGAGACCCTGTCCATCCGCCTCCACGCCGTGGAAGCGGCCATAGACGCCGCCCTTGTCGAGAGTTCCTCCCTGATGGCGCTCCTCCCCCAGGCACGGGCCGAGGCCTATCTGTCTGCCGTGACGGGCCAGCGCGCCTTCGACGGCGCCGCCGCTTCCATTGTCGCCCTGACGGAAGCCCGCTCGCACATGGTCGGCACCCACAACACCCTGGCTGCGCTCGCCCGAAAGCTGGGGTTGGAAACCCTGGCGGTCGGCCCGCTGGACAAGCCCGAAGACACGCCCCCGAACGGTGGCGGGATCACGGCTGCTTTCGCGCCAAAGGTAAACAAAGTCCTACCGCTTTCACCTGACGCGTGTTAAGCTTTCGTTCATCTGTTGCTTTTGGAGGGATACAGTAATGGAACGTGCCGAAATCGCTGCCGGCGTTGCCGGTGACCTGACTGCTACCGAACGTGCTGTCGATGCCGCGATCACCCAGGCGACGACCCTCGTTCAGTCGATGATCGGTGCTCGCGCCGCCCTGTCGATCTCGCCGGTGGCCTTCGCGGGTTCGCAGACCAAGGCCATGGAAACCATCGCCCAGCTCGCGGCCGCCCGTGACGCCATCGTCGCATGCCATGCTGAACTCCAGAAAGATCACCGTCGCATGGGCTGGGGCACCTACGCCATCGGCCCGCTCGACAAGCCCGACGAAGGCTGGCCCGACGAGACCAAGGTTCAGCCGGAAAAGGCCGAAGCCGTCACGCGTCGTCTCCGCGCCGTCTGAATTCGACGTAATGTTCGCTTCCAGTCATTTCGGTTGGAAGCGATTCACGACAGGATCGCCCTCGTGTCATTCGGCACGAGGGCGTTCTTATGTTTGATTCCCTATGGTCCCAGGTGGGCGCGATCATCGTGGTCGGCGTCTGCGTGTTCGCCTTCCTGAAGGGTGACGAGCCCGAGCGGATCGCGGCCGGGGCCTATATCCTGGGCTGGTTCGCCTCGATGCTGCTGCAGACGGACGGCGAGCTCTACGAGGTGCAGTGGGGCGTCTTTGCCGTCGACACCGCCATGCTCCTGGTCCTGGTCGGCCTGATCTGGAAGTCGAAGAAGACCTGGCCGGTCTGGGCCGCCGCATGCGACCTTCTGATCGTGATGAGCCACGTCGTCCTGATGATCGACGTCCGGCCTCCGATGATGGCCTTCCTGACCGTTCTGAACCTGGCCGGCTACGGCGTCCTCATCTCCCTGGCCATCGGCACTTTCTGGGCCTGGCAGGAGCGCAGGGCGGCGGGTCTGGAATAACCATTCCGGACTAGGCTTATATTCTTACTTCGACTATGCTGTGGGCGAATCAGTGCGAGCTTCGTCCGCCCATGCCCCTGTCCCATGCCAAGATCTGGAAAGCCGTCGACAATCTGGCGCGGCGCGAGGGGCTGTCGGCGTCGGGGCTGGCGATCCGCGCAGGACTGGATTCGACCAGCTTCAACCCGTCCAAACGGTTCGGCCCCGGTGATCCCCCCCGCCCGCGCTGGCCGTCGACCGAAAGCTTGACGCGGGTGCTGGAGGCGACGCGGATATCGCTCGGCGATTTCGCCGATCTCGCCGAGGACGCCTCCGCTCCGGCGACCCTGCCTCTGCTGGGGCTGGCCCAGGCCGGGGCCGACGGCTTCTTCGACGATGCGGGACTGCCCACCGGCGACGGTTGGGAACAGACCGAAATGCCCCGCGCCGCAGAGGGCCGGTTCAGCCTGGAGATTTCGGGCGATTCGATGGTCCCCCTGTATCGCCCCGGCGACCGCGTCATCGTCGATCCGACCCAGACCGCGGTGCGCAAGGGCGACCGGGTCGTGGTCCGAACCACCGACGGCGAGACGGTGGCCAAGGAAATCCTGGCCCTCACCGCCCGCACCGTGACGCTCGGGTCGATCAATCCGGCCTATGAGCCTCGCACCGTCCCGCGCCGCCAGATCGCCTGGATGGCGCGGATACTCTGGGTCAGCCAGTAGGCTACGAAAAAGGGCCGCCCCTTTCGGAACGGCCCTCTCATCTAAGTCAGCCTGTCAGGCCTAGTTGGCGCCGACGTAGCGGGCGTTGACCCAACCGCCGCCGGCGATCTGGACCCACTCGCCTTCCGAACCCGCAGCGCTGAAGGGCTGGCCGGCCGACAGGCGCGACACGACCCGGTAGTTGGTGCCCGGGCCCGAACGGACGTTCAGGTTCGAGAGCGCGCGGTACTGGCCACCGGTCGAAACCTGGGTGGCCCGGGCGCGCTGCTGGTTGCAACCGATGTAGGAACCGGCCGCTGCACCGGCCGCACCGCCGGCGACGGCACCCAGGGCGCGTTCGTTGCTGGAAATACGGCTGCCGGCCAGGGCGCCGATCACGCCGCCGATCACGGCACCGGCCTGCTGGCGGCCACCGGGAGCGTCACAGCTGGTGATGCCGTTCGACTGGGCGGATGCGGCCATCGGGGCGGCCGTGATGAGGGAAGCCATCGCAGCAGCGGTGGCCAGGGTGATCTTGAATGTCTTCGACATGGCTCTCTCCATTTCATCGAGGTTGGTCGATGGCTGCACAATGCCCGACCCCACATGAAGGCTCCCGGAGCTTCACCGTTATTTTCGGTTCATGTACGGCCGCAGACATTTCCGCCACAGTCACGCTTGGCTGGCAAGCTCCCCGTTAGCCCCGGCCTCGATCAGCTGAACGGTCTGCGACAGGCCATAGATGGCCGCGAACGAGCCGAACCTGGGCCCCTGCGACGCGCCCAGCAGCACCTCGTACAGCGCCCCGAACCAGCCGCGCAGCGGCTCGAACCCGTGTTCCTTGCCCACCGCATAGACCTCGCCCTGGATCAGCTCTCCGTCGGTCGTATCCGTCGGCAGCGCCTTCAGCCGCCCCGCCAGGTCCAGCAACGCCGCCTTCTCCTTGTCGTCGGGCAGGCGATAGGACTTCGACGGCTTCACGAAGTCCTCGTAGTAGTTCAGCGCCCGCTCCATCAACTGGTCCAGCAACGGCTCGTTCTCGGGCGTCGCCTCGGGCAGGTATTTCGCAAAATAGGCCCACAGCTGCGCCTTGGACGAGGCATTGGCCACGCCGACCAGGTTCAGCAGCAGGGCGAACGACACCGGCGAGGTGTGGGTCGGAGGCGCACCCGCATGGATCGACCAGACGGCGTTGTCGATCCGCTTGGCCGGCTCCTGGGTCTTGTAGGCCTCGATCGCGGTCAGATAATCGTCGATCGCGCGCGGGATGACGTTGAAATGCAGGCTCTTGGCCGACTTGGGCGACTGGAACATGTACCACGACAGGCTCTCGGGCGTGCCGTACCTCAGCCACTGCTCCATGGTCAGGCCATTGCCCTTGGACTTGGAGATCTTCTTGCCTTCGACGTCCAGGAACAGTTCGTAGTTGAAGCCCTCCGGCGGCGTCCCACCCAGCGCCCGACAGACCTTCGACGATTCCCGCACACTCTCGATCAGGTCCTTGCCCGACATCTCGTAATCGACGTCCAGCGCGACCCAGCGCATGGCCCAGTCCGGCTTCCACTGCAGCTTCACATGGCCGCCGGTGACGGGAACCGTCGTCTCCCCCGACACCGGGTCGTCGAAGGTGATCGTCCCGGCCTCGACGTCGCGGCTCAGCGTCGGCACCTGCAACACATGCCCCGTCGCCGGACTGACCGGCAGGAAGGGTGAATAGGTCGCCCGGCGTTCCTCGCCCAGGGTCGGAAGCATGATCGCCTGCACCGCATCGAACCGCGCAAGCAGGGTCAGCAGCACCCCGTCGAACCGCCCCGACCGATACTGCTCGGTCGACGACAGGAACTCGTAGTCGAAGCCGAACCCGTCGAGGAACGCCCTCAGACGCGCATTGTTGTGGGCTCCGAAACTGTCGTGCGTCCCGAACGGATCGCGCACCACCGTCAACGGCTTGTGCAGATCCTCGGCCAGCATCTCGGGGTTCGGGATACCCTCCGGCACCTTCCTCAACCCGTCCATGTCGTCGCTGAATGCCACCAGACGCGTCGGCCAGTGATCCCCGGTCAGCGCCCGGAACGCATTGCGCACCATCGTCGTCCGCGCCACCTCGCCGAAAGTGCCCATATGCGGCAGGCCCGACGGGCCATATCCGGTCTCCAGAACCACCGGCCGTTGCAGGGCAGGAAACGTCGCCAACGCCTCGTCCGCCTTGCCGTCGTCGATCAGCGCCCGGGCCGCCGCCACATCCTCCGCCGCCAGCCGCTTCTTCAGCACATGGGCCAGCAGATTACGGGCCTGTTCAAACGGCCAGGACTTGGCGTCGCGCGCCAGGGTTTCGAGGTTCTGCAACATGGCGGCGGTTTGCAGCCCCCCCGCGCAAGCGTCAATGACCGGCGGGCGGGAAATGAGCCACGGATCCGGCAGCGTCCTTGCAGGGAACCGATGCCGACTCCCCCCGGCGTCCCGAAAGTGAACACCGTGCCCGACCCCCGTGAGTCCTCTCCAGCCTATCCCCCGGACCTCAGGGCCCTGACCAGCCTGCGCATCTTCCTGGCGGTCGGGGTCGTGCTGTTCCATTTCCAGCTCCAGACCGATCACGCCCTGGGCTACAGCGCCATCGTAGAGCGCAGCCGTCTGGCCGTGGACGCCTTCTTCATGCTGTCCGGCTTCATCATGGCCCATGTCTACGGCGCGGCCTTCGCAGCCGGAACCTTCAGCTACCGCCAGTTCATCGTCGCCCGGATCGCCCGGCTGTATCCGCTGCATCTCGTCGTTCTGGGGGCCACCCTGGTCATGGTCGTCGTCGCCACCGTGCTGGGCGTCGCCTATGAGGCCCGGACCTATTCGGCCCAGGGCTTTGTCGAAGCGGTCTTCCTCGTTCACGCCTGGTTCCCGACCGACGTCGGCATCAACTGGAACGGCCCGACCTGGTCGCTGTCGGCGGAGTGGTTCGCCTATCTGACCTTTCCGCTGTTTGCCGCGATCGCGCTGAAACTTCGCCAGCGACCGTTTGTGTTGCTGCTGGTCGGCGTCGCGGGCTTTCTGCTGCTGGACGCCGTGTATCGTCATCAGTTCGGCAAGGTCCTGCCGCGCGCGGAGGACGTCATGGGCATCGCCCGCGTCGCACCGGAGTTCCTGATCGGCATGGCCCTGTACGGCATCGGCAGCCGCATCCGCGCGACGCGGGCGCTGGCGATCACCGCCTCCATCGTCTCGACCGTCGTCCTGCTGGCAGCCATGCACCTCAGCCTGGACGACCGGATCATCGTGGGTCTGGCCGCCCCGGTCATCCTGGCCTGGTCGCTGCTGGCCAAGGCCGGGTGCGAGGGCGTGCTCGCGTCGCGCCCCCTGGTGTTCGCGGGCGAGGCGTCGTTTGCCCTCTATATCGTCCATATGCCGGTTCTCATCGCCTGGAAGAGCCTGACGTCGGAGCTCCGCGGCATCGACAGCGGCTTCGTCGTCACCCTGCCCGAACTGGCCGGCGTGTTCGCCACCGCCCTGATCGTCGCCGTCGCGATGCACCTCGCGGTCGAGACCCCCGGCCGTCGCTGGATCCGCAAGCGGTTTGGCAGGCAGACGCGACGCACCCTGCCCGAGGACCTTTCCCCCGGCCTGACGACCCCGGCCCGCTAGGCTTCGTCGGCGGCGATCGTGGCCCTGGACGCGTTGCACAGGGCGACGGATGCCTTGAGCTGGTCCGGCGTCAGCTCATCGAAGAAGGGCAGGGTCGAAGCCATCATCTGCTCGGCCGCCCCTTCGTCCGGCAGGGCCCGCTTCAGCCCGGCCTGGAACGCCGCCTTGGCGGCGGCGAGCGCGGCGCGGTCACCCTGCGCCCGGCCCTGTTCGATCGCTGCGTCCAGATGCTCGTTCACCGCCAGGCAGCTGGACCAGCTCGGATGATTGATCGGCTGATCCGTCTCCGTATAGGTGCCGGGAATCGGGCCCACCCGCGCCTCGGACGCAGCGGCCTCCTCGGGCGTCGAAGGGGCGGGCATCGCGGCGGTCGAGCCGGGGGCAGAGGTGCCCGGCGCTTCGGCCAGCGGCTCCGGCGATTTCTCGGCGTCGGAGGGTGTGCAGGCGGCGACGCCCAGACTTGCAACGGCGCAGATCACGAACAGCTTTGATTTCAACCTGGTATCCCCAAATCGTTACGCCGTCACCGTGAGCCGCTCCAGCCCTGACGTCAAACGCCTTGACCGCCGGCTCACCCGTCGTCATTGCCCGCGCCTGATGAAGACCGCCGATTTCGATTTCGATCTGCCTGAGGACCGCATTGCCCTGCGGCCCGCCGAGCCGCGCGATTCCGCCCGCCTGCTGGTGGTTCAGGATGGAAACCTCTCCGACCACACGATCCGCGACCTGCCCGGCTTCCTGCGCCCCGGCGACGCGCTGGTGTTCAACGACACCCGGGTGATCCCCGCCCGACTTTCGGGAGTCCGCGAGCGTATCGGCCCGGATGGCGAAACCCTGACCGTCGCCGTCGAGGCCACACTTCACCACCGCGACGCCCCTGACCAATGGTCCGCCTTCATGAAGCCGGGCAAGCGGCTGAAGGCGGGCGACCGGATCGTTTTCCAGACCCTGACCGCCACCGTCACCGACAAGTCCGAAGACGGCCTCGTCACTCTGCGCTTCGACGTCGCGGGACCTGCGCTGGACGAGGCGATCCGCTCCGTCGGCGTCATGCCCCTGCCCCCCTATATCGCCGCCAAACGCCCTGAGGACGACCGCGACCTGAGCGACTATCAGACCGTCTTCGCCGAACACGACGGCTCCGTCGCCGCCCCCACGGCCGGCCTGCACTTCACACCCGCCCTGCTCGAGGCCGTCCGTGCCTCCGGCGTTTCGACCCAAGCGGTCACGCTCCACGTCGGAGCCGGCACCTTCCTGCCGGTCAAGGCCGACGACACCTCCGACCACCGGATGCACTCCGAATGGGGCGAGGTCTCCGCCGACACCGCCGCCGCCCTCAACGCCGTGCGCGCACGTGGCGGCCGCATCGTCTGCGTCGGCACCACCTCGCTGCGCCTGCTGGAATCGGCCGCGACCCCGGACGGGGTGATCCACCCCTTCCACGGCGACACCGCCATCTTCATCACGCCCGGCTATCGGTTCCGCGCCGCCGACGTGCTGATCACGAACTTCCACCTGCCGAAATCGACCCTGTTCATGCTCGTCTCGGCGTTCGCAGGTCTGGAGACGATGAAGACCGCCTACGCCCACGCTATCGCTGATGGATACCGGTTCTATTCCTACGGCGACGGATCGCTGCTGTTTCGCGCCTAGTCTCCCTCTCCCCATGGGAGAGGAGATCGGTTAGGGGCTCGCCTATGCCCTTCCCCTTCGACATCTCCGCCACCGAGGGCCGCGCCCGCACCGGCGTCCTCAGGACCCCGCGAGGCGACATCCGCACCCCCGCCTTCATGCCGGTCGGCACCGCCGCCACCGTCAAGGCGATGACGGTCGAACAGGTCAAGGCGACCGGCGCCGACATCCTGCTGGGCAATACCTATCACCTGATGCTGCGCCCCGGTCCCGAGCGGATGGAACGGCTGGGCGGCCTGCATAAATTCATGGGCTGGGACAAACCCATCCTGACCGATAGCGGCGGCTTCCAGGTCATGTCCCTGGCCGGGATCTCCAAGGTCAAGGAAGACGCCGTCACCTTTGCCAGCCACATCGACGGATCGAAGCACGTCCTGTCACCCGAACGCTCGATCGAGATCCAGGCCGACCGCATCGGTGCCGACATCTCCATGCAGCTCGACCAGTGCGTCGCCTACCCGGCCGCGAAGCCCGCCGCCAAGGCCGCCATGGAACTGTCCGTCCGCTGGGGTGCCCGCTCGAAAGCCGCCTTCGGCACCCGCGAGACCCAGGCCCTGTTCGGCATCCAGCAGGGCTCGACCTTCGAGGATCTGCGCCGCCAGTCGTCCGAACAGCTTCAGGAGATCGGCTTCGACGGCTACGCCATCGGCGGCCTGGCCGTCGGCGAGGGCCACCAGGCCATGTGCGAGGTCCTCGACTACGCTCCGGACATGCTGCCGTCCGACCGCCCCCGCTATCTGATGGGGGTCGGCAAGCCGATCGACCTGGTCGAGGCGGTGTGGCGCGGCGTCGACATGTTCGACTGCGTCCTGCCCACACGGGCCGGTCGCCACGGCCAGGCCTGGACCTGGGACGGCCCCATGAACCTCAAGAATGCGCGCTTCGCCGAGGACCAGGACCCGCTCGACCCCACCATCGACGGGCCGTCATCGCAGTATTCAAAGGCCTATCTGCATCACCTGATCCGCGCCGACGAGATCCTCGGCAAGACCCTGCTCAGCTGGCACAACATCGCCTTCTTCCAGGCCCTGACGGCGGCGATGCGCGAGGCGATCCAGCACGGCCGCTTCGAGCAGTTCCGCCGTGACTTCCACGCCCGCCACACCTCGAACTGAGGCCCGCCATGATCCGACTGTTCGCTGTCCTGGTCCTGTTTCTCGGAGCCTGGACCCTGCCTGCCTCGTCCCAGACGGCACCGTCCCTCTTCGATGAAGCCGCGGAGCGCGCGACGATCCTCGATACGGTCGCGACCATGCAGGCCGCATGGAATCGCGGCGACTACGAAGGCTATATGCAGGGCTTCAAGAACCCGGACGTGATCTTCGTCTCGGGGGGCAAGATCAAGAACGGCTGGCAGGGCGCGCTGGACGACTACATCCGCAACTACGGTCCGACGCCCGACAGCCGGGGCACCCTGACCTTCTACGACATGACGGTGGAGTTTCTCAGCCCCGACGCCGCCCAGCTGATCGGCCACTATCGCCTCGAGCGGCCCGAACGTCCGATGGAGGGAATCAACACCCGCCTGTTCCGCAAGATCGACGGCCGCTGGGTCATCGCACTCAACCACGTCTCGGCCTATGAAGTCGCGCCGTGACAACGGTTTCCTACCGGTGAGTTGGATTATCGTGAGTAGAATCGTCGACCTTAGCGTTGTTTAAGCAATATTTAGCTTGACGGTGGCGCAACGCCATCGCCAAAAGCTACTCATGAGTAGATATTCCTGCCTCGTGACCTCGGTCGCCATCCTCGCCGCGCCTGCCGTGCTCGCTGCACCTGCCGACGCACAGACCCCCTCCGCCTCGGCCGTCGCCGACGTCGTCGTCACCGCCGAGCGGCGCGACCGCAGCCTGGCTCGCACCCCCCTGTCCGTGACCGTCGCGGCCCAACCCCTGCTGGCTGGCGCAGGAGTCACCGACATCAAGGACCTGGCCATCCTGGCACCCGGCCTGCTGGTCGCCTCGACCTCGAACCAGACCTTCACCACGGCCCGCATCCGGGGCGTCGGCACGGTCGGCGACAATCCGGGCCTGGAGAGCTCGGTTGGCGTTGTCGTGGACGGCGTCTTCCGCGCCCGCAACGGGGTGGCACTGGGCGACCTCGGCGAGGTGGATCGGATCGAGGTGCTGCGCGGCCCGCAATCGACCCTGTTCGGCCAGAACACCACCGCCGGCCTGATCAATGTCGTCACCGCCCTGCCCCGCTTCACCCCGTCGGCGACGGCCGAAGCCACGCTGGGCAACTACGGTGCCTACGGCGGCTCCCTGTCCCTGACCGGCCCGCTGATCGAGGATCGACTGGCCGGACGGCTGTACCTCTCGGCCCGGCGACGCGACGGCTTCTACGGCGTCCGCACCGGGGCCGGCCCCCGCACCCGCACCGACGATCAGAACGAGGCCTATGAGACCGCCCGCGCCCAGTTGCTGTGGGCCCCCGCCGACCGGGTCCAGGTGCGCTTCGTCGCCGACTACAGCCACCGCGACGAATACTGCTGCATCGGGGTGCAGCTGAGGACCGGCCCGACCGCCGGCATCCTGGCCCTGCTCAGCCCGGACGGCGGCGTCGACACGACGCCCGACCCCGAGGCCCGCGTCGGCTATGCCAACCGCGCCACGCGTACCCGGATCGAGGACGGGGGCCTGGCCATCCACAACCGGATCGAGACCCGGTTCGGCCGCGTCGAGACCACTACCTCGGCCCGTCGCTGGGATGCAAGGCTCAGCCAGGACTGGGACTTCACCTCCGCCGACATCGCCGTGCGCCCCGACGACGGCAGCTGGTCCAACCGCTTCGACACCCTCAGCCACGAAGCCCGCCTGACCGGCGCTCGCGGCCCGATCGACTACACCGTGGGCCTGTATCTGGCGCGCGAGACCCTGCACCGCCGCGACGCCTTCCAGTACGGCACGGCCTACGAGGACTACCTCGGGCGCGTCCTGACCCGTTCGGCGGCGAACCCTGTCGGGCTGGCAGGCCACGTCTCGACCCTGACCGGCCTGCCCGTCGGGCGCAGCTTCGTCGCGGGCCAGGGTCAGAAGGACACCTACGACCAGACCGCCGACACCGCCGCCCTGTTCGGACAGACCACCTGGCAGGCCACCGACCGCCTCGGACTGACCCTGGGCCTGAGATACTCCAGCGTCGGCAAGGACCTCGACGCCCGTTACGTCAACACCGACGGCGGCGCGGCCTGCGCGGCGGCTCTGGCGCGGGGCATCACCAATGCCACCCTGTGCCTGCCCTGGGCCAACCCGGCCTTCAACGGGCGGGTCGTGTCCGAGAGCCAGACCGACGCCGGCTGGTCCGGCGTGGGCCGCATCGAATACCGACTGGCCGACGGTGTGCTGACCTATGCCTCATGGTCGCGGGGTCGAAAGAGCGCGGGCTACAACCTGGACCGGGCCCAGACCGGGCTGGTCCCCGACGCCTCGACCGCCTTCGCGCCCGAGACCGTGGACGCTGCCGAAGCCGGCCTGCGCGCCACGGGACAGGACGGCCGGGTATCCGTCGCCGTCAGCGCCTTTCACCAGCGCTATGAGGATTTCCAGCTCAACACCTTCCTCGGCACGACCTTCCTGGTCCGCTCGATCCCCGAGGTGACCGCCAAGGGTGCCGAAATCGAATGGACCGCCCGCCCGAGCGAAGGCCTGAGCCTGCAAGGCGGCCTGGCCTATGCCCAGACCGAATACGGCGATCAGCCCGTCGCGGGCCTACCCCTGCTGGCCGGGTCGCGACTGTCGTTCGCGCCCCTGTGGTCCGGCACCCTGTCCGGCGTGTACGAACGCCCCATCGCCGGCGGCCTTACGGCACGCGCCACCCTCGCGACCAAATATTCGTCGGCCTACAACACGGGCTCGGACCTGGCCCCCGAAAAGGTGCAACAGGCCTACTGGCTAAGCAACGGCTCACTCGCTGTCAGCGACCCGGCCGCCGGCTGGTCCGTGGAACTCTGGGGCCGCAACCTGTCGGACGAAACCTACTCACAGGTCGCCTTCGGCGCGCCGTTCCAGACGGGAACCCTGGGTGCCTTCCTCGGTGCCCCGCGCACCGTGGGCGTTACCCTGCGGCTGACGCGTTAGGTCTCACAGGGCCGCCGCGTACAGCGCCCGTGCCTGATCCTGATCGATCGGCACGGGGTTGTTGACCAGCAGCCGCTGCTGCTTCATCGCCTCGGCCGCCAGCAGATCGAGATCGGCTTCCGTGACGCCAACCATCGACAGACGGTCGGCCAGTCCGCACTCGGCGCACATGGTCGTCAGCGCCTCGATCAGCCCCTGCCCCCTGGCTTCGCGAGAACGTCCGGCCAGCGCCGGCGAGACGATCCCGGCCAGTTCCGCATAGTGGTCCAGCGCCGCCGCCATGTTGTGCCCCAGCACGTGCGGCAGCATCAGGGCGTTCGACAAGCCGTGCGGCACATGGAAATGCCCGCCCAGCGGATAGGCCAGGGCATGGACCCCCGCCACTGGCGCATTGGCAAACGCCACCCCCGCCAGATGCGCGCCCAGCAGCATCGCCCCGCGCGCGTCCCGATCCTGCCCGTCCCTGACGGCGGTCAGCAGGTTACGGCTCAACAGATCCAGCGCCTGTCGCGCCATCATGTCGGACATCGGGTTCTTGAGGCGCACCGAGGTAAAGGCCTCGATCGCGTGAACCATGGCGTCCACACCCGTCGCCGCGGTGATGTGGGGCGGCAGCCCCACCGTCAGTTCGGCGTCCAGAATGGCCCAGTCGGCATAGAGGGCGGCCGACACCACCCCCTTCTTCTCCGCCCCGCCGACCGTGACGATGGCCACGGCGGTGGCCTCGGACCCGGTCCCCGCCGTCGTCGGGATCAGGACCAGCGGAAGCCGTCGTCCCCGGGCCTGATCGACGCCGTATATGGTCTCCAGCGCATCGCCCGAGCCGATCAGATAGGCGACCAGCTTGGCCACATCCATCGGACTGCCGCCACCCAGACCGACCACTGAACCAACGCCTGCGGACCGCCCGGCCTCGACCGCCGCCAGCACCGTCGCCGCCGACGGATCGGCCTCGACCGCATCGAAGATCACCACCGAACGCCCGGCGCCTTCCAGCGCCCGGATCGCCTGATCACACAGCCTCAGCCGACGAACACCGGCGTCGGTGACGAGCAGGACAGCCCCCTCCGGCGTCAGATCGGCCAGCCGGCCGCATCCGCCCGCCCCGAGATGAAGCCGGGGTCCATAGTTGAAATCAAAGGCCTGCATGGCTGTCGTTCCGTCCGTCGTCTCCGATGACAGTCGGGGCTACGACCCTGTCAGTCAAACTCAAGGTGGCAGTGGAGTTGTGACGCTGTCGCCTTGCCCCGGGTCCGCTAGCCAGGTGCCCGCAACACGCCCGCGACGGCTTCCTCGATCATCAGGCTCTGGAGATCCAGCGAGCCACGGTCAAAGAAGGGGTCAAGAAGTTCAAACCGCAACAGCCGCGCCAGGCCGAAGATCGACGTCCAGAAAGAGACAGCCCTCACTACGTTCTGCTCGCCCTCAGCCCCTCCACGCGCGGCGGCGATCGCGTCTACCACGATGTCAAACGCCTGGCGGAAAGCCGGGCTGAGTGCCGGATCGACCGGATGCGTCAGCTCGCTCTCGTACATCAGCTCAAACAGATGAGGGTTCTCGAGGCTGAAGGCGATGAAGCCCCGCGCGAGGTCGGCGAGCACGCGTCTCGGATCGGCAGCGCCGTCACGGACGATCTTGGCGGCAGCACCGTTAAGTTGCCTGAAGCCTTCGAGGGCAAGGGCGCAGAGCAGGCCCCGGCGCGTCCCGAAATGGTAGTATGGCGCACCGGGCGACAGGTTCGCGCAAATCGCCAGCGCCCTGACCGATATCGAGGCGTGGCCCGCCGTTCGCAGATGGTCGAGCCCGCAACGCAAAAGATCGCGCTTTGAATCCTCGCCGCTGGAATCCTGCGTCGCTGCGTTGGAACTACCGGTGTCCATAGGTCCGTCATTGCCCGCGAAGTGGGGGAGTGACAAGCCTCGCCTCCTCGTTTAATCAGTGATTAATTGATCAGTGATTAACAACTGCGAGGGGATGGAAATGGCGGAATCCAGAGGGCGTATTGCGGTCATCGGGGCGGGGCCGGGGGGCATGGCAGCAGCCCTGGCACTGTTCCGCCAAGGGTTCGAGGTTTCGATCTATGAGCGGTTCGCCGAGGTCAAGGCGGCCGGAAACATCCTCAACCTGTGGCCGCCTCCCCAGAAGGTTCTGAAGATCATCGGTGTCGATACGACCGACCTCGGAGCGCCCTGCCACACGATCTTCGCCAACGCCAAAGGCAGGCTGCGCGCCGACGTGAGGCTGCCGGCCGAGGTCGAGGAGGAGTATGGAGGCGGTTTCATCGGCCTGCTTCGGTGGGGTCTCTACCAGCGAATGCTGGCGGCCTTGCCTGAGGGGGTCCTCCGGTTGAGCCACAACCTGACGGGCCTGGAGGATCTCGGCGAGACGGTGAAACTCACTTTTGAAGGTCGCGAACCGGTCGTCGCCGACCTCGTGATCGGCGCGGATGGCATCAATTCATCTGTCCGGAAATCGCTGTGGGGCGACACCCCCATTCGACGGCAGTTTCTCCATCTGGTTGGCGGCTGGCTCTACGATGAGGGCGGAGCCTCGGGCGAAGGTGTGATCGCGCACAACCGCACGACCCAGGTCAGCTACACTCCGATCCGCCACGAGGGCCGGTGGGGCTTTGAATGGTGGGTGCTGGAAGCGTTCAGGGACAGGGACCCTGTTCCGGTCGACCTCTTGGGCTTCTGCCAGAAGCGCGCCGTGGAGTTCTCGCCGCTCGTCCGGGAACTGATCGACCGGACGCCGGTCGAAAACATGCAGCGATGGGAAATCCGCGATCGCCCGCCGATCAGGCAATGGTCCAGGGGCCGTGCCACCCTGGTCGGCGACGCCGCCCACCCGACGTCACCCTACGCGGCCTACGGCGCCGGCATGTCGATCGAGGACGGCTATTTTCTGGCCCGGGAACTGGGAGTAATCGACATGCACGACACCCAGGCGGTCAAGGGGGCCCTGCAGGCCTACGAGGATCGGCGCAAACCCCATACGGCCTATGTGTCGCAACTTGCGTACAAGGTCGGCCGGATGTTCCACCATCTGCCCGGACCTTTACGGCCCCTGAGGGACCAGATCTTCGACCGAACCCCCTTCCTGCAACGGATGGTAGGCGATCAGATGCCGGCACAGATCCTCAGCCAGTTGGCTGAGATCGAGGAAAGCGGACAGCCGATGGTACGTCCTCTCGGGCTCGAACCGAGGACCCTCTGATTAAAAGTCAGATGCTCTAACCAACTGAGCTAAGGACGCGCACTATCGGGTGGGCCTTCTGTTCGATCACGGCCTCCGGGTCAAGACCAGATCAGGCGGCCTGCACCAGTTCGTCGGTCCCGACAGCCGGCGTGCAGGCCTCCGCCAGGGTCCGGGCCAGCACGACGGGGTCGATCGGCTTGGTCAGGAAGGCCTGGGCTCCAACCTCGTCCCAGGCGGCGCGGTGGACGTCCATGGCGTTGGCGGTCAGGGCGATCAGGGGCGTGTCGCGGTTCACGCCGCCACTGCGGATGCCGCGCGAGGCCTCCAGCCCGTCCATGACCGGCATCTGCATGTCCATCAGGATGGCGTCGAACACCTGGGTCTGACAGATGGCCACGGCCTCGGCCCCGTTCTCGACGAGGGTCAGCACGCAGCCGTGCGGTTCCAGCAGCAGGCTGAGGATACGCCGGTTTACCGCATGGTCGTCGGCGGCCAGCACCTGACGGCCGCGCAGGGCTCCCGCGTCGGCGACCCGGCGGGCCTTGTCCTGGGCCGGAGCCATGACGACGGCCTCGGCCGGCAAACGCACGGTGAAGGTCGAGCCCTGGTCGACCACGCTGGTCACCGTCAGGTCACCGCCCATCATCTCGGCGAGCCGGCGGCTGATGGCCAGACCCAGGCCGGTGCCGCCATAGCGTCGCGTCGTGCCGACATCGGCCTGCTCGAAACTGTCGAAGATGTGGGCCAGTCGATCCTCGGGGATGCCACAGCCGGTGTCGGCGACGGCCAGGATCAAGGTCGCGTTCGACGCTTCCCAGGCGACGCTTACCGTCACCTCCCCTTCGCGCGTGAACTTCAGGGCATTGGACAGCAGGTTGAACAGGATCTGCTGGAAGCGCAGGGCATCGGTCACGATGCCGTCCGGTGTGTCGTCGGCGATGTCGAACCGCAGTCCGACGCCGCCCGCCTCGGCCTTGGGTTCCCACAACCGTTGGAGCGACGTCAGCCGCGCCCTTACATCCATCGGGGCCTGTTCGAGATGCATCTTGCCCGCCTCGATCTTGGAGAAGTCGAGCACGTCGTTGAGCAGGCCGACGAGGACGTCGCCCGCGTCGATCAGCATCATCACATGCTCGCGCTGCTCGGCATCCAGCCGGGTACGCCGCAGCAGGTTGGCCGCCGAGATCACCGCATTCATCGGCGTGCGGATCTCGTGGCTGACGACCGCGAGAAAGTCGGACTTGGCGGCGCTGGCCGCATCGGCCTTTTGCCGGGCTTCGCGGGCCTCGGCATTCGCAGCCTGGAGGCCCGAAGTGGTCGCCGAACTCTGGCGGACGGCGACGACCAGATGGCTCATGTAGAGCAGGCCGCCGACCATGATCAGCAGTTCGGCCGGGCGGTGCTCCAGGATGGCTGTCGCGATGGGCAGGCCGGCGAAATAAAGGGCGTGGGGAATGACCGCCGACAGCAGCAGGGCGCGGGTATGATGCATGTGCAGGCTGACGTGCAGCAGCCCACCGGCGGCCTGGATCATCGCGAAGATGCGACCCTCTTCGCCGCCGTAGAACCACAGGTAGCCCGTTATGCCGCCGTAGACGACGACGTTCAGCGCTGCCAGCGTGCAGCAGGCGATCTTGTAGGCCTGCGAGGGCTCTCGCTCTGGTGCTCGTCGCAGTTCACGACAGACCAGCCAATCCGCGCCCTGGAAGACCAGAACGGCGGCGACCCAGACGACAGGCCAGATCGACGGCGCCAGGATCCAGGCCACGAGACCGATGAACGCAGCCAGCGCCAGCCGCGAGCCGAGTTCGCGGGCGCGCACCTGTGCGGCCATGGCGTATCCGGATATCGTCATGGGGCCTCGCTTCGCATCGCACCGTTGTACGAACCAAACACCAAGGATTCGTTGCCTTGAGCGGCCGATGCCCGCTATGGATCGGCTCTGTCCAAAGCCACGACCGCGAAGACGCGGGGAAGACATCGATGATCAAAAGACTCGTTCTGGCTCTGGCCTTCGGTGCCGTCGCCCTCGCCGGCTGCGATGAGCCTCGCCCCGCTCAGGAAGAAACTGCACCGCCGCCGATGGAGGCTCCGGTTCCACCGCCGGTCGAGCCTCCGGTGCCGACAACGCCCCCACCGTCCACCACCGACAACTCCAGCCTGCCCGCTGACCAGCGCGCTTCCGAAGAAACGGTCAAGCCCGAGAGCGAGACGCTGTTCTACTGACCGCCGCTTCAGACCGGCGCCTTATGGGTGCCACGACGGGGTGATTTCACCCGCACGCGTCACCCAGGTGACGCGTTGACGAAGGTTCGGGATTGATCGCACGGCCCTCCCCGCAGTCCGGCTGGAACGCGACTGTCGCACGCGCTCCGCAGTCCACTGCGATCGGCGTCGCGACCCTTGCGCTGTTGACGCTCGCCGCTCCAGCCCAAGCTGACCCCAAGGCCCAGATTCGCGGCGATCTGGACGACACATTGCGTGCCCAGCTGGTCCGTGCCGTGGGCGAGGCCGACGGCGCGCCCACCAACAGGTTCGAGGCCCGCCGACGCGCCCGGTCCGCCGTCGAAGCCGCCGAGGCCCTGCTGCGATCCGAAGGTTACTACCAGCCGACGCTGGATGACGTGGTCGAGGGCGATGAGACCCCGGTCGCCATCGTCTCGGTCATTCCCGGTCGTCGCTTCCTGCTGGGCCCGCCGGCCATCGAATGGATCGCGCCCGAGCCGGAACGAGGTGCCGCCGCAGCGGCAGCCGCCGAAGTCGGCCTGACCCCCGGTGATCCCGGTCGCGCCGTCGATGTCATCGCGGGCGAGGGCCGTATCGTCGCGGGCCTGACCCGTCGGGGCTATGCCGATGCGGCGACCCAGCCCCGCCGTGTCGTCGTGGACCACGCCGCATTTACCGTTCAGCCCACCTATCGCGTCACCTCCGGGCCGCTGGCCCGGCTGGACGGGATCAGGCTCGAGACCGAGGGTGGGACGCGTCAGAACTGGGTCGCCGGCCTCGCGCCCTGGGCCGAGGGTGACCGGTTCGATCCGGAAAAGGTCGCCGAGCTGGAACGGCGCCTGCTGGACACCGGCGTCTATGACACCGTCGGCGTGGCGCTGGCCCCGGCGGACCAGACCAATGCGGCCGGCAACCGCCCCGTCATCGTCACCCTGGCCGATCGGCCGAGGCGTGTTCTCGAGGCCGGGATCACCCTGTCCACCGCCCAGGCGACGGTGACGACCGGGGCCACGACCTCGGTCACCGGCGGCTCGGCCGTCGAAGCGATCTCGACCTGGTACAATCGCTTCGGTCGCGCCGACACCCTGCGCTGGCAGGCGCGCCTGGCCACGATCGACAGCCGTCTGGGCGTGGACCTGTCCCTGCCGCACTGGCGCCGGCCGGCCCAGACGCTGAAGCTGGCCACCGCCCTGGTCAACGAGAACACCGACGCCTACAGCCGCCTCGCCGCGACCGTGTCCGCGGACCTCCAGCAGCGCATCGGCAAGACCTCCTGGATCAGCTATGGCGTCGGCCTGGATGTCGGTCGATATGACGAAAGTCGCTTCGATCCACTGACCCAGGCACCGATCCGCCTGAACCGCGAGCTGGCCATCCTGACGGGACGCGCCGGAGCCTATCTGGATCGCTCCAACGATCCGCTGAACCCGACGACGGGCTACCGCTTCACCCTGAACGTCCAGCCGACGGCCGTGGCGGGCGACGACACGGTGCTTTTCCTGCGCACCGAGACACAGGCCACGCTCTATCGCCCCGTGATGGACCGCACCGTCCTGGCCGGGCGTATCCGGCTGGGCTCCATCCTGGGCGGGGACGAACTGACGGTGCCGGCCGATCGCCTGTTCTACTCCGGCGGTGGCGGTTCGGTGCGTGGATACGGCTATCAGGACGTGGGGCCGCGCCTGCCTGACAACACGCCGCGCGGCGGGATCTCCCTGTTCGAGACCTCGCTGGAGGTGCGCCGCGACATCGGTCAGAGCTTCGGTGCCGTGGCCTTCGTCGATGCCGGTGCGATCGGCTTTGACGAGGCCCCGGACCTGTCGAACATGCGCTACGCCGTCGGTGTCGGGGCCCGCTACAAGCTGCCCTTCGGCCCGGTTCGCGCCGACATCGCCTTCCCCATCAGCCCGCGCGAGGGCGATCCGACCTTCCAGGTCTATATCAGCATCGGTCAGGCGTTTTGACCGACCCGACCGCGCCAGAACCTGAAGCCGAAACGCCCGCTAAGGCTGAAAAGCGCCGCCGCACCCGGCTGCAGCTCGCCGCCTTCATCGGCGGGATCACGGCGGCGGTTCTGGCCGTACTGATCCTGGTGCTGCTGGTGGGCGGCCGGATGTATCTGCTGTCCGATTCCGGTCGCGGCCTCGTCACCTCCTTCATCGCCGGCAAGAAGATCAGCCGCTATGGCCGCATCAACGTCGAGGGCGTCACCGGCGACCTGTTCGACGACTTCACCATCCGCCGCCTGACCATCACCGACCAGAAGGGCGTCTGGCTGGAAGCGGCCGACGTCCGGGTCGACTGGTCCTACCCGGCCCTGATCGCACGCCGCTTTCACGCCACCGACATCAGTGCCCGCACCATCCGTCTGGTCCGTCGCCCCGAGCTCGATCCGCCGGACGGCAAGCCGCCCCAGCCCATGCCCATCTCGATCGACATCGACCGGTTCGCGGCCAACATTGAACTGCTGGAAGGCTTCTCGAAGGAATACGGCCGCTGGCGCCTGACCGGGTCGGCCGACGTCCCCCGCTCGGGTGCCAAGGACGCGACCGTCAACGCCTACAGCCTGAACCGGCCCGGCGACTTCCTGCGCGTCGCCGCCACGCTAGGTGCCAAGGTCGAGGACACGCGTCTGAATCTGCGCGCCCAGGAAGCGCAGGGCGGCCCGATCGCCGGAGCCCTGGGCTATTCACCGGACCAGCCGTTCACGGCCACCGCCCTGGTCAATGGCGAGATCGTCGATGCCGTGGTCCGCACCGGCACCTTCACCCCCCTGACGATCAAGGGCCACTACGGCAAGGCCGGTTCGCGGATCAGCGGCTATGCCGACTTCAGCGGCTCGGACCTGCTGGAACCCTTCGTCGAACGCATCGGCCGCACCGCCCGCTTCGGCTTCGCCGCCGTCCCTGACGCCAACCGCAAGGACGTCCAGGGCGTCGCCTGGCGTCTGATGGCCGAGAACCTGACCTCGAGCGCCCAGGGCCTGATCGACCTGTCCGACCGCTCCGCCCCGGACGGCGTGCAGGTCGAGGTCTCGACTCCTTCGCTGAGTCGATTGATCAAGTTCAACCTGGCGGGCCCGGCGGCCTGGACCGGCGTATTCACCGGCGACGCCTCGACATGGGCGCTCGACGGCCGCGTCGATCTCCAGAACACCGACCTCATCAGCTATCGCTCCGCCCGGATCGCAGGCCCACTGACCGTGCGCGCCGCCGCCGGTCGCTACGACATCGACACCGACGCCCAGGTCACCGGTGGTGTGACTGAGGGCCTGATCGGCGCCCTGCTGGGCTCGACCCCTCGCATCAAGGCCGAGACCGCCCTGCTTAAGGACGGCGTCTTCCTGTTCGAGAAACTGGACCTGCAAGGTCTGGCCCTGACCTTCGAGGGATCGGGAACGCGCAACCTGCTGGGCGGCCTGGGTTTCCGGGGCAACGCCCGCATCACCGACTTCGGCAAGATCTGGCCCGGCGCAAAAGGCCAGGTCGGCGGTGTCGTCACCGCCCGCGCGCCGCCCCGGGGTATGCCCTGGGACCTGACCTTCGACGGTCGCGGCACCCGCATCGTCACGGGCCAGGCCGAGACCGACCGCCTGCTGGGCCCGACCCCGCGCCTGCAGTTCGCCGGCCTGATGCAGAACAACCGGATCGAGGTGAACTCGGCGACCGTCACCGGTGCGGCCGGCACGGCCAATGCCAAGGGCCTGATGGGTTTTGACGGCTCGCTGCGGCTGGCGCTCGACTGGAACGCGCGCGGCCCGTTCGGCGTGGGCCCCGTCGCCATCGACGGGGCCATGACCGGCGAGGGTGCCCTGACCGGCACCCTCGCTGAGCCGCGCGTCGACCTGACCGCCGACTTCGACAAGGTCGCGGCCGGGCCCCTGACCCTGCTGAACACCCACATGATCCTGAGCTTCCGCAAGGGCGCCGACGCCTCCGACGGCCGGATCACCCTCGCCGCAGGTTCCAACTACGGCCCGGCCACGGCCTCGGGGAATTTCTTCCTCGGCGGCCCGGCCATCCGGCTGACCGACGTCGACCTGAACGCCGGCGGCGTGGTGGCCCAGGGGGCAATCGCCCTGTCGAACAATGTCCCCTCCAGCGCCGACCTGACCTTCAGCGCCCGCCCCGGTGCCTTCATCACCTCGGGCAGCGCCGAGGGCCGGGTCCGCCTGACCGAAGGGGCCGGGAATGACACCGCAATTCTTGATGTCACGGCCCGCAACGCCCGCCTGGCCGGCACGACCTGGACGGTTCGGTCGCTGGACCTGAACGGACGCGGCACCCTGTCGAACCTGCCCTTCACCCTGTCCATGGATGTCGGTGGTGCCACCCCCGTCCAGTTCAACGGCGGCGGGGTCTATTCCCGCAACGACGTGGGCCAGGCCGTGACCCTGCGCGGCGGTGGACGGGTGCGAGAGGTCGCCTTCCTGACCCGCAATCCGGCCGTGGTCACCCTGACTGCCGATGGTCACGCCGCCCGGTTCGACCTCGGCATCGGCGGCGGCGTGCTGCAAGGCGAACTGCGCCAGACGACCGAGGCGGTGGTCCTGGACGCCGACCTGTCCGCCGTCGAACTGGGCTCCATCGCCCCCGACCTGCGCGGCTCGGTCACCGGAAAGATCGCCCTGCGCGGCGCGGGGGCCAGCCTGTCCGGCTCGGCCGACATGGCCCTGGCCCAGGTCCGCAGCATCGACGCCCCGCGCGGTCTGGCGGTGGACGGCACCGTCAACGCCACCCTGAACGACAGCGTCCTGCGCATCCAGGCCCAGGCGCACGACGACACCGCCGTGCGCGCCAGCGCCGACCTCAGCCTGCCGGTCGAGGCCTCGGCCGCCCCGTTCCGCCTCGCCATCGTGCGCACCCGGCCAATGTCGGGCAAGATCGACCTGCACGGCCAGATCCAGCCGATCTGGGATCTGTTCCTGGGCGGCGAGCGCTCGCTGGCGGGTCAGGTGGACTTGGACGCCACCATCGCCGGCACCATGGCGGCACCGCGCATCAACGGCCGTATGGACGTGGCCCAGGGGTCTTTCCGCGACAACGCCACCAGGGTCGTCCTCAACGGCATGACACTGGCCGGACGGTTCGACGACACCACCGCCCTGGTCGAGACCTTCAGCGCCAACGACGGGTCGGGCGGCACGGTCTCGGGCGATGGCCGCATCGGCCTGCGCGAGGGTTCGGGCTCCAGCTTCGAGCTGAACCTCAACCGCTTCCGCATCATCGACAACGACATCGCCGAGGCCCGCGCTTCCGGCCCCATTACCGTCGTCCGCTCCGAGGGCGGCAACATCCGTCTGGCCGGCCAGATGAACATTGACGAGGCCCGGATCGAGGCCAATCCACCCGGCTCGAACGGCGTCGTCCGCATGGACGTGATCGAGATCAACAAGCCCGGCGGCGACGAGACCGAGGACGAACAGGTCCAGCGCCAGCGCGGGCCCCAGTTCAACCTCGACATCGGCCTGCGTTCGGTGGGCGGCAATGTCCGGGTCGTCGGTCGCGGCCTGAATGTCGTGCTCGGCGTCAACGCCCAGGTTACCGGCACGATCGCCCAGCCCAACCTGAGCGGGACCGCCCGCATCGTGCGCGGCGACTATGAGTTCGCCGGCAAACGCTTCGTGTTCGACGACCGGGGCACGGTGTCCCTGTCGACCGACCCGGCCAGGATTCGCCTTAACCTTTCGGCGGTGCGCGAGGACCCCGCCCTGACCGCCACCATCCGCGTCACCGGCACCGCCGCCGCGCCCGAGATCGCCCTGACCTCGACGCCGCAACTGCCCCAGGACGAGATCCTGGCCCAGGTCCTGTTCGGCCGCTCGGCCTCGCAGCTGTCACCCTTCGAGGCGGCCCAGCTGGCGGCGGGGGTCGCGTCCCTGGCCGGCGGTGGGGGTTTCGACGTGATCGGCAATCTGCGCGAACTGGCCGGGCTGGACCGGCTGTCCTTCGGCGGCGAGGCCTCGGCCCTGACCGTCGCGGGCGGCCGCTACATCACCAACAATGTCTATCTGGAGATCATCGGTGGCGGCGAGGGCGGCGCGGCGGTGAACCTCGAATGGCAGGTCCGCCGGAACCTGACGGTCAGCTCAAAATTCGGTGGCACGGGCGAAGCGACCCTGTCCATCCGCTGGCGCCGCTCGACCCGGCCGCCGAGGGAAGCGACGCGGCAGTAGCTCTCCCTCCCCCTTGTGGGGAGGGCAGATCGCGAAGCGATCGGGTGGGGACGGCAAGGCGAGCCAGACACCGCGACTTCCATGCACCCACCTATGCTGATCAAAGGCAGGTTGGGTGCGGCAATACACTACGGCGCTGTCTTGCCTTGCCCTTCCCACCCGGTCTCCGCTTCGCTTTGACCACCCTCCCCCGAGCGGGAGGGAGAAGGTCACACCACCTCCAGCACCGTCTCCACGGGACGCCCGATCCGCGCGCCCTTGGCCGTCTCCACGATCGGCCGCTCGACCAGCACCGGCTCGGCGATCATCGCCGCCATGATCGCCGCATCATCGGCTCCGGAGGCCAGCAGCGCCTTCGCCCCCTCCTCCTTGGTCCGCAGCAGGCCACGCACGCCACTACCCGTCGCGGCCCCCAGCCGCTCCAGCGTCGCCCGATCCCAGCCCACCTTCATGTAGTCGACCACCAACGGCGACAGCCCCCGCTCCTTCAAGAGAGCGAGGGCCGCGCGCGACGTGCTGCACGTCGGCTTGTGATAGATCGTGACCGTCACGCTCAGCGCGCAGCGTCCATCTGAAGCTGGTCCAGCTTCTTGATGCCCTTCAGGCCGGTGACGTGCAGAATGATCTGGATCACCATGATCACACCCGACAGCGCGACCTGCCACATCGGGGTCACTGGCGCGTTCGGGTTCATCGCCGCCGCGAACGGTGAAGCCACCACGCTCAACAGACCCAGCGCCAGCAGGGCCAGGAACAGGAAGGCGACCCATTTCTTGGGTGAGCGCCACTGGATGAAGGCGAAGACGGCCTGAACCACGATCATCGCGTAACCGAACCAGATCGTCCCCTGCATCGTCGCCTCCACGATCGCACCCGCGCCGGGGGTCTGAGCCTCGGCTGCCGCAATGGCTTCGGCGGCGATATGCGGCTGGGTGGCCATCCAGACGGCCCCGATGATGCCGACGATCACCCCGATGATGATCGAGATCGCGCTGGCGCGGGCGGCCTTTTCGGCCTCCGCTTCGGTGGTCACGGGGGTCGTGGGCAACAAATGGGTCATCGCTTCCTCTCCAAGAATGTAAAGCGACCTTAACACCCGAATATGGCGAGTAAAGCCGTATCTGCATCGCGCCGAGCGCTGCGCTTCACCTTTGCCGTCGATCTCGCTAGGGTCCGGCGATGCGGATTCTCCAGCCCGATCAGGCCGTCCTCGACCATGTCGCAGCGGCCGAAGCCACGATCGTGGGCCGCACGATCGACTGGGCCGAGATCAACTCCGGCAGCCGCAACACCGATGGCCTGAACGCCGTGCTCGACATCCTGGACGCCCAGGGTCGCCGCCTGCCCGCCGAGGTCATCCGCATCCCGACCCAGGGCTCCACCACCGTCGGTGACGATGGCGCGGTGCAGGCCGTCGCCCACGCAGACGCCCTTCGGATCACTGCCCGCGCGTCCGCCCCCATCCAGGTCGTCCTGACCGGCCACTACGACACCGTCTTCCCGGCCGATAGCCGCTTCCAGTCGGTGACCACGCGCTCCGACGGTGCCCTGAACGGTCCCGGCGTCGCCGACATGAAGGGCGGGATCTCGGTCATGCTGGCTGCGCTGGACGCCTTCGAGACCCACCCCGACCGCGCCAACCTCGGCTGGACCGTCCTGCTCAGCCCCGACGAAGAGATCGGCTCCCCCGCCTCCGCCCCCCTGCTGGCCGAGCTCGGTGCGGCGGGCCACGTCGGCATGACCTATGAGCCCGCGCTCGCCGACGGCACCATGGCGGGGGCCCGAAAAGGCAGCGGCAACTATCACCTGATCGTCACCGGCCGTGCCGCCCACGCCGGCCGCGCCTTCCACGAGGGGGCCAATGCCATCGCCGGTGCCGCCATCATCGCCGCCGCCCTTCACGCCCTGAACGGCCGCCGCGAAGGCGTCACCGTCAATGTCGCAAAGATCAGCGGCGGCGGGGCCCTGAACGTCGTCGCCGACAACGCCGTGGTCCGCTTCAACGTCCGCGTCCCCGATGCGCAATCCGCCGCCTGGATCACCGACGCCGTCGCCGAGATCGTCGCTGCGCCCCCATTCGAGGGCCTGACGCTGGACCTGCACGGCGGCATGACCCGCGCGCCCAAGCCGATGGATGCGTCGCAGACCGCCCTGTTCGAGGCCGTCCGAGCCACGGGTGCTTTGCTCGGCCAGCCCATCGCCTGGACCCCGTCCGGCGGCGTCTGCGAGGGCAACAACCTTCACGCCGCCGGCCTGCCCAACATCGACACCCTCGGCGTCCGTGGCGGCGACATCCATTCGGACCAGGAGTTCGCCTGGCCCGACAGCTTCGTCGAGCGGGCCCAGCTGTCGGCTCTGATCCTGTGCAAGCTGGCCACCGGCGAGATCGACGCGCACGAACTGAAACGCCTGCGTCTGGAGACGATGTAGATGCTCGTCGTCCGCCCCGCCGGTCCCGCCGACCTCGACCATCTGCTGGAGCTCGCCATCCTGTCGGGCCCCGGCTTCACCAGCCTGCCCGAAGACCCGGACCAGTTGACCGATCGCCTGGACCTGAGCCGCGACAGCTTCACCGGCAGCCTTCCGCCCCAGGAACGCTGGTACACATTGATGCTCGAGGAGAGCGACACCGGCGACGTCGACGGCATAGGCAGCGTCAAGGCCGCCGTCGGCCTGAAACGCCCCTTCTTCTCCTATCGGGTGGTCAACAACGCCTCGTCCTCGCCCTCGCTGGACATCAAGATCGAGCATCAGACCCTCGTCCTGGTCAACGAATGCACCGGCTGGTCCGAGGTCGGCTCCCTGTTCCTCAAGGCCGACCGGCGAAAGGGCGGGGCCGGCCGTCTGCTCAGCCAATCCCGCTACATGTTGATCGGCGCCGAGCCCGAGCTGTTCGCCGAGACCGTCCTGGCCGAGCTAAGGGGCGTCTTCACCCCCGACGGTGCCTGCCCGTTCTGGGACCATGTGGCCCACAAATTCTTCCCGATGGAGTTCGACCAGGCCGACATGATGACGGGCTCCACCGACAAACAGTTCATCCTCGACCTGGCCCCCCGCCACCCCATCTATGTCAACCTGTTGCCCGAGGCCGCGCGCGCTGTGATCGGCAAGGTCCATCCGCAAGGCGTCCCGGCCATGGCCCTGCTGGAGAGCGAGGGCTTCCGCCCCAACGGCCTGGTCGACATCTTCGACGCCGGCCCGACCGTGTCCTGTCCCCGCGACCACATCCGCACCGTCCGCGACGCCCGCCGCATGACCGTCGCCATCGCCCCAGAGGTCGAGGCCGAACTGCCGTCGCTGATCTCCACCGACTGCGTCGGCGCGTTCCGTGCTGTCCGCCAACGCGCATCGCTGGATGGCGACATCGCCACCCTGTCCTCCGAAACCGCCGACGCCCTCAGGGTCCGCGCGGGCGACACGATCAGGGTAAAGACGTGACGTTCCTTCCCCCCTTGCGGGGGTCGAGGGAGAGCGCATCGCGATCGACCGAGGTGGCTCGCGGAGCGAGACGGATGGGGGGTGTCCACCACCTGTCTGATCTCAGTCTCGCCCCCCTCTTCCACGCCCGATATCACCCCCCATCCGTCAGGCTCCGCCTGCCACCTTCCCCCGCAAGAGGGGGAAGGGGAGTTTCAGCATGACCCACTTCCAATCTACCAACCCCGCCACCGGTGAAACCGTCTGGGAAGGCGCCTCGGCCTCTCCCGCCGATACCGCCGCCGCCGTCCAGGCCGCCCGCGCCGCCTTCCCTGACTGGGCCGACCGCCCGCGCCAGCACCGCATCGACGCGATGAAGCGCTACCAGACCGCCCTGAAAGCCCGCGCGCCCGAGATCGCCGAGGCCATCAGCCGCGAAACCGGCAAGGCCCTGTGGGAGACCACCGCCGAACTCGGCTCCATGGCGGGCAAGGTCGATATCTCCATCCGCGCCTATGACGAGCGCACCGGCGAGCGCACGGCCCAGACCGCGTTCGGCTCGGCCACCCTGCGTCACCGCCCGCACGGGGTGGCGGCGGTGCTGGGCCCGTTCAACTTCCCCGGCCACCTGCCTAACGGCCATATCGTGCCTGCCCTGCTGGCGGGTGACACCGTCGTGTTCAAGCCGTCCGAGGAGACCCCTCACACCGGCGCACTGATGGCAGAATGCCTGGCCGAAGCCGACCTGCTCGACGGCGTGTTCAACATCATCCAGGGCGGTCGCGACACCGGCGCCGCCCTGCTGGACCAGCCGATCGACGCCCTGATGTTCACCGGCTCGGGCGCGGCCGGCGCCCATTTCCGCAGGACGTTCGCCGACAACCCGCACGTCATCCTGGCGCTCGAACTGGGCGGCAACAATCCGCTGGTGGTCTGGGATGCTGCGGATGTGGAAGCCGTCGCCGGCCTCGTGGTCCAGTCCGCCTTCGTCACCACCGGCCAGCGTTGCAGCTGCGCCCGCCGTCTGATCGTCCCCGAAGGCCCCGCCGGGGACGCCGTGATCGAGGCCGTGAACGCCATGGTCGAGCGGCTGATCTTCGCCCCCTGGGATTCGACACCAGAGCCTTACGCAGGCCCCCTGATCTCACCACGCGCAGCCGACGCTGCCCTCGCCGCCCTGCAACAGCGCATCGACCTCGGCGCAAAAATCATCCGCCCGTCCGGCCCCATTGATGGCCTGTCCGGCGCCTTCGTCCTTCCCGCCATCATCGACGTCACCGGCGTCCCGGTCCCCGACGAGGAAATCTTCGCCCCCTTCCTGTCGATCACCCGCGTCCCGACCTTCGACGCGGCGATCCAGGCCGCCAACGCCACCCGCTACGGCCTGTCCGCCGGGCTGATCTCCGATGACCCCGTTAACTGGGACAGCTTCATCCGCCGCATCCGCGCGGGCGTCGTCAACTTCAACCGCCCGACCACGGGCGCGGCCGGGGACATGCCCTTCGGTGGCCTGGGCGACAGCGGCAACCACCGCCCCAGCGCCTGGTACGCCGCCGACTACTGCGCCTATCCGGTGGCAAGCTTCGAGGCTGGAGCGGTGAAGAACATCGAGGGCGAGATGCGGGGATTGCGGTGACCGCCGTAGAAGCCAATGCCGACGGCCTGATCGGCCCCACCCATTCTTATGCAGGCCTGTCCCCCGGCAACCTCGCCTCCGGCCGTAACAAGGGCGACGCCTCCAACCCGCGCGCCGCCGTCCTGCAAGGCCTGCAGAAGATGAAGCGGCTCGCCGACCTCGGCCTGCCCCAGTTCGTCCTGCCGCCGCACGAACGCCCCGACATACCCTTCCTGCGCACTCTCGGCTTCACGGGCTCCGACGCCCGGGTGCTGGAACAGGCCTGGAAGGACGCCCCCGCCTTCGCCGCCGCCGCCTGTTCCGCCTCGCCGATGTGGGCCGCCAATGCCGCGACGGTGACGCCCAGCGCCGACAGCGCCGACGGCCGCGTCCACTTCACCCCCGCCAACCTCGTCACCAACCTGCACAGGTCGCTGGAACACGCCCAGACGAAGCGGTCGCTCCAGGCCCTGTTCCAGCACCCCGACCACCACGCCGTCCACGACGCCCTGCCGTCCGTCGCCCATCTGGCCGACGAGGGCGCCGCCAATCACGTCCGCCTGTGCGCCGATCACGGTGAGCCGGGCGTCAACCTGCTGGTCTGGGGCCGCGACGCCTTCGAGGCCTGGGACGGCCCCTTCCCCGCTCGGCAGACGCGCCAGGCCAGCGAGGCCGTCGCCCGTCGCCACGGCGCGTCAGGTGTCGTGCTGGCCCAGCAGTCCCGCGCCGCCATCGCGGGCGGCACCTTCCACAATGACGTCGTCTGCGTCGGCGCGCTCGACACCCTGTTTCACCATGACCTCGCTTTCGAGGACACGGCCGCCACCCACGCCGCCATCTGCGCGGCTGCACAGGGGTTCGAGCCGATCTTCGTCGAGGTCTCCTCCGCCGACCTGCCGCTGGCGGACGCCATCTCCAGCTATCTGTTCAACTCCATGCTCGTGCGGCTGCCCGGCGAGGACCGCCTGACCCTGATCTGCCCGACCGAGACGGAAGCGAACCCTCGCGCCCACGCCGTCGCCCAGTCGCTGGCCGCCTCCAACGGATCGATCGGCCGGGTCGAATACGTCGATGTGCGCCAGTCGATGCGCAATGGCGGTGGCCCGGCCTGCCTGCGCCTGCGCGTCGTCCTGACCGAGGCCGAGCTCGACGCCGTCTACGATCCGATGCGGATGAACGACAACCTGTTCGGCGTCCTGAACGCCTGGGCCGGCGAGCATTACCGCGACCGCCTGGCCCCCGCCGACCTCGCCGACCCGGCCCTGCTGGTCGAGACGCGATCGGCACTGGACAGCCTGACCGCCATCCTCGACCTTGGCGGTTCCTTCTATCCGTTCCAGCGGACCTGACCCGATGGCGTCCAACCCGATCCTCATCACCGGGGGTGTGCTCAGCGCCGCAGCCTCGGTCCTGCACCTCGCCGTCATCATCGGCGGCCCTTCCTGGTACCGGTTCTTCGGCGCGGGCGAAGGCATGGCGCGGATGGCCGAGCGCGGCGACTGGAGAGCCGCCGCCATCACCGTCGGCATCGCGGGCGTACTGGCGCTCTGGGCCGCCTACGCCTTTTCCGGTGCGGGTCTGATCGCCCGCCTGCCCCTGCTCAGGACGGGGCTGGTGGTCATTTCGGCCATCTATCTGGTGCGCGGCCTGCTGTTGATTCCTGCGCTGTTCATGAATCAGGGCGGCGTACAGCCCTTCGTCCTGTGGAGCTCGCTGATCGTGCTGGCCTATGGCCTCGCCTATGCCGTCGGGACCTGGATCGCCTGGCCGGGACTGTCCACGCGATGACCTCTGCGGGTTAAGGTTCGGCTCGTCCGACGCCTCGAAGTTGCAAACTTCGAGCCACCACTCCCTTGCCGCATAAGCGATTGCAGGTTTCTCGGCCTCTCGAACGCGCCCAGGTATCCAGCCCCGCTATACTGCTGCCTGTCCCGTCGCGGGGAAGGGCGCAAGGCCTTGCGATCTTGTTGCGGCGGGGGTGTGTGGAGCGGGATCGGACCGGGGGATGCCGGCGCAGTTCTTTCGAGAGCTGCGTCGCCCCGGACCGTCAAAGGGTCTGGCGCAGAGAGTCGGATCGTTCAGGGGATGACGTCGCAAGGGCGTCACCTTCCCGCCGGGGGCGCGGTAGCGGCAAGGGGTTAACACCCCCGCTGGTTCGGGAGACCGAGCCGTACAGCTCCCGGAAAACCGCGCACGCGGAGCGTCTGTCTTTCGCCGAAACGGTAATCACTACCCCTATTCCGGGCGGAGGCCCGGACGCTCCGCCGGCCCTTCCATCACCGTCGCGAAAGCAGACGGCGCAGACGCGCGTCTGGAATCGACTATGCTGAACCGAAACCCGGAGGCGTCCCTTGTCCACGTCCGCATCGACTGCTGAGCCCATGACCCCCGCCCGTCGCCTGCGCAACATCGTCGGCGGGTCGGCCGGCAATCTGGTCGAGTGGTTCGACTGGTACGCCTATGCGGCCTTCACCCTGTATTTCGCACCGCTGTTCTTCCCGGCGGCCAGCGACACGGCCGAACTGCTCCAGGCCGCCGCCGTCTTCGCCGTGGGCTTCCTGATGCGCCCGGTCGGGGCCTGGATCATGGGGGTCTATGCCGACCGCAAGGGGCGCAAGGCCGGGCTGACCCTGTCGGTGACCCTGATGTGTACCGGTTCGCTGATCATCGCCTGCACCCCGACCTATGCCACTATCGGCATATTCGCGCCCGGCCTGCTGCTGCTGGCGCGGATGCTTCAGGGGCTCAGCGTCGGCGGCGAGTACGGGTCGTCGGCCACCTATCTGTCCGAGATGGCGACTGCCAGGCATCGCGGCTTCTGGTCCAGTTTCCAGTACGTCACCCTGATCTCGGGCCAACTTTTGTCGCTCGCCCTGTTGATCCTGCTCCAGAACACCCTGACCGAGGCCCAGTTGTCGAGCTGGGGCTGGCGCGTGCCCTTCTTCGTCGGTGCCGGCTTGGCCGTCGTGGTCTTCTGGCTGCGGCGTCGCCTCGACGAGACCTCGGCATTCGTGGCAGAGGACACCCAGAACGCCCTGCGTTCCAGCGCCCTGCTGCTGTTCGTGAAACACCCGAAGGAAGCCCTGCTGGTCATGGGCTTGACCGCCGGGGGGACGCTGGCCTTCTACACCTACACGACCTACCTGCAGAAATTCCTGACCAATACGGCCGGCTTCCCCAAGGCCACGGCGACCGAGATCAGCGCCGCCGCCCTGTTCGTCTTCATGCTGATCCAGCCCGCCGTCGGCGCCCTGTCGGACCGGATCGGCAGGAAGCCGGTGATGATCGCCTTCGGGGTGCTGGGGGTGCTGTGCACCGTTCCGATCATGACAACGCTCGCCACCACGACCAACCCGCTCACGGCCTTTGCGCTATCGCTGGCGGCCCTGGTCATCGTCTCGGGCTATACGGCCATCAACGCCGTGGTGAAGGCCGAGCTGTTCCCCGCCCACATCCGCGCCCTGGGCGTCGCCCTGCCCTATGCCATCGCCAATGCGGTGTTCGGCGGTACGGCCGAATACGTCGCCCTGAAGTTCAAGCTGGAGGGCATCGAGAGCGCCTATTTCTGGTACGTCACGGCGATGATCGGGGTGTCATTGCTGGTGTTCGTCTTCATGCGGGACACGAAACTTCGCAGCGAGATCGTACATGAGTGAACCTCACACTCCGTCACCCTCGGGCTCGACCCGAGGGCCGGACCCTCGGCAGGCGGTGCGATGATGCGTTGCGAGGTTGTGCGCCCTATCGCTGTTCGGCCTGGTCAACGTCCGACCCTCGGGTCAAGCCCGAGGGTGACGGCAACCTTGTTCACGCCGCGAACCGCCCGCCCCGCGCCGCATAACTCTGCGTGCCCCGCGTCAGCACCCGGTCGCCCGGCAGCACGGCGTCCACGGCGATCTCCGGTGCCCCCCGCAACCGGTCATAGATCGGCGCGAAGTCCTGGAGGGTCGCCGCCTTCAGCGCCTCGATGGAGGGTACGACGAAATAGACCTGCTGGAAGTCGTCGATCCGATAGAGCGTCCGCATCACCCGCTCCAGGTCGAACGCGATCCGGTTCGGCGAGCCATCTTCCAGCGCGAACACGCTTTCGGTCGCCGACGACACGATGCCGGCACCATAGATGCGCAGGCCATCAGGGCTTTCCATCAGGCCGAACTCGACCGTGTACCAGTACAGCCGCGCCAACTGGTCCAGCACGCCCAGACCGGCCGCCCTCTGACCACCGAGGCCGTAAGCCTGCATGTAGTCAGCGAAATCGGGGTCTGTCAGCATCGGCACATGGCCGAAGACGTCGTGGAAGATGTCCGGCTCCTGGAGGTAGTCCAGCTGGTCGGGCTTGCGGATGAACTGACCGGATACGAATCGCCTGTTGGCCAGGTGATCGAAGAAGACGTCGTCCGGCACTAGGCCCGGCACGCAATGCACGGTCCACCCGGTCAGGGCCTCGAGCTTGGGGTTGATCACCGCGAAGTCGGGGATGCCGCCGGTGTTCAGATCCAGCGCCCTGAGTCCGTTCAGGAAGGCGTCGGACGCCCGCCCCGGCAGGATCTTCATCTGGCGGGCGTACAGGGTGTCCCAGGTGTCGTGCTCGACCTGGGTATAGGCGCACCAGTTCTGGCTGATGGTCCAGTCAGCGGCGGCACCCGGCGGGGGTTCGGCGAAGACGTGCTCGAAATCGGACATGGGGATCACGCTCCTTGGCCGGTCAATCTAGGCCCAGCGCGAACGCCTCGCCAGAGCGTCAGTTCGACTTCAGCGCCCTGTTCAGTGAATGGGCTGCATCCGGGGCGCGCGATGGCCCTGATCGTCCAGGGTGAACCATTTGGCCTGATCCGCCGGCGACAGTTCGGCCAGTTCGGTCTCGTGCTCCAGCACGTCCTCGGCGGCATAGACGAGGAAGCCCGCGTCCTCGCCCATGGCCAGCACCCGGTAGAAGGGCTGGTCGCGCAGGTCGGGGCCGGGTTGGCCGTCGGGACCGCCATAGACGGCGTCGACGTCGACGATCACGCCCCTGAAAACCGCCTCCTTGTGGCGGACGATCTGGCCGAGGCCGAACCGGGCGGTACGGGTCATCTCTGTGGAGGACTGGGTCATGACGGGAAAACTACGTGACCCAGCCTGAGCGGGATGCCCGCCTCCCTGTTCATCTGGCTGTCATATCGGCTTGTGACGAGAGGCAGGCCGGGTCTAGGTTGCGCGGGACGGGTGCCCTCAACGGTTGCGCCCACTTGAAAGCTCGGCCCATGCCGGAATCCGACGACGCGCCCCGGGGGCGTGGCGATCGGTCCCCGCGCCGACGGCCTCGAAACGCGCCTCCGGCAGAGCCCGGCGGCGTGGCGACAGGCTTCGGCGGCTCCGGTCGCGACGCGCCCCTCTATGGCGCGCTCGACCTGGGGACCAATAATTGCCGGCTGCTGATCGCGCGGCCGATGCGCGACGGCTTTCGGGTCGTCGACAGCTTCAGCCGAATCGTGAGGCTGGGCGAGGGCCTGTCGCAATCCGGCAGGCTGGAACCCGCCGCCATGGACCGGGCCTATGACGCCCTGGCCGCCTGCGCCGAGCGAGTGGTGCGCAAGGGACTGGACTCGCACCGCCTGACCGCCGTGGCCACCCAGGCCTGTCGCCAGGCCGAGAACGGCGAGGCCTTCATCGAGCGGGTCCGGCTGGGCACCGGCCTGCGCCTGCGGATCATCGACCCGGCCGAGGAAGCCCGGCTGTCGGTGCGAGGCTGTCTGAACCTGTTCGATCCCCGGGCCGAGGCGGTGCTGGTGATCGACGTCGGCGGCGGTTCGACCGAGCTGTCCTGGCTCAAGAAGGTCGGGCGCGAGATGGAGACCGTGGGCTGGATGTCGGCCCCGATCGGGGTTGTCACCCTGGCCGAACGTCACCCCGAGCCGATCGGATCGGGCGCCGACTGGTACGAGGCCATGGTCGCGGACGTCGAGACCGCGCTGGCAGCAGGCGGCTTCGCGGACCCGGAGATCACCAGGCTGTTCGCCGCCGGGCGTGGGCATATTGTCGGGACGTCGGGGGCGATCACCAGCCTGGCCGGCATCCATCTGAACCTGCGCCGCTATCAGCGCGACCGGATCGACGGCCTGTGGATGACGCGGGGCCAGTGCGATGCGGCGACGGCGCGACTTCAGGCCCTTGGGCCGATCGGACGGGCAGCAGAGGCCTGTATCGGGCCGGACCGGGCCGATCTGGTGCTGGCGGGTGCGGCGATCCTGGAGGCCGTGCAGCGGGCCTGGCCCTGTGAGCGGGTGCGGGTCGCCGACCGGGGCCTGCGCGAGGGTTTGTTGCTGGATGCCATGCGGGGCGACCGCAAGCCCTCACGTCGACGCCGCAGCCACCGGCGTGGCCAGGGGTCGTCAGGCCGGGATCAGGCGGCGGGCGGCGACGGGCTGGGCGGCGACGGGGGCTGACCCGTCACCTGGGCCGGCAGGACGATGTCACAGACGGAGAAGTCCGCGCCCCGAGCCGCACGGGTCTCGGCGGCGAGGGCCTGGAAGCGGGGCGAGGCGGTGTCCAGGACCTGCGCCGTGGGCCGTTCGGCCTCGGGCAGGTCCGAGGCGATGCGGACGCGGGTCATGCGGTCGGGGTCATTGACAATGCCGCCGTCGCCCTCGCCCACCTTGATGGACCTGACGACATCCAGCCCCGACACCACCATGCCCCAGACGGTGTAGCGCTTGTCCAGCGAGGGATAGGGCTGGCGCATCAGGAAGAACTGGGAGTTGGCGCTGTCGGGCGCGTCGTCGCGGGCCATGCCGGCGACGCCCGGGCAATACAGGCCCCAGCCGTGGACCTTGCGATCGGCGGTCGTGGCCATGACGGCGTCGGGCTGGGTCTGGACCGGCAGGGAGTGCAGGAAGCCGACCTGGCCTCCGGCTGGCGCGGCGACGGCGGTGAACCCCATCTCGGGGCCGCGTCGGAAGGTAAACTCGGCCTTGAGGTCGGGATAGGCCGACTGGCCCTCGCCGGTGCCCAGCGGATCACCGGTCTGGGCCATGAACTGGTCGATGACGCGGTGCCAGACGATGCCGTCGAAGAAGCCGGCGCGGGTCAGCAACCGCATCCGGTCGACGTGCAGTGGGGCGATCTCGGGGATCAGCTCGACCAGGATTCGGCCCTTGGTCGTGTCGATGACCAGCAGATTCTCGGGCGGCACGGAACGCCACTCGC